>CALMYO010000020.1 GCA_937873685.1 uncultured Paracoccaceae bacterium
TGATTGCCGGGCTGGACCGCGATTTTTCCGGTGCGATCGGCGGTGTGGCCGAGGCAACGCGTATCGCCATGGCGTTTCAGGAGCCACGCCTGCTGCCCTGGCGCACGGTGGAACAGAACATTCGAACCGGCCTCGTGCCAGGCGAGGACGATTCTCACCTGCCGGCGCTTGTGCAGTCGCTTGGGCTTGAGGCGCATGTCGGTTTTTTCCCGGGCGAATTGTCGCTCGGGTTGGCGCGGCGCGTGGCGTTGGCGCGTGCCTTTGCAGTGAAGCCGGCGCTTCTGTTGCTCGACGAGCCGTTCGTCTCGCTGGACGAGCCGACGGCCAAAAGCCTGCGCCAATTGCTGCTGGAGGTCTGGCGCGCACGGCCGACCACAGCGCTGATGGTAACCCACAATCTGCGTGAGGCGATGGAACTTGCCGATCGCATCATTGTGCTGTCCGCCCGCCCGGCAACTGTGCGCGGCGAGGTGGCGCTCACAACCGAGCGCCCTGCCCGCGATCTGCGCTGGGTGAATGCGAAGCTGGCGGAAATGGAAACGCGGTTTGCCGGGATGGTTTGAGGCCTCGGAGCAAGCGACGGTCGCATTCACTGCGCCAGCGCAAACCGGTACTGCGTTTCGCTGCGACAGGTTTCGCCCGGCCGCAGCAGCGCGCCCGGCCAATCGGGATGGTTCGGCGAATCGGGCCAAGCCTGCGCCTCGAGGCAAAAGCCGCTGAACGGCCCGTAATTGATGCCATCGAGGCCCGGAACCGGCGGCTGCACCTTGTGACCGGCATAGAACTGCAGTCCGGCTTCGGTGGTCGCCACCGCCATCGTCACGCCGCTTGTCGGCGAGCGGACCTGCGCCACCTCGCGCAGCGGACCGCGTTTACGCGACAGGCAGAAATTGTGGTCATACACAGTCTGCGCCCCGCCCGCTTCATGGCGGATCGGCCGGGAGCGGGTGAAATCGAACGGCGTGCCGGCAACCGGCGCAATATCGCCTGTCGGTATCAGTTCGTCGTCGACGGGCAGGTAATGTGCAGCCTCGATGCGCATTTCATGGTCGAGGCAGTCGCCCGCCCCACCATCGGCCAGATTGAAGTAGGAATGATGCGCCATGTTGCACAGTGTCGGCGCATCCGTCGCGGCTTCGAAGGTGACCGACAACACGCCGTCGCCGCCAAGCCGGTAGATGCAGGTCACATCGAGATTGCCGGGAAAGCCCATCTCGCCATCGGCGGCGCGGATCGAGAAATCCGCTTGATCGGACCCGGCTTCAACAAGCCGCCAGTTACGCTTGCCGAGCCCCGCCGCACCGCCGTGCAGCAGGTGCTTGCCGAGAAAGTTCCGGTCGGTTTGATGGACAACGCCATCGATCGTAAACTTCCCGTCACGAATGCGATTGGCGTAGCGCCCGGCGCTGACGCCAAAGTAAGGCGAGTGCGCCGGATAGTGGGTGAAATCGTCGAAACCGAGCACCAGCGGCAGCGCATGCCCCTCAAGGCGAAGATCGACGATCCCCGCCCCCCATGTCATCAGCCTCGCCGTCAGCCCGCCGCCGCGAATCGTGAGCGCGCGGACTTCTTCGCCCGAGGGGGTGGTTCCGAAAGGGATGGGGGACATCAACGTGCGCCTATAAACGTTGCGATCCAATCACGCGGGCAGACCGAATAAAATCGAATCCAGCACTTGTTCGACCTGCTTCAGGGAATTCGTGCTCGAGGCGCAATCGACAGGGCGCAAGCCACCCAAACGGTCATGTGGCGTGACGAGGAATTCCGCGGCGGTCATTTCGTTTCCAAACGTTTTATTGGCAATGCCATGCAACCGGGCGACGCGTTCATCGATGATGGACTTGTCCGACACGATCCGTACTCCGCGGTTTGCATCAATGTTCAATGTACCTACCCGCTTGCGCAGCTTTCCGACAAACGCTCACAGCCTTCGATACGAGCGTGCCCCGGGCAAACCTTCTCCGCTGTCATCCCGGGACTACCCTCCCCGCCAACGTCATCCCGGGGCTTGTCCCCGGGACCCAAATTCCCTTTCCGGTCGTTGCATTGGATCCCGGGGACAAGCCCCGGGATGACGAAGGGGAGGTTGCCCGAGGCGAATGGCCGATACATACTTTGCCTATCCCTACAACCCCAGCCCGCCGATGCACACATACTTCGTGTCGAGGTAATCCTCGATGCCCTGGTGCCCGCCTTCCTTGCCGAGGCCGGATTGCTTCAGGCCGCCGAACGGCGCTTCCGGCGTGGTGATCAGACCCTCGTTGACGCCGATCAGCCCGTACTTCACCCCTTCCATCACGCGGAAAGCCCGGCCGAGATCGGAGGTAAAGAAGTAGCAGGCAAGGCCGTAGATGGTGTCGTTGGCAAGGCGGATCGCCTCTTCCTCGGTCTCGAAGCGGTACACCGGAGAGACCGGGCCGAAAATTTCCTCCTGCGTGAAGCGCATCGCGGTGTTGGCGTTTGCGATCACGGTGGGCTGGAAGAAGCTGCCGCCGAGTTCGTGCCGGCCGCCGCCCGTGGCGATCCTTGCGCCCTTCTGCAGCGCATCGGCGATCAGTTCCTCACATTTTTCCACCGCCGCCATGTCGATCAAAGGCCCCTGCTGCACGCCCTCGGCGTCGCCCGGGCCGACCTTCAGCTTCGCGGTCGCAGCGGTCAGCTTCTCGACGAAACGGTCGTAGATGCCGGCCTGCGCATAGAAGCGGTTGGTGCACACGCAGGTCTGGCCGGAGTTGCGGTACTTGGCGACGAGCGCGCCCTCCACCGCCTTGTCGATGTCTGCATCGTCGAACACAAGGAACGGCGCGTTGCCGCCGAGTTCCATCGACACCTTCTTCACCGTCTCGGCAGATTGCCGCAGCAGGATGCGGCCGACCTCGGTGGAGCCGGTGAACGTGATCTTCTTGACCTGCGGGTTGGAGGTGAGCTCCGCGCCGATCTTCGAGGCCGAGCCGGTGACGATGTTGACCACGCCGGCCGGGAAACCCGCTTCCTCGCACAACACGCCCCAGGCGATGCCCGAATAGGGCGTCTGCGAGGCGGGCTTGACCACCGTCGTGCAGCCCGCCGCCAACGCCGGGCCGATCTTGCGCGCCAGCATCGAGGACGGGAAGTTCCACGGCGTGATCGCTGCAATGACGCCCGTCGGCTCCTTGGTGACAAGGATGCGCCGGTCGGCCCACGGGCTCGGCACCACGTCGCCATAGATGCGCCGCGCCTCTTCCGCGAACCACAGCACATAGGCGGCGGACGAGCCGACTTCGCCTTTCGCTTCCGCCAGCGACTTGCCCTGCTCCATGGTGAGCAGTTGCGCCAGTTCGGTCTGGTTCTCCATGATCAGGTCGTGCAGGCGGCGCAGCAGTTTCGAGCGCTCGTTGGCCGTGGTCTTGCGCCAGCTTGCAAAGGCCGCCTGCGCTGCCTCGACCGCACGGCGCGTTTCTGCCGCCCCGGCATTCGGTACGGTGCCGATGATGGCTCCGGTCGCCGGGTTGTTGACCGAAAGCGTCTCGCCGGATTCGGCGTTGATCCATTGCCCGCCGATCAGGTTGGCTTCCCGCATGAAGCGGCTCGATGATTTCAGCATGGTGTCCTCCGGATGCATGCGTATCTCACTGTTGCCGCCTATCTGGGCGATTTTTCGCAAACCGGCAACACAATCCATGCGGCTTTCGATGCTGCAGGAACGATGGACAGAAGCTGCGCCGCGAATTATGGAGCGTTTCGACACGACGCCCCGGCGTCGGCGGTTGATTCCATGCGGCCGCATTCCAACATGAGCCGCGTCATGCCGGCTACCAGCCGCCGCCCGGCGACCACACAGGGGACACAGCATTGTCGACCACATTCGAGAGAGTCGCCGACATCATCGCCGAGACGAGCGAGATCGACCGTGACAGCATCACGCCTGAAAGCCACACCATCGACGATCTCGGCATCGACAGCCTCGATTTCCTCGACATCGTCTTTGCCATCGACAAGGCGTTCGGCATCAAGATCCCGCTCGAACAGTGGACGCAGGCCGTCAATGACGGCAAGGCCCCGACAGAGGAGTTCTTCGTCATGAAGAACCTCTGCGCCAAGATCGACGCACTCGTCGCCGCAAAGAGCGCCTGACCGCCTTGCAAGCTACCGCCGTCCGTTCCGACAATGACGTCCTCGTCACCGGGGTCGGCTTGCTGTCGTGCCTTGGCGAGGGTGTGGATGCCCATGTCGCGCGGCTGTCCGGCCCGGACTCGGCGACGCCGGTGGTCGACAATGACCGTTTCGCGCCGTTTGCCGTCCATCCGCTTCCCGAAATCGACTGGTCGCGCCAGATCGAGCGGCGCGGAGACCAGCGGCAGATGGAGACCTGGCAGCGTATCGGCACCTATGTGGCAGGCCTGGCCCTGGAGCATGCGGGGCTGAAGGGCAACGAGGCTGCCTGCGGCGCAATGGATCTCGTGGTGGCGGCCGGCGGCGGTGAGCGCGACCAGGCGGTCGACGAGATGATCCTCGGCTCCGATGTTTCTCGGGACGCCCGCGGCGTGCTGCTGAACGAGAAGCTTTCCACCGAACTGCGGCCGACCCTTTTCCTGGCACAACTGTCCAACCTTCTCGCCGGCAACATCTCGATCGTCCACAAGGTCACAGGGTCGTCGCGAACGCTGATGGGCGAGGAAGGCGCCGGCGTCTCGGCTCTGGCGACCGCCGTCGCCCGGCTGAAATCCGACCAGAGTACGCAGGCTCTGGTGGGCGCGGCCTACAACGCCGAACATCCCGACATGCTGCTTTCCTTCGAGCTTGGCCGGCATCTTCATCACGGAGCGTGGAAACCGTTTCGCCAGCGCGGCGCGGATGCAGGTGGCGGCGTGATCGCCGGCTCCGGCGGCGCATTCCTTGTGCTTGAAACACGGGCAAACGCGAGCGCCCGTGGCGCCCGCGCTCTCGCTGAAGTGACGGCGGTTGCCGGGGGCCAGGCGACACGCGGCCGGGCGCGCGCCGACACGCTCGCCGGCCTCCTGACCCGGGTCGGGGCCGGTGATGCACAGATCGCCTTCGGTTGTTCGTCCGGCGCGCATGGCGCGACCGCCGTTGAAAGCGACGCCCTGTCGCGGGTCGCGCCCGATGCCGCGCAGCGCTTCCACGCCAATCTCACCGGGACAATGCGCGATGCGCAGTTCGTGTTCGGTTGCGCGCTGGCCGCGGCGTTTCTCGGCGCGAATGCGTCCCCCGCCCCGTTTGTGACCGGAGAGAAGGCCGCCAGCGGCGAGGCCGACGCCATCGCGGTCGCTGTTGCCGGCACCCTGCGCGGTGAGGGCGCAGCCCTGTTGAGAAGGTGCTGAGCCGATGTCCCAACGCCCCTCGACCGATTTTCGCGGCCGCCCGGTCGTCGCCATCACCGGCATTGGCGTCGTCACCTCGCTCGGGCAAGGCATTGCGGACAACTGGGCGGCGCTGACGGCCGGCCACACCGGCATCCACACCATCACCCGCTTCCCGGTGGACGGGCTGAAGACGACGTTTGCCGGCACGATCGATTTCATGGCCTCCCCGCAGGCTTCGGCCAGCGATCGCACACATCTGCTGGCGCAGGCGGCCGTGCGCGAGGCGATCGGCGAGGCGGAGCTGCCGCTCGACGATTTCGGCGGCCCGCTGTTTCTCGCCGCCCCGCCGGTGGAACTGGAATGGCCGCAGCGTTTCGCCCTGCACGACGCCGGCGCTGCCGGCAACGACTTCGGCTACGCACGGATGCTGCGCACTGCCGGCGCCGGAGACTGGGCCGAGGCGATGCGGTCGGCCGAATTCGCCAATCCCGCCGCACGGCTGCAGGAAGAATTCGGTTTTCGCGGCCTGCCGATCACACTCTCGACAGCCTGCGCGTCGGGCGCGACCGCGATCCAGTTCGGCGTCGAGGCGCTGAGGCGCGGCGAAGCGGACCGTGTCGTCGTCGCCGGCGCCGATGGTTCCGTCACCGCCGAGGCGCTGATCCGCTTTTCGCTGCTCTCCGCGCTATCGACCCACAATGAGGAACCGGAAAAGGCCTCACGCCCGTTCTCGAAGAACCGCGACGGTTTCGCCATGGCGGAAGGCGCAGGCGCGCTGGTGCTGGAGACGCTCGACGCCGCCCGCGCCCGCGGTGCAAAAGTGCTCGGCTTCCTGCGCGGTTGCGGCGAGCGCGCCGACGATTTCCATCGCACCCGCTCCAAGCCGGACGGTTCGCCCGCAATTGCCGCGGTGCATGCCGCGCTGGCCGATGCCGGCGGCGACGAGACAGGTATCGGCTGCATCAACGCGCGCGGCACCTCGACGCCCGAGAATGACAAGATGGAGTATCTGTCGCTGCATTCCGTTTTCGGCGACCGGCTGCATGGTATCCCCGTCTCGTCCAACAAGTCGATGATTGGCCACACCCTGACTGCAGCCGGCGCGGTGGAGGCGATCTTCTCGCTGCTGACCATCCGCAACGGCGTCATCCCGCCGACGATCAACCACGACATGCCAGACCCGGCGATCCCGCTCGATTGTGTGCCGAATGTCTGCCGCAGCGCCCGGGTGACGACGGTGCTGTCCAACTCCTTCGGCTTCGGCGGGCAGAACGCCTGCCTTGTCATCGCCGCCGAACCGGCCTAATTCGCCGCAGCCTGAACAAGAAAATCGAAATGGAATGCCCATGCGCGCCCTGCAGCTCGTGGAAGACAGGAAGCTTGCCGTCACCGACCTGCCCGCACCGCCGCCGCCCGGTCCCGGTGAGGCGACCGTCGACATATGCTGCGTGGCGCTCAATCACATCGACGTGTGGGGCTGGCGCGGCATGGCCTTTGCCAAGCGCAAGCTGCCGCTGACAATTGGCGCGGAGGCGTCCGGCGTGGTCAGCGCCATCGGCCCCGGCGTTGCGAACGTGCTGCCTGGGCAATTGGTATCGATCTACGGCGCGCGCACCTGCGGCCGCTGCCGACCCTGTCGGCAGGGACGCGACAATCTGTGCGAAAACGTCGCCGGCGTGCACGGATTCCACCTCGACGGCTTCGCCTGCGAACAGGTCAACATTCCGGCCCGCCAACTGGTCCCTGCCCCGCCCGGAATCGACGCGCGCGCCGCAGCCCTGGCCCCGATCACCTTCGGCACGGTCGAACACATGCTGTTCGACAACGCGAAGCTTGAACCGGGTGAAACCATCCTCGTTCATGCCGGCGGATCGGGCATCGGCTCGGCCGCGATCCAGCTTGCGAAGCGCACCGGCTGCACCGTGATCACCACAATCGGCTCCGATGCGAAGGCCCAAAAGGCGAAGGCGCTCGGCGCCGATCACGTCATCAACTACCGCGAGGACCGCTTCGAGGGCGTGGTGCGCAAGCTGACCGCCAAGAAGGGCGTCGATGTGGTGTTCGAGCATGTCGGCGCGGAAACCTGGGCCGGATCGATGCTGTGCCTGAAGCGCGGCGGTAGGCTGGTTACCTGCGGCTCCACCTCCGGCGTCTCCACCACGATCAACCTGATGCAGCTGTTCCAGCAGCAATTGCGGATGATCGGCTCGTTCGGCTGCCGCATGGAGAACATGGCCAACGCCATGGAGAAGATGGCGCGCGGCATCGTCCGCCCCGTCATCGACACCGAGACCGGGTTCGACGGCATCGACTCAGCCCTGCAACGCATGGAATCGCGCGATGTCTTCGGCAAGATCGTGCTGAACATCGGCTGAGGCGATGGACCTGAAGCTGCGGATCTGGCGCGCCCTGCGCAGCACGCAACGCTGGCTGGAGGCGCGCCTCGTCTTCGCCATCCTCGCCGTGCTTCGCCTGCTGCCGCCGGATGGCGCGACGAATGCGCTCGCCGCGCTCTCCCGCCGGATCGGCCCGCTGTTCGGCCGCCATCGCGTTGCGATGCAGAACCTGAAGCTGGCTTTTCCGGAGAAGACCGAAGCGGAACGACGGGCCATCGCCCTCGACATGTGGGATTCGATGTCGCGGCTGGCGGCCGAGTATGTCTTTCTCGACGACATCTTCGACTACGACCCGCAGGCGGAAAGTTCCGGCCGCATCGAGGTGAAGGGCGAGGAAATCTTCGAGCGTATCCGCGCCGAGGGTAAGCCCTGCATCTTCTTCACCGCCCATACCGGCAATTTCGAACTGCTGCCGATCTGCGCCGCCACTTTCGATCTCGAGGTCACGTCGCTGTTTCGCGCGCCGAACAACCCACTGATCGCCAAGCGCCTGGCCGAGGCGCGCCGCACCCGCGCCGGGCATCTCGTACCCTCCAAGGCCGGCGCGGCCTGGGCGCTGGCGCGCGCGCTCGATGGCGGCCGTTCCGTCGGCATGCTGGTCGACCAGAAATACAAGAACGGCGTCGCCGGCTCATTCTTCGGCCAGCCGGTTCGCACCAACCCGCTCCTGCCGAAGCTGGTGCGCCAGTATGGCTGCGACGTTTACCCGGCGCGCTGCGTGCGGCTGCCCGGCAATCGCTTCCGCCTCGAACTGGAAGAGAAACTCGAAGTCCCGCGCACCGCCGATGGCGCCGTGGATATCGCCGCCGCCTGCCAACGCCTCAACGACAAGGTTGAAGCCTGGGTGCGCGAGTACCCGGGGCAGTGGATGTGGTTTCACAAGCGATTCAAATTGTGATCGTCGTCGGCGACGCTCGCGCTGTGCGCGGCGAAAATCGATAAAAACCTCCGGTTTCAATCAACCCCTTGTTAAACCCATAGTGTTACGAACGAAAAGTTGCAACCAATGGAGGCAGCGTCTCATGGTCAGCTCGTCGTCGCAGTTCCGCCGCCCCTTGCGTCCCGTACCTGTCATCCTGGCGCACAACCCGTTGCCAAATCTCTGGCCGGTCAGTTTGCCGGGGCGGCCTTGGACGCTGGCGCCCGGTTCGTCGGGCAGGTCGCCGCTGGAAAAGGCGGTGGCGCAATTCGCCGATAGCGAGCGATTCGACAGTCCGATCATCGTCATCGCCGACAGCGCTGCTGATGCCCTGCCGTCCCGCATGCTCAACGGCAACGGCAACAAGCCGCGCATCGTGGCCGTTCCGGAAACGACCAGTGCCGGCGTTGCCGCCACCTTTGCCGCCATGCTTGCGGCGCGTGAAAGCCGCTCACAGCCCCTGATGCTGTTTCCGGCAAACTTGCGCGCTGCCGATGACATCGCCTTCGTGCGCACCATGGAAGCGGCAGCCGTTCTGGCCCGATTGAACGAGCGCGCGGTTTTCATGTGTCGACGCTCCAGCGCTGCGACGCGCGGCGTGGCCTTCGGTGTATCCGAGATCACGGGCAATGCCGGAGCCCGCAAGGTGGAGCGCGTTTTCCGCGGCAGTGTCGAGGAGGATGATCGCACCGCTTACGAAGAGATGAAGAGTCTCATGATTCCGGTCGGACCGGTCGCGGTGACAGCAGCAACGCTGTTGGACACCGTATCGGAAGCTGCGCCCAACCTCTTGCGCGCCTGCAACAATGCACTGCAGCTTGGTGACGAAACCGGCAATGCCGTCAGACCTTCGGCCGGCTTCCTGTCGCTTGCCGGTCAATTCACCATGCAGGATGTTATGGTTGCCCATGTCGAGCGCATTGTCGCGATGATGGCGCCAACGGCGATCCGTTTCGTGACGGACTGGACGATGATTGGCGAGAACGAACGACCGGCCGGTTTCGTGCCGGTTCGCGTCTCAGGTTTTGATACCGCCGTTGTTGTCAGTGCGCCGGAGGGGGTCCTCTTCCTCCAGCCAGGCCATGAAGCAGCTGTTGCGACTGCTCCCATGGTCGGCGGGCATCTGCATCTCGTCTCCGCACGAACCGACGATGCCAACCAGCTTCTGGAGGAAGGCGCGGGTTTTGCAGTGGTGCGACGCACGCTGGCGCCGCATGAAGCGACCCCGCCGGAGTGCCACATGCACCGCAGCGAACAATGGCACGTCGTATCCGGTGAAGGGATGGCGGTGATCGATCGCAAACAGGTCAGTGTCAGCGCCGGCGACACGATCACTTTGCCCGCCACAAGCTTCCACAACCTCGTCAACACCTGCGCCGTACCGCTGGAGTTCTATGAATTCCGCTCCGGCTTGTCGATTGACGAGGATGACCGTCTGGTTCTCAAGCCCGACATGAAAAAGGCCGGCTGAACGGCCGGCCCACAACGATCAAACCCGAGTGGCGATCAGCGCGTGATGATCACGCGCATGTTCTTGGGGCCAACTGCCCTGGTCAGATTGTACAGTTCGCGCGCGTTGGCGGTGTGCAGCCGCACGCAGCCATGCGAGGCGGGCGCGCCGAGGCTTTTCACATAATTCGTGCCGTGAATGGCGTAGCCGCCCTTGAAGAAGATCGAATAGGGCATCGGCGAGTTGTCATATTTACGAGAGTACCACATTTTGTGCATGCGCGTCGGACGCCACTTTCCCGTCGGCGTGCGAAACCCGGATCGCCCGGTGGAAACCGGCCAGTGATAAAGCATCCGACCGTTATGCGAGACGGTCATTGTCTGGCTTGAAATATCCACATGCGCGACAAGGCTTGCCGCCTGGGCAGCGGTAACCGTAACGGCAGTGGCCAGAAAGCCGAGCGCCAAACCTGAAAAGATACGCAACATGATCTGGTTCCCTTTCTCATTTTCCTGCGACTACCGAATTTGAGCCGCCATTTTCTCACTCCGGAACGAGAGAGAATGCTTCCCATACACGACGAGGATTAAAACACCGTACGCAGGCCGATGCATACCCCGAATTGGGTACGGATCACGAGAACTTGAATTTGCACGACAAATCAGGCTGAACTGGCGCCATGTTCGAGAGCCTGCTTGCCACGATCGATTCGCGCCGCGACGAGGTCGCCCGGCTCACCGCCGGGTTGATCCGTTTTGAGACCGTCAATCCGCCCGGCCGCGATTACGGCCCCTGCGCCGAATTCATCGCCGCCCGCCTGAAGCGATCCGGGTTCGTGACAGAGATCCTGCGCGCGACCGGGGCGCCGGGCGATACCGACGAGTTTCCGCGCTTCAACGTGGTGGCGCGCCGCGAGGGTAGCGCTTCGGGACCTTGCGTACATTTCAACTCCCACATCGATGTGGTGGAGGCTGGCGACGGCTGGACAGTCGATCCTTTCGGCGGCGAAATCCGCGATGGCAAGGTGTATGGCCGCGGCGCCTGCGACATGAAGGGCGGGCTCGCCGCCTCGATCGTCGCGGTCGAGGCTTTTCTTGATGTCTTTCCGCAGTTCCCCGGCGCTATCGAGATCTCCGGCACCGCAGACGAGGAATCCGGCGGCTTCGGCGGCGTCGCATGGCTGGCCGAGCGCGGCTATTTTTCGCCGCCGCGCGTCGATCACGTCATCATCCCCGAACCGCTCAACAAGGACCGGGTCTGCCTTGGCCATCGCGGCGTGTGGTGGGGCGAGATCGAGACGCTCGGCGAAATCGCCCACGGCTCGATGCCGTTTTTGGGCGATTGCGCCGTTCGCCACATGGGCGCGGTTATCGCCGAACTGGAGCGCGTACTGTTTCCCGCGCTTGACCGGCGGCAGACGGCGATGCCCGTCGTCCCGCCCGGCGCGCGGCGTTCCACACTCAACATCAACGCCATCCACGGCGGCCAAACCGACGATTACGACGGGTTGCCCTCCCCCAACGTGCCGGATTCGTGCCGTCTCACCATCGACCGCCGTTTCCTGCTGGAAGAGCGCCTCGCCGACGTGAAGGGCGAGGTGATCGCCATTCTCGACCGGTTGAAGCGCGAGCGGCCGCGCTTCAACTACCGGGTTTCCGACATCATGACGGTGGAGCCGCTGATGACGGAACGCGATGCGCCGGTGGTGACTGCGGTATCCGATGCAATCCGCACCCTGTTCGATCGCGAACCGCAATACGTGATCTCACCCGGCACCTACGACCAGAAGCACATCGCCCGCATCGGCGGGCTGTACGATTGCATCGCTTACGGCCCCGGCATCCTCGACCTGGCCCACCGGCCGGACGAATGGGTCGGCATCGACGACATGGTCGATTCGGCGAAAGTGATGGCGCTGGCATTGGTGAAGCTGCTCGGCGTGTGACAGGCGTGTTGCCGGCTATGGCAGCCTCGACGCCAGCGCCCGTTCCAGATCCGGAGCCGCCGCGACCAGTTCCTTCGCCGCGTCGCTTTGCGGATTGTCCAGCACCGCGCCGGTCTGCCCTTCCTCCACGATGCGCCCGTCGCTCATCACCAGCACCCGGTCTGTGACGGCGCGGGCGACATGCAGGTCGTGCGTGATGAAAAGGCAGGCCAATCCGAGGTCGAGGTTGAGGTCGACGAAGAGGTCGAGGATCTGGGCGCGGATCGACACGTCGAGCGCCGAGACCGGTTCGTCGGCGACGATCAGCTTCGGTTCGGTGACGATGGCCCGCGCAATCGCGATGCGCTGGCGCTGGCCGCCGGAGAACTCGTGCGGATACTTCGCCATGTCGGCCGCCTGCAGCCCGACGCGGTGCAGAGCGTGCGCCACACGGTCGCGGCGTTCGGAGGCGGTCGGCGCGGGGTCGAGCAGATGCAGCGGTTCGGCCACCAGCTTCTCCCCCCGCATGCGCGGGTTGAACGAGCCGTAGGGATCCTGGAATACCACCTGCATGTGCCGGCGCGCCGCCCGCAATTCGCGGTCATGACGGCCTGCGATCTCCTCACCCTCCAGCCGGATCGACCCGGAAGTCGGGTGGTCGAGCGCAAGGATCGCCCGCGCCAGCGTCGATTTCCCGCAGCCGGAACGGCCGACCAGAGCCACCATCTCGCCCCTTGCAATATCGAGCGAAACGTCGTCGACGGCGGTGACGACGGCGCGACGACCAAGCCACCCCTCGCGCCGGCCGGGATAGATTCTGGTGAGGTTGCGGATGGCGAGGAGGGGGTGCCGCGTTCGGTCCCGAACCGCATTGTCCGGCAAATGGCTTTTACCCCCACCCCCAACCCCTCCCCTCAAGGGGGAGGGGGGCACAGACGTATCGCCGCGGGTCGAAACTTCAGAAACACCATTTGAAATCGACGTTGCCCCAGCCGGGGCGTGCTCCCCTCCCCCTTGAGGGGAGGGGTTGGGGGTGGGGGTACGATCCCGGCCGTCCTCACCCCCCTCGGTCGATTTCGCCGACAACGCCCCCGCAAGGGCGGGGAACGGCCCAGTCGCCCGCCGCGCCGGCACGTGCGTCGAAGCCTCCGCGAGAAGCCGCGTATAGGGGTGGCGGCGTTCGCGCAGCAGCGGTACCGCCGCGCCCGCATCCTGCACTGCGCCGTCGCGCATCACGACGATCCGGTCGGCCATGCCGGCAACGACGGCGAGATCGTGGCTGATCAGCATCAGTCCCATGCGCCGCTCGTCGACGAGATCCTGCAGCAGGTCGAGGATCTGCGCCTGCAGCACCACGTCGAGCGCCGTGGTCGGCTCGTCCGCGATCAGCAGCTTCGGGTTCAGCGCACAGGCAATCGCGATCACCACCCGCTGCCGCTGCCCGCCGGAAAGCTCGTGCGGAAAGCGGTCGAGCCCGAAGCGCGGCGCCGGCAACCCGACGCGGTCGAGCATGCTGCGCGCACGCGCCTCGGCGTCGGCCCGGTTCGCGCCGGTGTGGAAGCGCACGCCCTCGGCGATCTGTTCGCCGATGGTCTTGACCGGGTTCAGCGCGGTCATCGGCTCCTGGAACACCATGCCGATATCGTCGCCACGCAGCTTCACCATCGCCGTTTCCGGTGCGGCAAGAATGTCGATGCCGTCGAACACGACGCGACCGGTTGCGACCGCCGCGCGCGGCAGAAGCCGCATCACGGTCAGCGCCGTCATCGACTTGCCGGATCCGGATTCTCCGACGATGCCGACCACCTCGCCTGCGCTTACGGTGAGGTCGATGTCGCGCAGGATCGGCATTTCGCCAATCAAAAGCGCCAGGTTCTCGATCGTGAGCAAGGCCATCAGCGCGCCCGCCTGAAGCGTGGATCGAGCACGTCGGCGAGGCCGTCGCCGAGCAGGTTGAGGCCGAGAACCGTGATGACGATGGCAAGCCCGGGGAAGATCGCCATCCAGGGCGCAATCGCCATCATGGTCTGCGCCTCGAACAGCATGCGCCCCCAGCTTGGCATCGGCGGCTGCGCGCCAAGCCCGACATAGGACAGGCCGGCCTCGGCGAGGATCGCCAATGCAAACTGGATCGTGCCCTGCACCACCAGCAGGTTGGCGATGTTGGGCAGGATGTGTTGCAGCGTGATCAGCGTTGCGTTCTTGCCGCTGGCGCGGGCGGCAAGCACGAATTCGCGCGGCCACAGCGACAGCGCACCGCCACGCGCCACGCGGGCGAAAACCGGCACGTTGAAGATGCCGATGGCGATGATGGCGTTGATCGCGCCCGGACCGAAGATCGCGGTGATCATCACGGCAGACAGCAGCGCCGGAAAGGCGAAGACGACATCGGAAAAGCGCATCAGCGCCTCGTCGGCGAAACCGCGCTTCGCCGCCGCCCAGCAGCCGAGCGGCACGCCGATGCCGACGCCGATGCCGACGGCGACCAGCGCAACGGCAATCGAATTGCGCGAGCCGACCATGATCATCGACAGGATGTCGCGGCCGAAATGGTCGGTGCCGAGCAGGTGGTCGGCCGAGGGCGCCTGCATCCGCTCCTTGATCACCAGCTTGGTGACATCGTGGGGCGTCCAGACGAGCGACACGAGCGCGGTCGCGATCACCGCAAGCACGATGATACCGCCGATGACGAAGGCGCGGCTGCGCAGCGCGTGGGCGACAAATTCGCGCCAGTCTTCCGGGGCGGCGAGATCGGGCGCGCTCATCGCTTCCTCAGGCGCGGATCGGCGATCGCATAGGCGATGTCGACGAGGAAATTGACGGCGATCACCGTCGCCACCAGCAGCACGACGACGCTTTCCACCACGATCAGGTCGTGCTGGGTGATGGCCTGGAACACCAGCCGCCCCAGCCCCGGCAGGTAGAACACGTTTTCGATGATGATGGTGCCGGCCAGCAGGAAGGCAAATTGCAGGCCCATGATCGTCAGCACCGGGATCAGCGCGTTGCGCAGCGCATGGCGCCACAGCACGTGGCTGCGCGGCAGGCCCTTGGCGCGGGCGGTGCGGATGTAATCCTCGGCCAGCACGTCGAGCAGGGCGGAGCGGGTCACGCGGGCGAGGATCGCCGCCTGCGGCAGCGCCAACGCCAGCGCCGGCAGGGCAAGCGGGGTGAGACCGGGACCGATGCCGGCCTGCCAGCCGGGAAAGCCGCCGGAGGGAACCCATTGCAGCGTCACCGCGAAAACATAGACCAGCAGCAGCGCGAACCAGAAATTGGGTATCGCGACGCCAAGCTGCGTTGCCCCCATCATCGCCGCATCAGCGGCAGAGGCGCGCCGGCTGGCGGCAAAGATGCCGACCGGCAGCGCAATAGCCGTCGACAGCACAAGAGCCAGAGCCGCCAGCGGCAGCGAGACGACCAGCCGTTCGGCGATCAGGTCGCCGACCGGCACCGAATAGGTGTAGGAAATGCCGAAATCGCCAGTCACGAAACCGGCGAGCCACGACAGGTAGCGAGTGACGAGCGGCTGGTTCAGACCCATCTGCTCGCGCAGCGCATCGACCGCATCCTGCCTCGCGTTCA
>CALMYO010000021.1 GCA_937873685.1 uncultured Paracoccaceae bacterium
GGATCCATGAACGGCCCGCCGATCAGCAGCAGCACGTTGACGGCGATCAGGAAGGTGAACCAGTTGAAGCCGTAGTCGAGCATCAGCGCGGTGATGGCGTCCGGAATGCGCTCCGACGTCAGCACATGGGCGAAAAGCAGCGCGTTGACGATGATGAACATCAGCATCACCGTGGTTTTCGAGGCGTCCACCATCACCTTGCGGGTGTCCTCGTTGAAGAAGGCAGGCACGAACTTGCGCCCCATCAGCGAGAGGTTGCGGCCCCACACCGGCAACGAGGCGGCAAGATAGCCCGGCAGGTGGCCGGGGTGGCTGCCGGGATCGCGCCACAGGGCGTAGGCAACCATGATCGCAACGCCGAGAGCGAGGCCAGTCAGTGCGCGCCCCTGCAGCCCCATCGCGCCGGAATCCCCGAAGGCGAAGAAGGACAGGATCATCCAAACGATGAAGGCGGCAACCGCATAGACCGTAGCCGAGAATCCGATTTTCGCCTTCCTGCCGTCGGCCTCGGTTACCCAGGCCTGGCCCTTCATCGGCCCCATGTCGCGATAGACGAAATTCGCGATCAGGAAGGAGTACACGGCCGCGCCGGCGGCAGCCTCCGTCGGCGTGAACACGCCGCCGTAGATACCGCCGAGGATGATGATGATCAGGAACAGGCCCCAGCCGGCTTCCTTGCCGCCCTGCATGATCTCGCCGAAACCCTTCCACGGATCCGCCGGCAGGCCGCGCACCCTTGCGACGATGTAGATCGCCGCCATAAGCATCAAACCGGCGACGAGGCCCGGAATGACGCCGGCCAGGAACATGCGCCCGACCGAGACGTTTGTCGCCGCCGCATAGACCACCATCACGATCGATGGCGGGATGAGGATGCCAAGCGTGCCTGCATTGGCGATGATGCCGGCGGCGAATTCCTTCGAGTAGCCGACCTGCCGCATGCCGGCGATCGCGATGGTGCCGATCGCCACTACGGTTGCCGGCGACGAACCGGAAAGAGCGGCAAACATCATGCAGGCCAGCACGCTCGCCATCGCAAGCCCGCCGCGGAAATGCCCGACGGAAGCGATGGCGAAGCGGATGATGCGCCGCGCCACGCCGCCGGTCGACATGAAGGACGAGGCGAGGATGAAGAACGGGATCGCCAGCAGCGTGTAGTTCTGCGAGGCGGTGAACAGCTGCAGCGCCACGCTCGACATCGAATCGGCGGAGAAGAACGCGATGACCAGCACGCTCGAAAGGCCGAGCGACACGGCCACCGGCACGCCGAGGAACAGCAGTCCGAGTACGAGGACGAAGAGAATGCCCGCTTCCATGATTTCCCCCTCAGTCCTTCAGGATGTCTTTGTTTTCGGCGACCAGTTCCTCCGCCTCGTGGCCGGCGATCACCAGTTCGCGCTTGCCGGAGAGGATGGCGAGGAAGGCCTCGATTGCGCGGAATGCAAGCAGTCCGAGGCCGATCGGCAGCATGAGGTAGGCGATCCAGCGTTGCATGCGCTCCTTCAGCCCGAAGCTCTCCTGCATCCATTCCGGCCAGCGCAGGTCATCGAGGCCGATGCCGACCTTGTAGAAGCGGTGCCAGTAATCGACGGCGCCACCCTTTGAATCGGCGCCGAAGATGAACAGCCAGTCGGCCTTGAGCAGGATCAGCGCGTAGAGCGCGGTCGCCAGCGCGCCAAACAGCGCGGCGGCCTTGAAGGCGCGCGGCGGAAAGGTGCGGATCAGCGCATCGACGCCGAGATGCATGCCCTGCTTCAGCCCGTAGGCCATGCCGAACAGGATCATCCAGGCAAACAGGATGCGGGTCAGTTCCAGCGCGCCGCCCCAGCCCGAATTGAAGCCGTAGCGGGCGATCACCTGCGTGAACGAGATGAAGGTGATCAGCGCCAGCAACGTGGCGAGCACGTTTTCTTCAAAACGAGTCACCGCGTTCGGCCAACGCCGTTCGGCAAGAAAGAATGCGGCGATGACGGCGAGAATGCCGAGATAGGGCCAGATGACCGGCATGGCGTCCCCCCTGGACGATGAGTTTTGCGCGGTGCGCGGCGCCGTTGCGGACGCAACGGCTCCCCTTCCCGGCCGACGGGCCGGAAAGGCATGTGATGTGCGGCGGCATCAGACCGTTTGGAGACAGGCGATGCCGGTCATGGAGGGGTCGGAAAACAGGCGACAGCCGGCCTATAAGCGCCGGCCGCCGCCCCGTTCACATCAGGAACCGTTGACAGACACCGCGGCGTCGATGAGGTCCTTGCCGATGTCGCCCTCGAACTTGCCCCAGACCGGCTTCATGGCGTTCACCCATTCGGCGCGCTGCTCGGGCGTCAGCTCGCGGATCGTGCCGCCGGCCTTGACGATGTTCTCGCGGCACTCGTTTTCCTTGGCGGCAACCTCGTCGTTCGCCTTCTTGGTCACGTCGTTGACGATCGTGAGGAACTGGTCGCGCACCTCCGCATCGAGGCCGTTCAGCCATTCGGTGGAGGTGACGAGCAGATAGGCCAGCGTCTGGTGGTTGGTTTCGGTGATGCCGTCCTGCACCTCGAAGAACTTCTGGGTGTAGATGTTGCACCAGGAGTTTTCCTGCCCGTCGACAACGCCGGTCTGCAGCGCGCCGTAGACTTCCTTGAAGGCCAGCTTCTGCGCCGATCCGCCCATCGCCTCGATCATGGCGTCGGCGACATCCGAGGTCTGGATGCGGAATTTCAGGCCGTCGGCATCGGCAGGCGTCAACAACGGCTTCTTGGCCGAGAACTGCTTCAGGCCGGAGATCCAGTAGCCAAGGCCGGTGTAGCCGACATCCTCGGTGACCTTCAGCAGGCCCTTGCCCGCATCGCCATCGGCAAAGGCGGCAACCTTGTCGAGGCTGGAGAACAGGAACGGCAGGTCGAACAGGCGATACTTCAGCGTATAGGCCTCGAACTTCGACAGCGATGGCGCCGCAAGCTGCACGTCGCCGAGGAGGAGCGCTTCCATCACCTTGTCGTCATCGAACAACGTCGAGTTCGCAAACACTTCCATGCAGGCCTTGCCGTTCATCTGCTCGTTGACAGTGTCGGCGAGCAACTGGGCGGCGTCGCCCTTGGGATGACCGGACGCGGCAACCACGTGGCTGAACTTGATGATGGTCTCGCCATCGTCACAGCCGCCGGCGGCAAGGGCCTGCGAGGCGCCGAGGGTGAGGGCAAGTGCGGAAACCGCGCCGAGAAGCTTTTTCATGTGTCGTCCTCCTTGGTGGGCGATATCGCCCGTGACAATCCGGGAGGAACAGCACCGCGGCCCCGCATGGCGGGTGCAAGCAGCATCAGATCTCCTCCCCTGCAAAGTACCGGTCGCCCGGCCTTCACAAATTGTAAAGCAAGGGCCGTGCCATTTTGGATTCGGCGTGATTATTCATGGTCAAGAGCATCGGGAGCAAACATTGGACTTTTTTGAATCGGAGCGTTGCAGCACGGGGACTTTCCCTCTCCCTTGAGGGGAGGGTCCGCCCCCCCCCGGTCTTGCCTTTGGCAAGCCCGAGGACAGGCTCCGGCCGGGGTGGGGGTTGCAGCGAATCGTCAAGAATTTGAATTTCCTTTTGTTTTTCCAGACATACCGCGATCGCCCTCACCCCCACCCGTCGGCTTCGCCGACACCCTCCCCACAAGGGGGAGGGACAGTCCCCGCGACGCCAGCTGATCGCCTTGAACCCGAATCACTGCTCGGTCCCCTTGCCCCGGGAAGGCGAGACTTCAAGGAACGGGCATAGGCCGACCTTACGAAGTCAAGCCGATGTGCAGGCAGCTACCCATGCGCCCGGAGAGATGGGAAGCGCGCTACTCATTCTCCGACGATTCAATGCCGAGGCGTTGCATCTTGTCGTAGAGACCCTTGCGGGAAATCTGCAGCGCCTCGTAGACCGGTTTCAGCTTGCCCCCGGACCGTTTCAGTTCCGCCTCGATCGTCGCCCGCTCGAAAGCCGCGATGCGATCGGCAAGCGGACCGTTGGCGGGCGGCTGTTGCGATGTTTCGCGCGTCGCCGCCGGGCCCGCACCGCCGAAGCCGCGCCACAGCCCGAGCACGAAACGGTCGGCGACATTGCGCAATTCGCGCACATTGCCCGGCCAGTCATGCGACAACAGATCCGCTTCTATTTCCGGCGTCAGTTCGGGAATGTCGCGACGGTAGCGGGCGCGCGCCTCGCGGGCGAGATGGAAGAACAGCAAGGCGATGTCGTCGCGCCGATCACGCAACGGCGGGATCGTCAGCGTAGCCACATTGAGCCGGTAGTAAAGATCGGCGCGAAACCGGCCGGCCATGCTCGCCTGCGCCAGATCGGACTTGGTCGCGGCGATGAACCGCACGTCGAGCGCAATCGAGCGGTTGGCGCCGAGTCGCTCGATCGACCGCGTCTCGATGGCGCGCAACAGCTTTGCCTGCAGGTCGGGCGGCATCGATTCGATTTCGTCCAGAAACACGGTGCCGCCATTGGCGTATTCCAGCTTGCCGATGCGCTGCTTCTGCGCCCCGGTGAACGCGCCGGCCTCATGGCCGAACAGTTCGGATTCGAAGATTTCCGCCGGCAACGCGGCGCAGTTCAGCGCCACGAAATTGCCCTTCGCCCGGTCGCCGAAATCGTGCAGCGCCCGCGCCACCACCTCCTTGCCGGCGCCGGTCTCGCCCAGCACCAGCACGTCGACGCCGGTGGACGCGATCGCCGCGATTTCCTCGCGCAGGCGGATGATGCCCGGCGCGCGCCCGACCAGCCGCGCCTCGAGGTCGCTTGCGCCATCGAGCCGTTCGCGCAGCGCCCGGTTTTCCAGCACCAGCCGGCGCTTTTCCACGCCGCGCTTGATCACTGCCGAGAGGTTGGCGACCGGAAACGGCTTGACAATGAAATCATAGGCGCCTTCGCGCATGGCTTCGACTGCCAGCGTCACATCGCCATGGCCGGTGATCAGCACAACGGGCAAGGCCGGATCGATCTCCAGCGCCCGGCGCAACAGCGCCATGCCGTCCAGCCCCGGCATGCGAATGTCGGAAACCAGCACGCCGGCGAAGTTGCGGTCCAGCCGCGCCAGCGCGTCCTCGGCGCGGGCGAAGGCGTTCACGGCGTAGTCGTCGAGTTCCAGCCCCTGCGCCAGTGCGTGGCGCAGGTCGTCGTCGTCGTCGATCAGGATCACCTCGCCCGCCGGAGCCATGCGCCTACTCCGCCGCCTCGATGCGGTTCATCGCCAGCGGCAGGTCGATCTCGAACCGCGCGCCGCCGTCGTCCGCCTCGCCGGCGCAGATCGTGCCGCCGAGGTCGCGCACCAGATGCTCGACGATGGACAGGCCAAGCCCCAGCCCCTCGCCGGTTTCCTTGGTGGTGAAGAACGGCTCGAACAGCCGCTCCACGCTGCCCGGCGCAAAGCCCGGCCCGTTGTCGCTGATCTCGACCAGCGCGCGCTCGCCCGACCGGCGAGCGGAAACGGTCACCCTTCCGCCAGACGCTGGCCCGCCCGGACCGGTGAGCGCATCGATGGCGTTGCCGATCAGGTTGACCAGCACCTGCGTCAGCCGCACCCGCCCGCTCGAAAGCACCAGATCCGGCTCAAGATCGAACACGAGCTCGATGCCGGCCTTGCGCGCCCGTGGCGCCGTCAGCAGCGCCGCCTCGTCGGCCGCGATCTTCAGCGTCACCGGCTGCAGCGTGGTGCCGGGCTTGCGGGCGAAGGTGAGAAGGGTGCGGGTCAATGAGGCCATGCGGTCCGCCAGCCCGGCGATGCGGGTCAGGCTGTCCTCCACCGCGTCGGCGCGCTGGCGCGAAAGGAATTGCCGTGCGTTGTCGGCATAGGTGCGGATGGCGGCGATCGGCTGGTTGTACTCATGGCTGAGCGCGGCCGACATCTGGCCGATGGTCGCAAGCTTTGCGGCGTGGACGAGTTCGGCCTGCGCGGCGCGCAGCCGCTCCTCCGCCTGCCGGCGTTCGTCGATTTCGCTTGCAAGCTGCCGGTTCGCGCTGGTCAGTTCCGCCGTGCGCGCCCGCACCTGCCGCTCGAGCCGGATGGCGAGCGCCCGGTCGCGCCGCTGGCGCATCAGCAAAGCCTCGCGACGGTTCAGGGCGAGCCAGGCGGCGGCGCCAAGCAGGATCACCGCCAGGGCGGCAAGGACCCCCGCTGTCCAGCGCGCAGCGGATACGGGCGCCGCATCGGCCAGCACGTGCAGCGTCCAGCCGAGCAGCGGCAGGTCGCGGCTGGCTTCGAGCCAAAGCGCGCCAGCCGGGCCGCGCACGAAATCGGCCCGGCTTGCGGCTGCATCGAGCGGGACCGCCTCGCCGCCGCCGATCCAGCGCTTGCCGCGCCAGTCGGCGCGATTGGACAGGAACACTACACCGTCCGCCCGTGTGACGAGGATCGGATTGGAGGAGAGCGACCATTGCGCCTCAATGCGCTCGAAAGGCACGAAGACCGCGATGGCGCCGAGCACCGCTTCGCCGCGGCGCACATTGGCGGCGAAGGCATAGGCGCGGGTACCGTCGAGAAGCGTCACGGCCGCGCGTCCGAGACGCCTTTGCCGGACCGCGCCCTGCAATTGCGGCGAAGCCATGATCTGCGGACTGACAAGGTTGCGCGCCGATGCGACGATGGCGCCCGAGGCATCCGCCAGCACGACGTCGTGTGCGCGGGAAAGCCCGGCGATTTCCACGGTCATTTCACTGGCGAATTGCCGGCTCAGCGGGCCTTGCGGCATGGCGAGCGCATCGATCACATCGCGACGCCGCGCCAGCACCGGCGGCAACAGGCGGTACTTCTCCAATATGCCGGACAGCGCCTCGGCCTGCAGCGCCAGCGCCTCGGCGGCGCGCGCCTGCAACTGCGCTTCGGCGCGACGGCCGGCGAGTTCCTGCGCAGCGAACGCGGCGGCGATGGCGAGAAGCAACGCCGTTGCGGCGAGGCCGATGCCAAGCCGCCGGTATTTTCGCCTGATTGCGCTCCCGCTCATGCCGGCAAGGTTATGCCGTCAGGCTTGCGCCGCACAAGAGCGGGATTCGCGCGGTTACATGGCTTGAGCCGCCGACCGCTCAGACCTTCGCGCCGCCGACCGTTGCTTCCACATGATCGACCAGCGCATCGGGCAGGCCGAGCCGGCCGGCGAGCAGGTCGAGATAGCCGCGCTCGGCGCGGGTCTTCGGCTCGATGGTCAGCCGCGAGGCCGTGTAGAGTTCGACGCGCTGCTCTTCGGTGACCGCCGACGCGACGATTGCGTCGATATCGACCGGCTGCTGCAGTTCGCCCATCAGGAAATCGCGCGCCTCGTCATCGAGTCCGGCCATCGCCAGTTTCTCCTGGATGCGGGTGCGCTCGGCATCATCAATGTGGCCGTCAGCGCGCGCCGCCGCGATCATCGCGCGCACGATCGACAGCGCAAAGGCGTCTTCGCCCTGCGGTGCGGCGGTGGGGTGGAAACCGCTGTCGTCCGGGGCCGGCAGCATCGGCGGTTCGGCGTTCGACAGCGCGTCGGCCGGCGCCGGTTCCTTGCCGGCCTGGTAATTCTTGTAGGCGGTGTAGGCGAGCCCGGCGACGGCGGCGAGACCGCCAAGGCGCAACGCCGAGCCTGTGACCGCCCTGCCCGCGCCGGTGCCGAGCAGAACGGCCGCGATCGCGCCGGTCGCAATCGGGTTCTGCTTCGCCATGTCGACGCCCTGCTGCAACCGGCCCTTCACCGTGCCGCCGGCGCCGGGAACTTCGCTGCCGAGGAAATCGGCCAGCAGCTTCTTGGGATCGATCATGGTTCAGGCTCCTCGTGGTTTGTCCGCCCGCGCGCCCTGCGTTGGCGACCTTCACTTGGGCGTTCAACGCCATGAATGCAATGCCGTGATGACAACGGCGGTTACTCGCGAAGCGCGAGCGTCTCCCTTGCAAGCGCGGTGATCGCCGCCCAGTCGCCCGCCTCGATCCGGTCCTTCGGCGCAACCCAGGACCCGCCGATGCACACGACATTGGGAAGCGACAGGTAGTCGCGCGCGTTCTTCAAGGTGATGCCGCCGGTCGGACAGAACCGCGCCTGCGGCAGCGGCGAGGAAATCGATTTCAGATAAGCGACGCCGCCGGACTGCTCCGCCGGAAAGAACTTCAAGTAGCGATAGCCTTCCTCCAGCATCGCCATCACCTCGCTCGGCGTCGCCGCGCCGGGCAGCATCGGCACGTCCGAATCGGCGGCTGCGTCCAGCAGTTCCTGCGTCGTGCCGGGGCTGACGATGAACTTCGCGCCGGCGGCCACCGCCTTGTCGTATTGCCGCGCGTTCAACACCGTGCCGGCGCCGACGATCGCCTCCTTCACTTCGTCCTCGATCAGTCGG
Source organism: uncultured Paracoccaceae bacterium (assembly GCA_937873685.1). Classification (GTDB taxonomy): domain Bacteria; phylum Pseudomonadota; class Alphaproteobacteria; order Rhizobiales; family Rhizobiaceae; genus CALMYO01. The sequence continues at coordinate 8,315 of CALMYO010000021.1, forward strand.
ATCGCATCGAGCGCATCGGGCGTGCGCAAGGTGATCTCGACGGCTGGCAGCCCGCCCGCGGCAAGCGCGCGCGCCAGCGGTACGGCGTCACGGGCGCGCTCGACGACGATCACCGGGATCACCGGCTGGCCGGTCAGTACCGGTTCCAGCGCCTCGTGCTTCTGTTTGCGCATCGTCCCCTCGCTTCGGTCTGTGCAAGTCAGCGCAGCCGGGGGCGCGCCAGATTTCAATCGATTTAGCGCGCCTTGCCGGTCCTGTCCATGCTGTCCTTGCCGAAGAAGACGCGCAGCAGGGCCGAAAGGGCCACCAACAGCCGTTCGACCGGACCCAGCCGGTTTGCGGCGGGCGGCGCAAGCCGCGCCATCCTTGCCAGCGTCTCGGGGCCGGGGATGCCCTCGGCCGCCAGCCCCCGCGCGCGCCGGAA
>CALMYO010000022.1 GCA_937873685.1 uncultured Paracoccaceae bacterium
GGTTTCGGGAGCGTTGGGCGGTTGCTGTCGTGGCGATGGGGATGTTTGGCCTGCCCGCGTGGAACGCCGGCGTCTCGCCGATATGGCTGGTCTTTGCTGTCGTTGCCACGGTATTCATTGCAGCCGCCGCGCCGTTGCGTTCCAGCGCGGAGCGCAAGCGTGAACTGACCGAGGCCCGCAAAGCAGACCCGCTCAGTCTTCTTTCAGCACAGGCGTTGCTGGATGCCGTTCCCGAACCGGTGTTGATCGTCAACAATCTTGGAGCGGTGCTTTGCGCAAACCGGGAGTACCGGACGGTGTTTGGCATCCCGTCAGGCGATCCCTACGTCCTGTTGCGGTTTCGAACTCCCGAAGTGCAGGCGATGCTCAAGGCTGCATTCGCGGGCGTTCAGATGGAACCGGTGGTGTTTGAAGAGCGAACGCCGGTCGACAAGTGGTTTCGCATCGCATGTTTGCCCCTGACGGCGCCGGAGAATGCCGAACATGCCCTGCACCTCGTTCACTTTCGTGATCTCAGTGAAAGCAGGCGTATCGACCAGATGCGCGAGGATTTCATCGCCAATGCCAGTCATGAACTGCGCACCCCGCTTGCTTCGCTGATCGGTTATCTGGAAACACTGGCCGGCCCGGCACGCAACGATGCCCCGGCGCGCGACCGGTTCCTGACAATCATGCAGGAGCAAGCCGCGCGCATGTCGCGTCTGGTCAACGACCTGTTGTCCCTAAGCAGGTTGGAAACGCAGATGGACCGCTCGCGTTTCGGGCCGGTCGACATCGCCGACGTCGTCGCTTCGACAGTGCGCAGCTTCAAGCCGGCAGCCGCAAAGGCAAGTGTCGAGATGATCGTCGACCTTCAGATCGAAGGTGCGACGGTTCGCGGCAACCGCGATGAATTGACGGAAATCGTGGAAAACCTCGTGGACAACGCGCTGAAATACGGCCGGTCCGGCAAGCGGATCGAGATTTCAGTGCGCCCGGCCGAAATTGCTGGTGCACCCGCGGTGGAATTCGCCGTGCGGGACCATGGCGAAGGTATCGCGCGCGAGCACATTCCGCGGCTGACCGAGCGCTTTTATCGCGTCAATGTCGAGGCGAGCCGCGAACGGCGAGGCACCGGACTCGGCCTTGCGATCGTCAAGCGCATCGTTGCCCGCCATTCGGGAACGCTGGCGATCGACTCCCGCCTCGGTGTGGGCTCCGTTTTCACGATTACCCTTCCGGCAACCATCGGCACTCCCCTGGTATCCGAGAAAAGTGATAGAAAACAATTACATGAACTGTCATGAAGTCGTCATCGACGGGTCATAAACAGGTCGTGCGCGGTCGCTAGAACCGTTGTGCCAGCTTGTGGCTGGTTTTCCGCACCATTACCCAAATGGGGAGACTTCCAATGCGTATTCTCAAACTCGCCGTGCTGGCCGCAGTCAGCGCCACCGCGTTGACCACCGCCGCCTCGGCTCGTGACCAACTGAAGATCGTCGGCTCGTCCACCGTGTTCCCGTATTCCCAGGCGGTCTCCGAGGAATTTGCCAACAAGACCGGCAAGGCGGCGCCGGTTCTCGAATCGACCGGCACCGGCGGTGGTTTCAAGGCATTCTGCGGCGGCGTCGGCGAGGATCATGCCGACATCACCGGCGCTTCGCGCGCCATCAAGGGATCGGAAGTCAAGCTTTGCGCTGACAACGGCGTGACCGACATTTCCGAGGCCCTGATTGGCTACGACGGTCTGTCGATCGCCCATGCCCGCAGCGCTCCGGACATCGATCTGACCGAAGAGCAGATCTTCAAGGCGCTCGCCGCTGAACTGCCGGACGGCAATGGCGGCTTCGTCGCCAACCCGAACAAGAAGTGGTCGGACATCGACGCTTCCCTGCCGCAGGTCGACATCATCGCCTTTGGCCCTCCGCCCACCTCGGGCACGCGCGACGCTTTCGTCGAGCTCGTGATGCATGACGGCTGCGCCGGCCTGCCGGGCATGGCCGACCTCAAGAAGGCCGATGGCGACAAGTGGAACGAAGTCTGCTCGCGCATGCGTCAGGACGGTCCCTTCGTTGAAGCCGGCGAGAACGACAACCTGATCGTCCAGCGCCTTGAAGCCGATCCGAATGCGGTTGGCATCTTCGGCTATTCGTTCCTCTACGAGAACAGCGACAAGCTGAAGGCTGTCAAGGTCAATGGCGTCGAGCCGAACTTCGACACGATCGCCGACGGTTCCTACCCGGTCGCACGTCCGCTGTACTTCTACGTCAAGAACGCGCATCGCGATGTGATCCCGGGGATGAAGGAGTTCCTCGAGGAGTACATGTCCGAAGCTGCTCTCGGCCCGGACGGCTATCTCGCAGAGCGTGGCCTGACCCCGCTCTCCGACGAAAAGCGCGCCGAAGTGCAGAAGGCTGTCATGGAAGGCATGAAGCTCGGCGGTTAATTCGCCCCTCTTTGATCCCCGCTCCCTCGCAAGAGGGGGCGGGTTTGTATTGCGACGGGGGTTGCAGGAGAGGGTGGTCGACTATGCCGTACTATGTGCTGCTGGGAATCGTTGCGGCCGCCGTGGTCGCCGGTTTCGTGGTGCTTTCACGGGCAACTGCCGTTGCCCATGGCGCTCGCACCAAGGTGCATTCGCGCCCTATCTACCATGCCCTCAACGCGGCCATCTGGACTGGCATTCCCGCGTTTGTCTTTCTGGTTCTCTGGCTGTTTTTCAACGACAACATCATCAATTCCTGGGTTGTCGCCCAGGTACCGGGATCGGACGCGCTCGAACCGGCGCAACGAAGCCTTCTGCGCAGCCAAATCCTGCAGGCCGCATCCGGAAACAACTTCACAGAGCCGACGCCGGAGGTCATTGCCGCGGCTGAAGCGCTGAACTCCTTGCGTTTCGTCTCCTTCGCGCTGCTCGCGACCGTGGTCGCCGCCCTGGCGGTTATCGGCGCTTATCTCGGCTTGCGCTCCGTGGCGCCGCGCTATCGCGCGCGGCACAGTGTAGAACGTTCCGTGACCTGGTTCATGCTGTTTTCATCCACGGTCGCGATTCTGACCACGACCGGCATTGTGGTCTCTCTGGTTTATGAAGCCGGCGCCTTCTTCGCCAAGGTTCCGATAACGGAGTTCATGTTCGGCATGCGTTGGGAGCCCCAGATCGCGCTCCGCGCCGACCAGGTGGCGGGGCAGGGCGCCTTTGGCATGATACCCGTGCTGTTCGGCACCATCGTCATCTCCATGCTGGCGATGTTCGTCGCCACGCCGGTCGGGATCCTGTCAGCAATTTACCTCACCGAGTATGCGAGTTCCCGGTTCCGCACCATCGTCAAGCCCCTGCTCGAAATCCTTGCTGGCATCCCGACCGTCGTCTACGGTTTCTTCGCAGTGCTGACAGTTGCACCGTTGATCCGCAGCTTCGGTTTGAGCCTCGGCATACCGTCCTCGCCGAACAGCGCTCTTGCTGCCGGCGGCGTGATGGGGATCATGCTGATCCCGTTCATTTCGTCCATCTCCGACGATGCGCTTGCGGCGGTGCCGCGCGCTATGCGCGACGGCTCTTACGCGCTCGGCGCCACAAAGGGCGAGACGATCCGGAAGGTTCTGCTTCCGGCGGCGCTTCCGGGAATCGTCGGCGGCATACTCCTGGCGTTGAGTCGCGCCATAGGTGAAACGATGATTGTGGTCATGGCGGCGGGTTTGATCGCGACGTTGACACTCAATCCCTTTGAAGCGGTCACGACGGTTACGGTTCAGATCGTCACGTTGCTCATCGGGGATGCCGAGTTTGACAATCCCAAGACGTTGGCGGCTTTCGCGCTTGGTCTGCTTTTGTTCATCATCACGCTCGGGCTCAATCTCATAGCCCTGCAGACGGTGCGAAAATTCCGGGAGAAATACTGATGTCGGACGCAGTACAATCTGGCGCCGGTCTGTCCGCACGACCGCCCGTCGCATGGAAGTCGGCCGAAATGGCGGCGCGGCGCAAGGCTCGCTACGCAGGCGATCGCCGCCTCCAGTTCTATGGCATCGCCGCGATTGCGTTTGCCCTCGGTTTTCTTTTCATTCTTGTGGCGACGCTGACCTGGACCGGTTACAGCGCTTTCACGCAAACCATGGCGACGGTCGAGATCGACCTGTCTGAAGCGGAGATCGATCCGAAAGACATCGCAGCGGCCAACTGGCGCAATATAACTCGCGATGCGCTACGCAAACTTGAGCCCGGGCTTGAGCGTGCGGCTGAACGCGACTTCTTCGGTATCTTTACCGCAAATACACAGTATATCATACGCGATGCGGTCGTCGCCGATCCATCCCGAATTGGAAAGACGACGACATTCACGGTCCCGCTTTCGGATCCGCTTGACCAGTTGGCCAAGGGTTCGTTCGATCGCAATCTGCCGGAAGACCAGCGCCGGGTGAACGATCGGCAGATCGCCTTCTATGACGCCATGGTCGAGAAGGGCATGATTTCGCGTCCGTTCAATTGGGGTCTGTTTGTCAACAGCGACAGCCGGTTCCCGGAACTGGCGGGGTTGTCAGGAGCGATAGCAGGTTCGTTCTGGGCGCTGCTCGTATGCTTTATCCTCAGCTTCCCGATCGGTATCGCCGCTGCGATCTACCTTGAGGAATTTGCGCCGAAGAACCGACTGACAGACATCATCGAGATCAACATCAACAATCTTGCTGCAGTGCCGTCGGTCGTATTCGGTCTGCTTGGCCTTGCGGTCTTCCTCGGCTGGTTTGGCCTGCCGCGCTCCGCTCCGCTGGTAGGCGGGATGGTGCTTGCCCTGATGACGCTGCCAACGATCATCATCGTAACCCGCGCAGCGCTCAAGCAGGTTCCCTCAGCCATTCGCGAGGCGGCGCTTGGCGTCGGCGCATCGAAACATGAGGCGATTTTCCACCACATGCTGCCTCTTGCGATGCCGACGATCCTGACGGGCACGATCATCGGCCTTGCACAGGCCTTGGGCGAAACTGCCCCGTTGCTGCTGGTTGGCATGAACGCATTCATCACAAGCCCACCCGGCGGCGTGTTCGACGCCGCGACCGCGCTCCCCACGCAGATCTATATCTGGGCCGACAGCCCTGAACGTGGTTTTGTGTCTCGCACTTCCGCGGCCATTCTGGTGCTGCTCGGTTTCCTGATCGTGATGAACGCGATCGCCGTGTTTCTGCGTCATCGTCTTGAGCGGCGCTGGTAAATGGAGAACAAATCCATGAAGATCGTCGACGTTGCCACGGCACCGAATGAAAAGGCCAGCACCATGTCGCTGACGAACGAGCGCCCGGTCAAGATGCGCAACCGTCAAGTCAACGTCTATTATGGCGAGAAGCACGCCATAAAGAACGTCAATATTGACATCAACGAGCGCGAAGTGACGGCATTCATCGGGCCGTCCGGATGCGGGAAGTCCACTTTCCTGCGCTGCCTCAACCGGATGAACGACACGATTGATGTTTGCCGTGTGACCGGTGAACTGACGCTGGACGGCGAGAACATTTATGACCCGACAATCGACGTGGTCGAATTGCGCGCACGCGTGGGCATGGTTTTCCAGAAGCCGAACCCGTTTCCGAAATCGATCTACGAGAACATCGCCTATGGGCCGCGTATCCACGGTCTCGCCAGCCGCAAGGCCGATATGGACGAGATCGTTGAAACCAGCTTGCGCAAGGCTGGTCTGTGGGAAGAGGTGAAGGATCGCCTCAACGACGGTGGCACCGGCCTCTCCGGCGGCCAGCAACAACGTCTCTGCATTGCCCGCGCGATCGCCGTCAGCCCCGAAGTGATCCTGATGGACGAGCCGTGCTCGGCGCTCGACCCGATTGCCACCGCCAAGGTCGAGGAACTCATCGACGAACTGCGCCAGAACTACACCATCGTCATCGTCACCCACTCGATGCAGCAGGCGGCGCGCGTATCGCAGCGCACGGCGATGTTCCATCTTGGCGATCTGGTCGAGGTCGACGAGACCAACAAGATCTTCACCAACCCGTCTGAAAAGCGGACGCAGGATTACATCACGGGCCGGTTCGGTTGAACCCGCGCTGTCGCAGTCTTCAGGAGATACGCACATGCCGCAGCACACCGTGGCCGCCTTCGACGAGGAACTGACATTCCTCGCCCACAAGATCGCCGAGATGGGCGGTCACGCCGAACGCATGGTTTCAGGCGCCGTGCACGCCCTGATCCATTCCGACACCGAAGAGGCGCAGCGCATCGTTACCAGCGATCTTTATCTCGACGAATGTCAGCGCGCGATCGATGACAAGGCCGTCGAGATCATAGCGCGACGTCAGCCGATGGCGAGCGACCTGCGCGAAATCATTGCAGCCATTCGCATCTCGGCCGATCTCGAACGCGTCGGCGATCTGTCGAAGAATACCGCAAAGCGGGTTCTGGCCGCTGCCGATGCAGGAACCAACATTCGCCTTGCCCGTGGCATCGAGCATCTTAACGAATTGGCGCTCGGTCAGCTGAAGGATGTGCTCGATGCTTTCGGCACGCGCACCGTCGACCGCCTGAAGCTGATCCGCGATCGCGACGATGAGATCGACGCAATGTATACCTCCTTGTTTCGTGAGCTCCTCACTTACATGATGGAGGATCCGCGCAAGATCACAGCCTGTACGCATCTGTTGTTCTGCGCCAAGAACATCGAGCGCATTGGCGATCATGCAACCAACATTGCAGAGTCGGTTTACTACATGGTTTCCGGCGATACCATGCCGACTTACCGTCCGAAGGACGACACGTCGCACCGCATCGTCGCCAATCCGCCGGAAGTCGACGACGAATGACAGCGCTCGCAGGCCCGACTTTGGCCCCGAGGATTGTCGTTGTCGAAGACGAAGACGCCTTGGCGCTGCTGCTGAAGTACAATCTGGAATCGGAAGGCTATCTTGCCGAGACCGTACTGCGCGGCGATGAGGCGGAATTGCTATTGCGTGAACGGATTCCGGACCTGCTCATCCTTGACTGGATGCTTCCGGGCCTTTCGGGCATCGAACTGTGCCGGCGTTTGCGCGCGCGTGAGGAAACGAGGCAACTGCCGATTATCATGCTGACTGCCCGTGGCGAGGAAAGCGAGCGGATACGCGGGCTTGCCACCGGGGCGGACGATTATGTCGTCAAGCCGTTCTCGACAGCCGAGTTGATGGCGCGGGTCAAGGCGATGCTGCGTCGCGTGCGTCCGGAGACCATCGCCACCGTTCTCAAAGTGGGCGATATCGAACTGGACCGCGAAACGCACCGGGTGCATCGGGGAGGCCGCGAGGTCAGGCTCGGACCGACGGAATTTCGCCTGCTGGAATTCCTGTTGCGTTCGCCCGGGCGCGTTTTCTCGCGCAGTCAGCTGCTTGATGGGGTGTGGGGCGAAAACATTTATGTCGACGACCGCACCGTCGATGTCCATATCGGTCGGCTTCGCAAGGCCATCAATATAGGCCGCTCCCGCGATCCGATCCGAACCGTGCGTGGAGCGGGATACTCGCTGGAAGTCGTCTGAACCCAGCGGCCGGGCATGGCGGCCCCGTGTCAGGCGGGTATGGCGGTCCGCATTTTACCGGTGCAGGCAAACATCATTTCTCGGCCCAAAGGAGAAACGGGGTCCGGGGGGGGGAAGGGGAAAACGGGGGGC
>CALMYO010000023.1 GCA_937873685.1 uncultured Paracoccaceae bacterium
GGGTGCGCACGTGGCGCCCGACCATCACGTTCTCGAGCGCCGTCATCTCGGCGACGATGGCCGCCGTGCGTTGGGCAATTCGGATATGGATATCGTGATACTCCACCTGCCCGGCCAGCCAGGCCGGAAAGGCAAAAGTGTGCGGCCGCCCGTTGACGCTGACGGTATAATTCTCCAGCGGCCCGTAGAAATAGGTAAGGTAGATGTTGCCCGTCGACCACGGGCGAACATCGATCGGCCGCGCAACCTCGTAGTCGCTGAGGATGAACCGGCGCACAAACGGCGCAAGGTGATCGGGCGGAGTGTGGAATTGCAGGTTCATGGCGCACACTTTTCGATCGAAGTCATCGAGCCCCATGTCCGATTTGTACAAATGTCCGGAAAATACAAGACGTGCGACACAAATTTTCGGAAGATATGTTTCGAAACGTGGCTGCCCACGTTTTGCGCAGCGTCGCTCAAACAAACGTTGCGGTAGGGGCAAACCGTCAATCAAGGCTGTTCGGCAGCGTCAGCCGAAACCGATGAGGATTTGCCATGTTCCGAAATTTGACAAAGACAACTGTCGCTTTGGCGCTGAGCGTCGCCTTTCTCGCCAGTGCCTCGGCCGCACACGCGGCTTCAGCCCAAAAGCCCGCCGGCGCAAACGCCAGGGCGCCGCTGGTTTTGGTGCAGCAGCGCAAATCGGCGCTGCGCAAGATCGCGCCTGGCCGGGCCAAGCTCGTGCCGCAGAGCCAGCAACTGAAAGCGGCGGGCGGAACAACCGCGGCCACCTGTTGCACGCACTGGAACACATCGACCGGCGGCACCGGCTGCGCCACCTATGAAGGCTCATGCCCGCCCAACCCCTTCGAGCTGGAGGGCGGCGCGGCCGGTTGCTGGTGAGCAAAAAATGGCGGCGGCGCGGGTTGTCCGCGCCGCCGCTCACGCTCTACACGTCAAACACCAGCGATTTTGCCGACAGGACCTGCGGAAACGCCCGCACCTTGTCGAGCACGGCCTCGTCCACCGCTTCGTCGACATAAAGCAGCGCGATCGCATTGCCGCCCGGCCGGTCGCGGCCGAGCTGGAAATTGGCGATGTTGACGCCGGCATTGCCGAAGGTGGTGCCAAGGATGCCGATGATGCCGGGCACGTCGTTGTTGGTGGTGTAGACCATGTGGCGGCCAACCTCGGCGTCGAGATTGATGCCCTTGATCTGGATGAAGCGCGGCTTGCCGTCGGAAAACACCGTTCCCGCAATCGAGCGGGTCTGGTTGGCGGTGGTGACGGTGAGCTTGATGTAGCCGTCGAACACGCCTGACTTGTCGCGCTTCACCTCCGAAAGCAGGATGCCGCGCTCCTTCGCCATCACCGGGGCGGAGACCATGTTGACGTCGGAGACCTGCGCGCGGATCAGACCGGCCAGCGCCGCGCTGGTCAGCGCCTTGGTGTTCATCTGCGCGGTCGCGCCATCGTAGAGGATTTCCACCTCCTTGATCGGCGATTCTGTCGCCTGGCCGACAAATGCGCCGAGCACGTCGGCGAGCTTGACGAAGGGTTTCAGCCGCGGCGCCTCGTCGGCCGTGATCGACGGCATGTTGATGGCGTTGGAAACAGCGCCCTTGACGAGATAATCCGACATCTGTTCGGCCACCTGCAGCGCGACATTCTCCTGCGCTTCCGTGGTCGAAGCGCCGAGATGCGGCGTGCAGACGACGTTCGGCAGATGAAACAGTTCGTTTTCGGTCGCCGGCTCCACCTCGAACACGTCGATGCCGGCGCCGGCCACCTTGCCGGATTTCAACGCGGCGACCAAATCCTTCTCCACTACCAGCCCGCCGCGCGCGCAATTGATGATGCGCACGCCGGTCTTCATCTTCTCGAAGGCAGCGGCATTGACGAGCCCGCGCGTCTTTTCGGTGAGCGGCGTGTGCAGGGTAATGAAATCGGCGCGAGCGAACAGTTCGTCGAGTTCCACCTTCTCGATGCCGAGTTCCATCGCGCGCTCTTCCGACAGGAATGGATCGAAGCCGACGACATGCATCTTCAGCCCGATCGCGCGCATGGCGACGATGGAGCCGATATTGCCGCAGCCGATAACGCCGAGCGTCTTGCCGGTGATCTCGACGCCCATGAAGCGGTTCTTTTCCCACTTGCCGGCCCGCGTCGAAGCGTCGGCCTCCGGCAACTGGCGCGCCACCGCAAACATCAGCGCGATCGCATGCTCCGCCGTGGTGATGGAATTGCCGAACGGCGTGTTCATGACGATGATGCCGCGCCGCGAGGCGGCGGGAATGTCGACATTGTCGACGCCGATGCCGGCGCGCCCGACCACCTTCAGGTTGGTGGCGGCAGCGATCAGCTTTTCGGTGACCTTGGTCGCCGAGCGGATGGCAAGCCCGTCATAGGCGGGAATCGCCTCGAGCAGCTTGTCCTTGTCCTTGCCGAGATCGGGCAGGAAATCGACCGCGACGCCGCGGTCGCGGAAGATCTGCACGGCGGTTTCGGAAAGGGCGTCGGATACGAGAACGCGGGGTTTGGTCATGGGGTAGTTCCTCAAGCGTTGGCTTTCCCTCCCCTTGAGGGGAGGGTGTCGGCGAAGCCGACGGGTGGGGTGTGAATTTCGGTTGATGGAAGGGAACTCCCCTCCGGCTCGCTTTCGCTCGCCACCTCTCCCATTCAAGGGGAGGAAAAGCAGCGCCTCACGCCGCCTGTTTCAGCGTAGCCTTCTGCGTCGCGAACGCCCAGTCGAGCCAGGGCACGAGCGCCTCAAGGTCCGACGCCTCGACGGTGGCGCCACACCAGATGCGCAGGCCGGGCGGGGCGTCGCGATAGGCGCCGATGTCAAAGGCGACGCCCTGCTTGTCGAGCAGCGACACCATGCCCTTGGCGAAAGCCTCCTGCCCGGCCGCATCGAGCCCCGAAACCTCGTCGTCGACGATGGCGAGACAGACGGAGGTATTGGAGCGCGTGGCCGGATCGAGCGCGAGATTGGCGATCCACGGCCGCGCCGCAACGAAATCGTGCAGCACGCCAGCATTGGCGTCGGCCCGCGCCACCAGCGCATCCAGCCCGCCAAGCCCCTTCGCCCATTGCAGCGCGTCGATGTAATCCTCCACACAGAGCATCGACGGCGTGTTGATGGTCTCGCCTGAAAAGATGCCCTCGATCAGCTTGCCCTTGGAAGTGAGGCGGAAGATCTTCGGCAGCGGCCAGGCCGGCGTCCAGGTTTCAAGCCGCTCGACCGCGCGCGGCCCGAGGATCAGAACGCCATGCGCGCCCTCGCCGCCCAGCACCTTTTGCCAGGAGAAGGTCACGACATCGAGCTTGTCGAAATCGAGCCGCTGCGCAAACGCCGCCGATGTGGCGTCGCAGATCGTCAGCCCCTGCCGGTCGGCCGGGATGAAGGAGGCGTCGGGAACCCGCACGCCGGACGTCGTGCCGTTCCAGGTGAACACCACGTCGCGGGTAAAGTCGATTGCCGAAAGATCGGGCAGCGCGCCATAGGGCGCTTCGATCGTGCGCGCGTCGGCGAGCTTCAACTGCTTCACCGCATCCGTCACCCAGCCTGAGCCGAAGGATTCCCAGGCAACCATGTCGACGCCGCGCGCGCCGAGCAGCGACCACATCGCCATCTCTACCGCGCCGGTGTCGGAAGCCGGCACGATGCCGATGCGATGCGAGGCAGGAACTTGCAGCACCTCGCGCGTCAGGTCGATCCCGAGCGCCAGCCGCGCCTTTCCGGGCTTCGAGCGATGCGAGCGGCCGAGCACGTCCGTCGGCAAGGCGGCAAGCGACCAGCCTGGATGCTTGGCGCAGGGACCTGAGGAGAAATTGGGGGATTGCGGACGCACGTCCGGCTTTGCGATGGCTGGCATCGGAGTCTACCCTTCCAGATAGTGAGCCCCTCGGTGGGGAGGGGTGGCCCACTGGCGCGGATAGAGGTGGCGCTCGCTCCGGTCAAGAGACATTTGCGTGACGGCGACATTTTTCAGCCGGCATGCGTCATGTTGTTTCCGGTGCGAATGGATGGCAAGTGCGAAGCAAACAAGAAAGGCGGCGGGTCGCCCCGCCGCCCGGCCGTCCCCCGGCAAACCGAACAGGTTACCAGATGTTGAAGCGCAGGCCAGTGCGCACCTGGTGCACGCCGAAGCTGCCCTCGAAGCCCGGACCGCCATTGGCGTAGGTGAGCTTCTTGCCGCCATTGACGCTGAGGTAACGGTAGCCCAGGTCGAAATTCATGTTCTTCGACAGCGCATAGGATGCACCCAGCCCAACAGACCACGCCAGTTCGAGATCCGTGCTGCCCGAGGTCGCACCCTTGTTCGTGTACTGCTGTCCGATGCCCGGTTGCGCGCCGCTGGTGTCGGTCGGCACGCAAAACTGGCGTACGCCGGTTTCTTCGGCGGCGGGCGTACAGATGAAGTCGTTGCCGGAGATTTCCCAGTCGACGATGCCGACGCCAAGACCACCGCTGACATAGGGCCGCACACCCCAGAATTCCGGCAGGTCGTAGTAGGCGCTGGCCATCACATCGTAGATCTGATACTCTGTTTTTGAATCACGCACGCAGTTGCCGATGAAATCCGGCGCAAAGAACGTCGTGGTGGTGTCGCGCACCTCATCATACACTTCCGTCCAGGTCATGCCCGGGCAGTTTGTAGAAGAAGCGCGCTCACGGGCGGAGCGCTTGGCGCCGAAGAGACGGTCGGCGGAGAGTTCGAGGCGGATCGAATCGTTGAACTGAAAACCGACGCCGCCGCCGAAACCGATCTGGTCGCCGATCGAGGTGTCATACTGCAGCGGCCCGTCATTCTCGGTGCCGAACTTGCGCCAACCTCCCAGATTGTAGGAGATGTCGCCGCGAATGTACCAACCGGTGCCGAGTTCGGCCGGCGTAGCGTAGTTTGCGTCGTCGGCATAGACGACGTCCATGTCTGCGGCATGGCCCGGGGCGGCGAACGCAAGGGCCAGCGCAGCGGCGAGAACCGTCGGATGCAGGAGCTTCGGGGTCATGGCGCGTGACTTTCCACAGTGACTTGACAATTGAGCCGGGCAGCGAACCCGGCCGCTTCATGTACTATTAACGACGATGGTTAAGCCCCGGTTAAGCATAAAAATTAACTTTGCTTTTGTGCACCTTGATTTTGTTAACAAATCCTTAAACGAAAGACGCCCGGGCCAAGGCCCGGGCGCCAAATGATCCTTAAATGGTGCGGCGATCAGTACTTGGCTGTCTCCACGCAGCAGCCGCCTGCCGACGCATAGCCGCCGCCGAATTTGTAACGCAGGCCGGCGCGCACCTCATGCTGCTCGATACCGTGATCGAAGCCCGGGCCGGCGCCGTTGGCCCAGCCGAACATCCGCCCGCTTTCGATACGGCGGAAGCGGTAACCGAAATCGAGATCGACATTGTGGGTCGCGGCAACCGAGACGCCGGCCATCAGCGCCCAGGCGAAACGCCACTCGGCCGAACCCGGATGAACCGTCGTGCCGCTCTGATGGAAGCCCGCAGGGATAGTATTGCTGAGATCGCTCCAGGTCACGCGGGCGCCACCGATACCAGCGCCGACATAGGGCTTGATCTTGCCGAAATTCCCGAAATCCACATACGCGTTGGCCATCAACGCCATCGCGCTGAAGGAAGCCGTGTCGGACGAGGTACAGGTTGCCGTGCCAATGATGTCGTCGGCGGTACCTAGAACGCCGTCCGGTCCCGGACCAGTCGATCTCGTGCAGGTGCCGGTGGTCGATCCGGTAAAATCGCTCTTGAAAGTGTGATCGAGCGTGAGATCGGCGCGCAGATAGTGGTTGATATGGTAGCCGATACCGCCGCCAAGCGTGAAGGCTCCCTTCAACTCGCCGTTCAGGGTTCCGGTCTGCTCCACTGTTGCGCAAGTCGTGCCGCAGGCGTCGATGTGGTAGGTCGAGCCGCGGAACTTGTTCCAGGCGTAACCGATGTCGCCGCGGATATACCAGCCGCCCATGGCGACAGGCGCCGGTGCGGGCTCCGGCGCCTCGACCACGACCGGTTCGACATAATCGGCGCCAAGCGCAGGCGCCGCGACCGCCGATGCCGCCACGCACGCCATAAGGGCTCTCGCAAGATACTTCATGGACCCTATCCTCTACGATTTCCCCCGTCCGCTGCGGGCCGGGATTGCGGTGTTTCCAAGCAGGGAAAATGAAGGATAAAGGTTAAAGGCCGCTTAACCGTGTTCCTTTACCGTGTTTCTTGTGATTTCGCCAACCATGAACCGGCAACCTGGCCGGGGAGTTGCGGACCGGCAAAAAGAAAAAAGCGCCCACCGCGGGCGCTTTCTTGCATCGGTGCGAAGCAGGTTCGCCAGGTGAGGATCAGGCCGCGCTGCGGGTATCGGAGATCACGCCGACGATGTCGTTGACAACGCGCTCCACCAGGCCCCGGTCGTCGCCTTCCGCCATGATGCGGATCAGCGGTTCGGTTCTCGACGGACGGATGACCAGCCGGCCATTGGCGCCGAGCCGGTGGCGCGCCTCGTCGATGGCGCCAGCGACCACCGTATTCTCAAGCGGCTTGCCGCCTTGCACCCGCACGTTCTTCAACAGTTGCGGCACCGGGTCGAACTTGGCGCAGACTTCCGAAGCCGGCCGATCCTCCGCCTTGATGCAGGCCATCACCTGCAGCGCCGAGACAAGGCCGTCGCCCGTTGTGGAATAATCCGACAGCACGAGGTGGCCCGATTGCTCGCCGCCGACATTGAAGCCGTGCGAGCGCATGTGTTCCACCACATAGCGGTCACCCACCTTCGTACGCGCAAGTTCCAGCCCACGCCCTTGCAGAAAACGCTCCAGGCCGAGATTGGACATGACCGTCGCCACAATGCCGCCGCCGGCAAGCCTGCCTTCGTTGGCCCAGTTCTCCGCGATCAGCGCCAACAACTGGTCGCCATCGATCACCGATCCGTTCTCGTCGACCATCAGCACCCGGTCCGCGTCGCCATCGAGAGCGATGCCTATATCGGCGCGGGTCTCATGCACTTTCTTGCACAGCGAGATCGGGTGGGTGGAGCCGCACTCCTTGTTGATGTTGGAGCCGTTCGGCTCGTCGTTGATCGCCACCACATCGGCGCCGAGTTCCCACAGCGCCAGCGGCGCCACCTTGTAAGCTGCGCCGTTGGCGCAATCGACGACAATGCGCATGCCCGAAAGAGTCATGTCGCGCGGCAAGGTGCGCTTGGCAAACTCGACATAGCGGTCATGCACGCCATCAACGCGCTTGGCGCGGCCGATCTCGATGGATGAGGCCAATCGAGCGGTGAGATCCTCGTCGATCAGTTGCTCGATGCGGAGTTCGATCTCGTCGGACAACTTGTAACCGTCCGGACCAAACAGCTTGATGCCGTTATCGTCGAACGGATTGTGCGAGGCAGATAACATCACGCCGATATCGGCGCGCATCGACCGGCACAGCATCGCAACAGCGGGCGTCGGTATGGGACCAAGCAGGAACACGTCCATGCCCGCCGCTGTGAAACCAGCCACAAGCGCGTTCTCCAGCATGTAGCCGGACAGCCTTGTGTCCTTGCCGATAACCACACGATGCTTGTGGTCCCCGCGTTGGAAAGCGACCCCGGCGGCCATGCCAACCTTCATCGCGATTTCGGGAGTCATTGGGAACCGGTTGGCTCGTCCCCGGATGCCATCCGTACCGAAGTACTTTCTCGTCATTCCTGCCACATCCCCGGTTGGCGCACAGCGCCTCTTCAGTCAATGTCGGCCCCACGCGCCTTCTCGCACACTTGCCAGTGCGATTTCATTCAAAAAATGTGACTGGCGATTACACTGGAAGCACAAACGTGAACACCGGGCAAAACTGACAGGTCAATCACATGCCGGCGCCACGCGAATCACGCAACATGGTTAATCAAATGAACGAATTGTAGGTGCTTGCGCAAGTCGCACAACCGCAAACAGTGTCCAATTGTACAGTAAACGGGGCGCTCGCGACAGGCTGCTCACCGGGCGCTACGACATGACAGGGGCAAATCGCCCCGGCCGCATTACTGGGGCTGCGGCTCCATGCCCGGATCCGATTCGTCGCCCTTGCGGCGACCGCGCGATCCTGTGGATTTTCCGGCCTTGGGCACCGCCGTTCCACGCGAGGGCGGAGTGTCGTCGCCAAGGTCGCGTGACGGTTTCTGCCCCGCGATCAGTTGTTTGATCTCTTCGCCCGACAGCGTCTCGTACTCGAGCAGGCCCTCGGCGACGGCGATCCAGGCATCGTTGTTTAGCTCCAGTATGCGCCTGGCCTCGGTATACGCGTCGTCGATCAGTTTGCGCACTTCCGCGTCGATGATCTGCGCCGTCTCTTCCGAGATGTTCTTCTGCTGCGCGACCGAATGGCCGAGGAACACCTCCTGCTGGTTCTCTCCATAGGCCACCTGGCCGAGCTTGTCGGAGAAGCCCCATTGCGTAACCATGGCGCGGGCAAGCTTGGTTGCTTGCTGGATGTCGGAAGCGGCGCCCGAGGTGATGTTCTCCTTGCCGAACTTGATCTCCTCGGCGATGCGCCCGCCCATCATGATCGCGAGGCGCGAGATCATGTATTTGTAGCTCATCGAGTAGCGGTCGCCTTCCGGCAACTGCATCACCATGCCGAGCGCGCGACCGCGCGGAATGATCGTCGCCTTGTGCACGGGATCGGACGACGGCACGTTGAGCGCGACCACGGCGTGGCCCGCCTCGTGATACGCCGTAAGTTCCTTCTCCTGCTGCGTCATGGCGGTGGAGCGGCGCTCCGCGCCCATCATCACCTTGTCTTTGGCGTCCTCGAATTCCTGCATGGTGACGAGGCGCTTGTTGCGGCGCGCTGCCATGAGGGCCGCCTCGTTAACGAGGTTCATCAGGTCGGCGCCCGAGAAGCCCGGCGTGCCCCGCGCCAAAACTTTCAGGTCGACATTCGGCGCGAGCGGAACATTGCGCACATGCACCTTGAGGATCTTCTCGCGGCCGACCAGATCGGGATTCGGCACCACGACCTGGCGGTCGAAGCGGCCCGGACGCAAAAGCGCAGGGTCCAGCACGTCGGGGCGGTTGGTGGCGGCGATCAGGATGATAGATTCATTCGCCTCAAAGCCGTCCATCTCCACCAGAAGCTGGTTCAGCGTTTGCTCGCGCTCGTCATTGCCGCCGCCAAGACCGGCGCCGCGATGACGCCCGACAGCATCGATCTCGTCAATGAAAATGATGCAGGGCGCGTTTTTCTTCGCCTGCTCGAACATGTCGCGCACACGGCTCGCGCCCACACCGACGAACATCTCGACAAAATCGGAACCCGAAATCGTGAAGAACGGAACATTGGCCTCGCCAGCGATGGCGCGCGCCAGCAGCGTCTTGCCGGTTCCAGGAGGGCCGACCAGCAGCACGCCCTTCGGAATCTTGCCGCCGAGGCGCTGGAATTTCTGCGGATCGCGCAGGAACTCGACGATTTCCTCCAGATCCTCCTTGGCCTCATCGACGCCGGCGACATCGCCGAAGGTCACGCGGCCATGCGCCTCGGTCAATAGCTTTGCCTTCGACTTGCCGAAGCCCATGGCGCGGCCGGTGCCGCCCTGCATTTGGCGCATGAAGAAGATCCACACGCCAAGGATAACCAGCATCGGCAACCAGCTCAGCAACACCTGAAACAGCGACCCCTGGCCATCGGTCTCCGGCCGCGCCTTGATGTCGACATTCTTGCCCTCAAGCCGCGACACGAGTTCCGCATCGCCCGGGGAGTAAGTCGCAAAACTGCGTCCGCCATCGATATAGCTTCCGGTCACCCGGTCGCCGACGATAGTGACGGTTTTCACCTTGCCCGCATCGACATCGTCGAGAAACTGCGAATAGGAAATCTCCGAGGCGTTGACCCGCTCCTGCGGCGCCTGGAACATGTTGAAGAGCGCGATCAACAGCAGGGCAATGATGCCCCAAAGCGCGAAATTGCGGAAATTCGGGTTCATGAAACGTCCGATCGAGACTGGCGGCGAAACACCTGTTTCTAGCTTGAATTCGTAACATAGGTGTCAACGCCGTTGCTGCCAAGGCCGGTCGATCCGCCTGCGCCAATCCGCGCAAGGATTTCCTCGCCGGCGGGCATCGTGGCGCGATCGAGGCGTTGCGTTTCGAACAATGCAGCAAGCGCATCCACCAGCGCCAGATCGTAGCCGCTGGCAAATTGCGCGAACGGCGCCAGGCGACGGCGGACAGTCAACCGGCATGGCCCGGTGCCGCCCAAATGACTTGGCGCCGGCTTGCCTTCACATTCCTGCGGCGCGGCAAGCGGCGCAACGGGAACACCGTTTCGCCAAAGGAACGGTTCGCAAGCGAGATCGCGCCAGACCTGAGCCTTCTCCTTGCCGCCCGGTAGGGATCGAAGGATAGCGAAGCCCTTCGCGTCAAGCGGCGCGATCACGAAACCGCAAGGGATCGAAAGAGGTTCACCGGCGACTATCCCCAACGAGTATCGCCCATCCCAAATTCCAAACGCCTTGTGCGGATCGACCGGCGACGGCAGGTTGCGCGCTTCGCGCCGGACAGAAAGCGTTCTGCGCGACACGGTCAGGGTACAGCGACCAAGCGACGCGCGCACCGCACGCTTCGCATCAGCGACAGACCCCGAAATTCTTTCCCAAACCGAGGCAACGCGTTCCTGCGCCGGCAGATGCTCCAGCCCGCCGATCACCGCAACAAGCGCGGCCAGAAGCAATAGCCGTATTGGCTTGTCGGCCGCCTCCAGTTTCGCCAAGTCCAGGCGGACACCGAACGGCGGCGCAAATACCGCAGAAGCGTGCAACAGCGCCGCGGCTTGCAGCGCCTCGCTCTCCCGTGTCGCCGATGCCTTGTTTGCACGCGCCAGAAGCGCTTGCGCACGCTCCGGCGCCGTCGCCAGCGCATTACGCACCCGCACCCGTTCCTGCGCCGGGTTTTCGTTCGTCGGATCATCGATCCAATCGACGCCCAGTCGACGCAGTTCGGCGCGCAACGCCTGTCGCGTCACGCCAAGCAGCGGGCGCGCGATCCATAGCCGCCCCTCGTCGAAAGAACTGATCGTCGCCATGCCGGCGGCTCCGCGCCCGGTCCCTCGTTCAAGTCGCATCGCCACGGTTTCGGCTTGATCGTCGCGCGTATGGCCGGTTGCGATCGCGTGGACGCCAAAACGCTGCGCCGCTTCGGCCAGCAGGCGATAGCGGGCGTCGCGTGCGGCCTGCGGCGTCGCCCTGCCGCCTTCGCTGCGGTTCCAGCGCAGCGTAACATGGGCCAATCCGAGTTTCCCGCAGAGTTCCGAAACAGTTTGCGCTTCCGCAGCCGATCCGGTGCGCAGCCCGTGATCGACAGTGGCGGCATAGAGCGGCGGTGACGGATGCAGCGTTTTCAGATGGTCATGGAGGAGCAGTAGCAGCGCCAGCGAATCGCCGCCGCCTGAAACCGCGGCCAGAACGCCATGCGAACGCCAAAAATCGAAGTCATGAAACAATGCGGCAGGATCGTTCATTCCGCTCAGCAGCGGGCCGTGGCGCTCTCACGCGTGATCCGGTCGCGCACCGCCGGCGAAGCGTTCGGGTATGAGGTCAGCGCTTCCTCAAAAGTCGCGCAGGCCAAATCGCGGTCACCGAGCGCAACCAGCGAAATGCCGAGTTTCATCAACGTTTCCGGCGCCTTGCGCGAGCTGGGATGGTCGCGCTGCGCAACCACAAATGCGTCGGCCGCCTCATCGTACTTCTTCTGCGCCAGCAGACTTTCGCCAAGCCAGTACTTGGCGTCGGCCGCAAGCGGATCGTTCGGCCAGGAATCGATCACATGCCGGAACTCGCGTTCGGCGTCACGGTAATCGCCTGAGAGCACATTCTGGTAACCGCGGTCGTAGACAGCTTGCGCATCAGCGTCTGGCGTCAGCGATGCAAGCTCCTCGCCATCTTGACCGGTCGCGCCGGTAACGAGACCGGTCCCGGTATCGCCAGTAGAATCGATGATCGCTCCGACATCATCCAGCTTGAGTTGGCCGAGATCCGCCGGCGGCGCGCCGGCGCCTTCCGGCAAACGCCCGGCCGTGCTTTCGCCGTTTCCGGCGTCGATCGCCGCAGTCGATTCGCTGGCCGTTGCGATTCGCGGACTGCCGGCGCCCGTTTGCGCTTCGGCGCTGCGCTGCGCCGGCTCAGGCTGCCCCGCATCGGTACGGTCGCCCTGCCCCGCGCTTTTTTCCAGTTCCTGGAAACGGAACTCGAAATCCTCCTGCATGCGCCGGATCTGGTCCTGCATTTGCAGCAGCTGGAAGGCCATGTCTTCCAGGCGGCCGTTCAGCCTGCGATTTTCTTCCTCAAGCTGGGTGAGGCGTGGATCGACGGCTTGCGCTTGGGCGCTCGCCGCAGAAAGCAATGCGATCATCAGGCCGGCCAGAACCGCGCGCAACGAGACAGACATGCAAGACCCCAAACAGTGTGAGCACACCGTAAACAATACGGCGCCGGCATTCATATACCAGCGCCGGATTTCGACAAAACTTTGAAGGCGGCCGATATCGACGCCGAATGCGCTCGCGTCAACTACCTGCGCCGCCGAGCACGGTCACCGCACGGCGGTTTTGCGACCAGCACGAAATGTCATCGCATACCGCCACCGGCTTTTCCTTGCCGAACGAGATGGTGCGAATGCGCCCGCGCGACACCCCCTGCGCGACGAGGAAATCGCGTGTGGCGGCGGCGCGGCGTGCGCCGAGCGCGAGGTTGTATTCGCGCGTGCCGCGCTCGTCGGCATGGCCCTCGATGGTGATCGCGTAGGAACCGTACTGGTTCAGCCATTGCGCCTGGCGGCGCAGTGTGTCCTGCGCATCGGCGCGGATCACCGAGGAATCCGTGTCGAAGAAGATCCGGTCGCCGACATTGACGGTGAAATCCTGGCGGGTGCCCGGTGCTGCTCCGTTGGCTCCAGCGCCGGACAGGCCGAGATCGCCTGGGTTGTTGGGCAGGGCCTTCTTGGAGGCGCATCCGGAAATCGCAAGGACTGCAACGAGCGCCATCATCGGGGCGCTGCGAGAGAGGGCGTGGAACCGCCGCATCGGCGATACTCCTTGGTGGTTTGGATTGCGGTTGGTCGCTTGGCCTTTTTGGTAACCATCTTTCGGTTAACCGCGCCTCAAGCGAGACGGTTAATGAAACGTTTCCGGCCCTTTTTCCATGTCCCCAGGCCAGTTGGGCCGCAAATGCGGCCAAACAAGGACACCATTACTGCAGTGTCGGCGACCACGCGGGGTCGGAAGCGAAGGACGGCGTCGGAATGGCCTGTTCGTTGTGGCCCGTGAGATCAATGGAATAAAGCTTCGGCCCGCCGCCGCCCTGCCGGTCGCGGAAGAACATCAGCACCCGTCCATTCGGCGCCCAGGTCGGCCCTTCGTTGTGAAATCCGGTGGTGAGAATGCGCTCGCCCGAACCGTCGGTGCGCATCACGCCGATGGAGAACTGGCCGCCCGACTGCTTGGTGAAGGCGATCAGGTCGCCGCGCGGCGACCACACCGGCGTCGAGTACGAGCCTTCCCCAAACGAGATGCGCCGCGCCTCGCCTCCGCCCGCGCCCATCACATAGAGTTGCTGGCGGCCGCCGCGGTCGGATTCAAAGACAATCTGCGAACCGTCCGGCGAATAGGAGGGCGAGGTGTCGATCGCTGCCGACGCAGTCAGGCGCGTCGTCTGGCGCGTGCGCAGATCCATCGTGTAGATATTGGCGTTGCCATCCTGTTGCAGGCTCATGATTACCTTCTGGCCGTCGGGCGAGAAGCGAGGCGAAAACGTCATTCCCGGAAAATTGCCGACCAACTCGCGCTGGCCCGTCTCCAGTTGCAACAGGTAGACGCGCGGCTCGCCGCCGTCGAAGCTCATGTAGGTGATTTCCTGCCGCGACGGCGAGAAGCGCGGCGTCAGCACCAGATCGCCGCCCTTGGTCAGCGTGCGCAGGTTGGCGCCGTCCTGGTCCATGATGGTCAGGCGCTTGACGCGCTTCTGTTTCGGCCCCGCTCCCGACGCGAATCCGCTCCGTGTGCCAAAACAGCCCTCCGCGCGGGTCAGGCGTTCGTAGATCGCGTCGGCGATGATATGGGCGATACGCCGCCAGTTCTTTTTGTCGGTGAAGAACTGCTGGCCGTCCATCTGTTCGCCTGCAAACGTGTCCCAGAGGCGGTACTCCGCTTTCAACCGCCCGCCTTCGGCGGAGATGCGGCCGACCACCAGCGCCTGTGCATTGATGATGCGCCAGTTCTCGAAGTTCGGCTGGGAGTCGGGACCGGGATCGCGGTCGATGAAGGCGGCCTTGTCGATCGGCGCAAACAGGCCGGAGCGCTTCAGGTCGGCGGCGACGACGCCGGCAATGTCGGCGCCGATGCCGTCTGCGGAGACGAAATCCGCTATCGCGACCGGCAGTGGCTCCACTGTGCCCTTGTTGATGTCGATCTCGACAAGCGCATGCGCCGGTGCGGCAAGCGCCAGCATGACGGCGAGCGTCGCGGCGACCATGCGCACAACGGCACGTTTCAGCAGGTTTGCGGTTCTCATGCCTCTTCCACCTCGTTGCGCGGCGACTTCGATTGAGTCGCTGTCGTTTCAGAACATTTCGCCTGGATCGAAATTGACGATGACATCCTGCCAGGCATCGTACTTGTCCGCCGGCAGGGTATAAGGTGCGCAGCGCAGCACCGCGCGGCGCGCGCTTTCGTCCGCCGGCCGGTTGCCGGCGCTCTTGATGATCTCCGGACGGCCCTCGATCGCGCCGGACCTGTCGAGCCTGAACTGCACGGAAACGCGCAACTGCGCCGCATCTTCCACACCGGACGGCGGGCTCCAGCATTTCGATATCTGGCCGCGCAGCGCATCCATCTCGCTTTGCGACAGTTCATCGCCGGCGCTCGAACGGCGCGCGCCGAGCGATGCCTGCTGCTCGGTGCGCTTTGCCCCGCCGCCCGACGCCTTGTCGCGATTCAGCAGTTCGGCTACTTCGTCGGCCCGCGACTTGCCTTCCTTGGGCTGGCGCGAGGCCTGCTTCTCCTCGGTTGCCTGCGCCGCGGGTTTTTCGGCCGCGGCCTGTGCGGTTTGCGCCGCAGCGCGCGGCGCCGGACGCGCAATCGGCCCGGTTTCGGGCAGGCGCACGCCTTGTTCGGTCGAGGTCGAAGCGGTAGTCTCCGGCGTCGGCGTTGCGGCGGCGGTTTCCAGCGGCTTGGAGGGCGCTTCGGCAGGCGTCTGCTTCGCCGCCTGTTCGATCGCCTCGCGCACCGGATCCTTTTCCACCGGCTTGTCGGTCACTTCGGCCGGCATGTCCTTCGCCGGTTCAGGCGCGGCCTTCGGTTTCGGTTTTTCGGCGGGCGTGGCGGCAGCCACCTCGACAGGTTTCTCCACCGGCTTTTCCTCCGCCTTCGGCGCGGGCTTTTCAGCCGGCTTCGGCTCGGGCTCGGCCTTCGGTGGCGTGTATTCGACCGGCTTGTTCTGCGCGATCAGGTCTTTGACCGGGTCGGCCTTCGGTTCCGGCTTCGCCTGCGGCTCCGGCTTGACCTCGGGCTTGGCCGCCACTTGCGGCTCCGGTTTCGGCGCTTCCTTCGGCGCGGCAGCCTCGACCGGCTGCGGTTCGGGACGCGAAACCGGACGTGGCGCTTCGACGGGAAGCGGCGCTTCGGCCGCCTTCACCTCCACCGTGCGCTGCTCTTCGGTTTCGGGCGTCTGCTGGTCCTGCGCCTGGTTGCCGAGGTTCGCGGCGTCTTTCGGCTGCGGTTCCGGCTTGGCTTTCGGCTGCGGGGCCGCCGTCTCGCGCTTCGGCGCTTCCTTCTCGCCCTTCGGTGTCTTCGTCAACGAGGCGAGCGGCACGATCTCCACCGGCAGCGCCTCCACCTCCGGAACCTCGAAAGGCTTCGGTCCCGAAAGCGACAGCAGCGCCCAGCCCAGCAGGCCGGCGTGCAGGAATGCGGAAAGGGCGAGGCTGCCCTTCATGGCTCAGCTACCCTGCTCCTGCAGCGTGACAAGTCCGATGTTGCGGTAGCCCGCCTCGTTGATGCGGCCCATGACGCGCATAACCGCGCCGTAATCGGAATCCTTGTCGCCGCGAATGTAGATGCGCTCCTCGTAGCCGGTCTTCGCGATGGCCTCGAGCTTCGGCACCACCTCGTCGATGGCGATCTCGGTTTCCTGCAGGAAGACCTGGCCCTTGTCGTTGACCGAGATGGTGATCGGCTGGGTGTCGGAATTGAGCGCCTTGGCGCGCGATTCCGGCAGGTCGATCGGCACGCCGACGGTGAGCAACGGCGCCGCCACCATGAAGATG
Source organism: uncultured Paracoccaceae bacterium (assembly GCA_937873685.1). Lineage (GTDB taxonomy): Bacteria > Pseudomonadota > Alphaproteobacteria > Rhizobiales > Rhizobiaceae > CALMYO01. The sequence goes on from CALMYO010000023.1 coordinate 16,297, forward strand.
ATCAGCAGCACCAGCATCACGTCGACGAACGGCGTGACGTTGATCTCGCTCATCGGCGCGCGTTTTGCGCGGCCGCGGCCGCGGCGTCCCCCACGACCGGCGCTGGCGACTGACATACCCATCTGTGTTATCTCCGTTGGCGGCGCCGGTCAGGCGGCCATGCGTTCGCGTTCGCGCGCGCCGAGTTTCTCGTCGATCTGGCGTGACAGGATGCCGGAAAACTCGTCGGCGAAGCCTTCCATGCGGCCGGTTAGTTTCGCTGCGTCGCCGGAAAACTTGTTGTAGGCGACAACAGCAGGAATCGCCGCCACGAGGCCGATCGCGGTCGCCAGAAGCGCTTCCGCGATGCCCGGCGCCACCACGGCGAGGCTGGTCGATTTCGATCCGGCGATCGCCTGGAACGAAGTCATGATGCCGACCACCGTGCCGAACAGGCCGACAAACGGAGCGGCGGAGCCAATGGTGGCGAGGTAGCCGAGGCGCGATTCCAGCGATTCACTCTCGCGCGCCAGCGCCACGTCCATCGCCTTGTCGATGCGCTGCTGCAGGCTGATCGGCGAACGCGCGCCGCGCTCGAAGCTCTTCTTCCATTCGCGCATGGCGGCGACGAAAAGCGAGCCCATGCCAGAGGTCTTCTGGTCGGAAAGCGTGCGGTAGAGGTCTTCCAGCGACTGGCCGGACCAGAACACCTGCTCGAAGCGGTCGAGTTGCCGGCGCATGCGGGCAAACGACGCCGCCTTGTCGATAATGATCGCCCAGGTCCAGATCGAGGCGGCGACCAGTCCGATCATCACCAGCTTGACGATCAGGCCGGCTTCCCAGAACAGCGACCAAAGGGTCACGTTGGTGGTGACGGCATCGAGCGCGGACTGTTCCATCTTGCTTTTTTCCCCGGAGCCGCGGGCGGACACGGCTTGAACTGGATTCAGTTGCGGCCACGCGGAAGTCCGCGCCTTGTTTCGTCCAAATTTGGTTAAACAAAGGCGCGGCGATTCTGGCCGGCTGCGTTGCGTTAACGATGAATCGACATGGTTAAGGTCCGGTAACTGCGCTCCACGCCTGTGCAGCCGGGCCCTGAGCTTCATCGATAAACCAGCGGGGCCGACCAAGGCCGCAATCGATGCGGTGCTCAGAAACTCGCGTCGACCTCGATCGCTTCCGCCAGTATGCGCTCGTACTGCGCCTTCGGCAATTCGATTGCGCCAAAGGTTTTCAGGTGCTCGGTGATGAACTGGGTGTCGAGCAACACGAAACCCTTTTCGCGCAACCGTTCCACCAGATACACCAGACAGATTTTCGAGGCGTCGGTTTCGCGGCTGAACATGCTTTCGCCAAAGAACGCGCCGCCGAGCGATACGCCGTAGAGCCCGCCGGCAAGCTGGTCGCCGCGCCAGGCTTCGACGCTGTGGGCATGCCCCATGCGGAAAAGTTCCGCATAGAGATCTCGGATGGTGCGGTTGATCCAGGTGCGCGGCCGACCGGGCGAAGGCTCCGCACAGGCGTCAACGACAGCCGAAAACGCGGTGTCGAAGCGGATGTCGAAAGGTTTGCGCCGTATTGCTTTCGCCAGGCTGTGCGAGACATGGAACCGCTCGTCGAGCGGCAGCACACCGCGCATCTCGGGCTCCACCCAGAACACGTGCTTGTCGCGCGCATCCTCCGCCATCGGGAAGATGCCGACGGAATAGGCTTTCAGCAGCAATTGCGGCGTGATCAGACGACCGGAACCGGAATCGCGCGCCATGTCAGCCTCTTACGCTCGCATGTCGTCAAACGGGCTTTGCGGCCAAGTGCTTTTCCAGCCAGTGAATGTCGTAATCGCCGTTGGCGATGTCCGGGTTTTCGACCAGGTCGCGGAACAGCGGCAACGTGGAGCGGATGCCGTCGACCACGAATTCGTCAAGCGCCCGGCGAAGACGCATCATGCACTCAACACGGTTGCGCCCGTGCACGATCAGCTTGCCGATCAGGCTGTCGTAGTATGGCGGAATGCGATACCCGGCATAGACGCCCGAGTCGACGCGGATGCCGAGCCCGCCTGGCGTATGGTAGTGGGTGATCGTTCCCGGAGACGGCACGAAGGTGCGCGGGTCTTCCGCATTGATGCGGCACTCGATTGCATGGCCGGAGAAACTGATATCCTGCTGGCGCACCGACAGCCCGGCGCCAGACGCGACGCGCAACTGTTCGTGTACAAGGTCGATACCGGTGATCGCCTCGGTGACCGGGTGTTCCACCTGCAAACGCGTGTTCATCTCGATGAAGTAGAACTCGCCGTCTTCGTAGAGGAATTCAACCGTGCCGGCGCCGCTGTAGCCGAGATCGCCGACGGCCTTGGCGACGATGCCGCCGATGCGCTCGCGCTGTTCGGCGTTGAGCGCCGGCGAATTCGCCTCTTCCCACACCTTCTGGTGCCGGCGCTGCAAGGAGCAATCGCGCTCGCCGAGATGCACGGCATTGCCGGCTCCGTCGCCGACGACCTGCACTTCGATATGGCGCGGCTTTTCCAGGTACTTCTCGATATAGACCGCATCGTCGCCGAAAGCCGCGCCGGCTTCAGCGCGCGCCGTCGCCAGCGCAATCGGCAGATCCTCCTTGGTGCGCGCCACCTTCATGCCGCGCCCGCCTCCGCCGGCTGACGCCTTGATGATGACGGGAAAACCGATGTCGCCGGCGATCCGCGCCGCATCGGCATCGTTCGTCACGCCGCCTTCCGACCCCGGCACCACGGGAATGCCGAGCCGCTTGGCGGTGCGCTTGGCCTCGATCTTGTCGCCCATGACGCGGATATGCTCGGCGCGCGGACCGATGAAGGTGATGCCGTGAGCATCGAGAATATCGGCGAACTTGGCGTTCTCGGACAGGAAGCCGTAACCCGGATGCACCGCATCCGCGCCGGTGATCTCGCAGGCCGCGACGATCTGGTGGATGTTGAGGTAGCTGTCACGCGACGGCGGCGGCCCGATGCACACGCTCTCATCGGCAAGGCGCACATGCATCGCGCTTTCATCGGCGGTGGAATGTACCGCGACCGTGGCGATGCCGAGTTCCTTGCAGGCGCGCAGGACCCTCAGCGCAATCTCGCCGCGATTGGCGATGAGAACCTTCTGGAACATCGCGCCCGCCACTATTCGATGACCATCAGCGATTCACCGTATTCCACCGGCTGGGTGTCTTCCACCATGATCGCGGTCACCGTGCCAGACCGCGGCGACGGGATCTGGTTCATTGTCTTCATCGCCTCGATGATCAGAATCGTCTGACCTTCCTTCACCTTCTGGCCCACTTCCACAAAAGGCGTCGCGCCCGGAGCTGCGGCAAGATAGGCGGTGCCGACCATCGGCGAGGGCACGATGTTGGCGCGGCTGACTGCTGCCGGCGCTTCGGGCGCGCTACCTTGAGCGGGCGCGGCGGCGGCCGGGGCGATCGCGGGCGCGTGCTGGGCGACCGCCACGTGCTGCACCGCCTGTATCTGGCGCGACACGCGAATGCGCAATTCGTCCTGCTCGACCTCGATTTCGCTCAGGTTGGTTTCGTTCAGGATACTGGCGAGGTCGCGGATCAGCGCGGTGTCGATACCGCCGGTCTTGTTGCTCATGTCAAACCGTTTCCCTGTTGCCCCACGCCGCGTCGCACCCCGTGTGCGCCTGCGGCGATGTTGCATTGCAACATTTCATACCCGCATTCAAGCGAATCACGAGCCGAACGATACTACGCAGAAAGCCATATGGGTTCGAACCGGCGCAATCGCAATCCGCCAGTTTGCCGAACGCCAGCCCTGTTTTCCACCGGTTCGGCACGAGCAAGCGTGCTCCCGACCGGTCGCGGGCCAGATCAGCAGGTTGCGCTGTTGCAGCTGCGCATGTTGTCCACCTTGGCGGTGAGCACATCGCGGCCAAGGGCGCCGAACACCACCTCGTCGCCGATCACATAGGACGGCGTGCCGGTGATGCCGAGGCCGTTGGCGAGGTCATAAGCCTGCCGGAACTCCGCATCGGCGTCTTCAGCGTCCATGATCTCGCGCATCTTGCCTTCTTCGGCGCCGAGCGAAACCGCCAGTTCCATCGCCGATTCTTCCGTTGCACGCCCTTCTCCGCCCATCAGGGCAACGTGAAACTCGAAATACTTCTCAGGCAGCAACTTCTTGAAAGCCCGCGCCACGTGATGGGCCTTCAGCGAATCCGGCCCGAGTATGGGGAATTCCTTCAACACAAAGCGCAGATCGTTGTCGGCCTCAATCATCGTCGTCATGTCGTCGAGCGCGCGCTTGCAGTAACCGCAATTGTAATCGTAGAACTCCACGATCGTCACGCTGCCATTCGGATTGCCGACCGCCACATCGTCGGGTGAGTGGAAAATCTCGGCGGCGCGTGTGTCGATGGTGCCTTTTTGCGCCACCTTCTGTTCCGCGTCGCGTTTGGCTTCGTAGGCCTGTTGCACTTCGAGCAGGAGTTCCGGGTTCTTCAACAGATACTCGCGGATGATCGTCTCGATCTCGGCCTTGTCGTTTGCATCCAGCGCCGACGACGGGCCGGCCATCAGCAGCGCCGATACACCAGCGGCAAGAAGCGCCGCGGTCCTGGATTTGCGAAACGGTTTCATGATGCGATCCCCTTGTGACGCCGTCTTGGCGTGTGATTGCTTTTACTTGACCTTGGCGTTCTTGATATCCTGCGCGCGCAGCCAGCCCGGCGAGCCTCGCTTGAAGCCGCGTTGCGCGCGTTCGGCGAAGACCTTGGCGTCCTTGTAACGACCGGAGTGATAGCGCTGTTCTGCGGTGGCAAGATCGGCGTTGGCGATGTCGCCGAGCCCGCCATAGGCCATCGCCAGCACCTCGTAGGCGGCCGGATTGGCCGGATCGGCAGTCACCGCGCGATTGATCTCGCCGATCGCGCGCTTCAGGTTCTCATTGCCGCCTGCCGACACCAGGGCATGACCGAGCGAGGTCCGGATCAGCGACGCACCGGATTGCGCGCGCTTGACCGCGGTTGAGTACGATTTCACCGCTTCGCCGGGATTGCCCGCCGCCAGCATGATCTCGCCACGCATCTCATGCAGATAGGGATTGGACGGTTGCTCGCGGATCAGCTTGTCGATCTTGGCGACAGCGCCGCGCGCGGAACCGTAGAGATAAGTCGAGATTGCGTCGCCATAGCGCGCGCCGACGCTGTTCAGGTTCTTGCCGAACAGGCGGCGCACAGCGTTGACGCCTTGGGTGTAAGCCGCGATTTTGGCGCGCGCCATGTCGTGCAGCGTCTGCAGTTCGGCCGGATCGCGCCGCTCGAAATACGGGCTCTCATGCGCCAGCGTCTCCAGCCGGGCGATGCGTTCGCGCGGCAGGGGATGGCTCACCGCATAGGGATTGACCCGTACGCCGGACAGCGCCAGCCCGCGCGAGAAGTCTTCGAACACTTCCAGCATGCCGCGCGGCGATTGCTTGGTGCGCTGCAGGTAGGTCAGCGCCGAGCGGTCGGCGGTGAGTTCCTCGGCGCGTTGATAGCTCAGCACGCCGCGCCGGGCCAGTTCCGCGCCACCGGCAGCGATGCCGGCGCCAGCGCGCGCCACTTCCGAATTGCGCGAGGCCGCGCCCGCCACCGTGGCGCCGACAGCCAGCACCGTTGAGACGGCGGCGATTGCCTGCGCCCGTTCCACCTGCTGCCGGAGCCGCTCCTGATGGCCGCCAGCAAGGTGCCCGGCCTCATGCGCGATCACGCCGATGATCTGGTTCGGCGTCTCGGCGCTCATGATCGCGCCGGCATTGATGAAGATGCGACGGCCGGAAACGAAGGCGTTGAAGCTCGGATCATTGACGATGATCACCTGGGTGGACGCCGGCAGGCCTGCGGCCTTCAGTATCGGGTTGGCGTAGCGTTTCAACAGCGATTCGATTTCGGCGTCGCGCACGATCGTCGCACGGGTCTGCGCGAGCACCGGGCTTGCGCATGTCGCCACTGCCAGCGCGCCGGCAAGTGCAAGGCGAAGCATCGCTTTCAAGAAACTGTCGACTATCGCTGCCATTCTGAGTCTCATAACCGATTGCGCGCGCGGCGCAAAACCTGTCTGCCGGCGATCAGACGATTGTGATCGCCGCCGCACCTGCAACGCCAGTGCGGCGCTTTTCGGGCGATCGGGGACAAACGCCGAGGATTCCGCCGATAAATCATCCTTGCGGCTGAAACAGTGTTTTCCACGCGGCGGGAAATCGGCGCGGCTTGCTTTGCGGGGTAACGACGGCTGCTTGCACATGCGCGGCGGCAATCAAGGTCTCGCCGCGTCGGATTTGCTGGTCCATCTCGATGCGAGCGCCGGAGATACCCGCTACTCGCGTTATCACAGTCAGCAGATCGTCGAGCCTCGCCTGGGCACGAAAGTCGATCTCCATGCGCCGCACCACCCACACCAGCTGTTCGCCATGGGCGCCGTCGGCCAGTTCGGTGTGGTGCACGCCGGCCAGCCGCAGGAAATCCGACCGTCCGCGCTCGAAGAACTCGAGATAGCGGGCGTGATAGACCGCGCCGGAAAAATCGGTGTCGGCATAGTAGACGCGTACCGCCAGCACATGCACGCCGTTCTCGACTCGCCCGGCAATGCCTGCCGTTTCCGCCGCCGGCCATTCACCACGCTCAGCCATCGCACTTTCCTTTTTCATTTCGCCGCGTCATGGAACACGCATCCCGTCCAACGGAATTCGCACCGATGCGCCTGCCGTTCAAGCCGTTCGTCCTTTTCGCCTTCCTGCTGCTTGCGCCGGGCCTTGCCTTCGCCGCCAGCTTCGAGGGCCGGCGCGGCATCGGCATGAACCTGTGGGAGACATGGCCGCAGGAGAGCGAATGGGGCGACGGATCGAAGCTGTTTCCGTTTCCCGAATGGCGTCGCCATGTCGGCGTCCACGAGTTGCGGAGCCTGAAGGCGGACGGATTTGACTTCATCCGCATGACGATCGATCCCGCCGTGCTGCTTTCGGTGAAGGCGCGCAGCCATGTCGGCGAGATGCTGGAGGATGTGCGCGAAGCCGCCGACCTTGCGGTCGAAGCCGGGCTCGGCGTCATCGTCAACCTGCACACGATTCCTTCCGGTTCGGTACGCTCGGTCGGTACGGGCGAGATCATCGGGGATGAGGCGGTTTTCGAGCGCTACCTCGTGCTGGTGCGCGACATCGGCCGCGTGCTTTACGGCGTCGACCCGGCGAAGGTGGCGCTCGAGCCGTTCAATGAACCGATCGCCGCTTGTGCGGGCGACGAGGCGGCGCTGTGGGCCAAACGCCAAAAGGCTGTGTTTGCCGCCGCGCGCGCCTCAGCGACAAGGCTGACGCTGGTGCTGACCGGCGCGTGTTGGGGCTCGGCCGAGGGGCTTGCGGCG
>CALMYO010000024.1 GCA_937873685.1 uncultured Paracoccaceae bacterium
ACGCCCCGCATATTCCCCCCGAGGCGCCGGCTGGACCGGGCGATGGTGGCCACCGCCTGGGGCGGGGCGCGCGACGCCGACATCGTGCTGGTGCTGATCGACGTGCAGAAGGCCGGCAGCGACGAGGCGAAGGCGCTGCTCGACGGTGTCGCCACCGTGAAGCTGCCGAAATGGCTGGTTCTGAACAAGATCGACCGCATCGAACGCGCGCGCTTGCTGAAGATCGCTGCAGAACTGAATGAACGCGTCGCCTTCGACGCCACCTTCATGATTTCCGCGCTCACCGGCTCCGGCTGCGCCGACCTGATGGGTGCGCTTGCCGAAGCCCTTCCCGCCGGGCCGTGGTACTACCCGGCCGACCAGATCTCCGACCTGCCGATGCGCATGCTCGCCGCCGAGATCACCCGCGAGAAGCTGTATCTGCGCCTGCACGAGGAACTGCCCTACGCCTCCACGGTGGAAACCGAGCGCTGGGAGGAGAAGAAGGACGGTTCGGTCAGGATCGAGCAGGTGATCTATGTCGAGCGCGACAGCCAGAAGGCGATCGTGCTTGGCCACAAGGGCCAGACGGTGAAGGCGATCGGCCAGGCAGCGCGCACCGAAATCGCCGAAATCCTCGAACAGCCCGTGCACCTGTTTCTTTATGTGAAGGTGCGCGAGAACTGGGGCGACGATCCGGAGCGCTATCGGGAAATGGGGTTGGAGTTCAGGGAGTAGGGGCTAATATATTTTTTCGTACGTCGAAAGTGCCGGACATTCTCCCCTCATCCCCCTGCCGGGACCTTCTCCCCAAAGGGGAGAAGGGCGATGGATGTGAGGTACTGCCAGCATGGGCGAAGGCTCGGTTTGCGCGATGGCTTTAGCCCAGATGCTCCTTCTCCCCTTTGGGGAGAAGGTCCCGGCAGGGGGATGAGGGGACACTCCATGTTCAACATGAACACATATGAAACAGCAATCGCAGTCGCTCACCCGTCAGTCCGCGGTTTCAGCGTCAGATCAAAGCCGAGCGCCTTGGTCATGGCGATCAGCGTCGAAAGAGTCGGATTGCCTTCGGGACCGAAGGCGGAATAGATCGTATCGCGCGAAAGGTTGGTTTCACGCGCCAGCGCCGCGACATTGCGCGCGCGGGCTACATCGCCCAAAGCCTTGGCGATGAGCTGCGGTTCGCCTTCCGCGAAAGCCTCCTCAAGATAAGCCTTGATCGTTTCTTCGTCCGTGAGGATTTCGGCGCTGTCCCAGGGCTTCAGTTCTACCGGCATGTCAGACGTCCTTGGCAAGTTGTTTGGCGCGGGCAATGTCGCGATTCTGGGTCGATTTGTCGCCGCCACAAAGCAGGATGATGATCGTTCGTCCCCGCTCGACAAAGTAGAGGCGGTATCCGGGCCCGAAGTGAATGCGTGCTTCGCTCACGCCTTCACCTACAGGGGCGACATCGCCCGGGTTTCCAGCGGCCATGCGTTCGATTCGCATGGCGATTTTCGCCTTTGCACGACCATCGCGAAGGCTGTTCGCCCACTGCAAAACTCATCAGTCCGCAAAACAGTCTTCATCTGTCGGTTATAACCGACATGTCAGAATTTGCAAGACTTTGCTAGCGGATTATCCCCGCCTTGCCCCCAACCCGACAAAGCCCTACCTTTCCCACACGGCGGAGCAAACCCATGGCCACCTTCGTTTACGGGATGCAGGTTTCGCTGGACGGTCATGTCGATCATGACAGCTTCCAGCCGGACGAGACGCTGTTCCGGCACTGGATCGACCATGTGGGCGCCATCGCCGGCAGCCTCTACGGGCGGCGCCTGTACGAACTCATGCGCTACTGGGACGACGACCAGCCGCAATGGGGTGCGCCGGAACGCGAATTCGCCGACGCCTGGCGCCGCCAGCCGAAATGGGTGGTGTCGAACACGCTCACCTCGGTCGGGCCCAATGCGACGCTGATCTCCGGCGATGTCGAGCCCGCAATCCGCGCGTTGAAGCAGCAGCAGGAAGGCGAAATCGACATCGGCGGACCGGTGCTTGCCAGAAGCCTGACTGAGTGGGGACTGATCGACGAGTACCGGCTCTACCTGTTTCCGGCCGTGACCGGTGGCGGCAACCGCTTCTTCCGCGGTCCGGTCCCGCCGCTGCGGCTGACAAGCCACCACCGTATCGGCGATGTCGTGCGGCTCTGCTATGTTCCGGCGTGAGGCTATGGCAGGAATGGCGCGGCGCACAGTTCCGCCGTTACCGTTTTTCCGCTAATCCGGCCGCATGCAGTGGTCAGATTCCGGCATCATCATCGGCACGCGCAGGCACGGCGAATCCAGCCTGATCGTCGAACTGATGACGCGCGGCCACGGCCGCCATCTCGGTATCGTGCGCGGCGGCCGCTCGCGGCGCATGCAGCCGGTGCTGCAGCCGGGCAATCATGTCGAGGCGACGTGGCGCGCCCGGCTCGACGAGCATCTCGGGATGTGGGCAATCGAGCCGGTCAGCCTCAAGGCGGCGGATCTGCTCGCCGGACCGGTGGGCGTTTTCGGCATCCAGATGCTTGCCGCCCATCTGCGCCTGCTGCCCGAGCGCGATCCGCACGCCGCCCTTTACGAGGCACTCGGCGTACTGATCGATCATCTCGACAATCCGGCGCTGGCCGGCCCGCTGATGGTGCGCTTCGAGATGAACCTGCTCGATGAACTCGGCTTCGGCCTCGACCTGTCGAAATGCGCGGCGACCGGCCGGCGCGACGATCTCGTTTATGTGTCGCCAAAATCCGGCCGCGCGGTCAGTCGCGAGGCCGGCGCACCATGGCGCGACAAGTTGCTGGCGCTGCCGGACTTCCTCACGCGGCGCGCCGGGCGCGAGGCTGGCGCGGACGCCATAGCCGATGCCTTCCGGCTGACCGCCCATTTCCTCGCCCGCGACGTGTGGATGCCGCGCGGCGTGGCCGAACCGGCGGCACGTTCAGGCTTTGTCGCCGCCGTGCTGCGCGCAATCGAAAATCCGCAACTGAAAGAAACCGCATGACCGACGCTCCCGACGACAATGCAATCTTCCCCGGCGCGGTCTCGCCGCGCGGCTTCGGCACCTTGCCGCTGGAGCACATGGCGACCCGCTCCGGGCTGGAGATGCTGAACGCGATGCTGGCGGGCGAGTATCCCGCGCCGCCAATCTCGCGCACGCTGGCCTTTGCCCTCGTCGAGGCGTCGCCGGGCGTGGTGATGTTCGAGGGCATGCCCTCGGCCGCGTTCCTCAACCCGCTCGGCGCGGTGCATGGCGGCTGGGCGGCGGCGATCGTCGATTCGGCGCTGGGTTGCGCCGTCCACACCACCTTGCAGGCGGGGGAGGGCTACACCACGGCGGAGATGAAGGTGAACTACCTGCGGCCGATCACACCCGCCACCGGCAAGGGGCGTTGCGAGGGCAAGGTGGTGCATCGCGGGCGCACGCTCGCCCTGTCGGAAGCGCGCCTCACCGATTCCGCCGGCAAGCTGCTGGCGTTTGCCACTGAAACGTGCTCGATATTCCCGCTCGCCAACATGATGCGCTGATGCGCAGGGGGAACCGGCGGTGCTGTCTTTTCTGAGCCTTCTGCTCGCCATCATCGCCGTTGCGCTCGCCGCCCAGCAACGCGGCGATGTGGTGCGCCTGCAAAAGGATCTGCGCAAGCTCGCCGGCGAACTGGCCGATTTGCGCATTGCCGGTCTGGCCGGCGCGGGCATGCCGCCACAGGACAGTGCAAACGGAGCAGAAGCGGCCACTGCGACGGATGAAGCGGCGGCTGGCGCGCCGGGCGAGACCTTTGGCGATGCCGGCGTCGCAGCCGGCCCATGGGCTGCCGCGCGTGCGGCAAGCGAGGCGCAAATTGGAGCAACGGCGACCGAAGGCGGAACCGCGCCGGCAGGCGATGCGCCGGCAGGCGAAGCCTCTGAAACCGTGGTGGCGCGCGCGCCCGCTACCCCCAAGCGCACGCTCGAGGAGCGCGTCGGCGCAAACTGGACCGTGTGGGTCGGCGGGCTGGCGCTGGCGCTCGGCGGCGTCTTCCTGGTGCGCTACACCATCGAGGCCGGGCTGCTCGGGCCGCGGGTGCGGCTCGCGCTTGCCGCCTTGTTCGGGCTCGCCCTGTTGGCCGGCGGCGAATGGCTGCGAAGGCGCGACGACGGCAAGGCGCCACAGGTGCGCAACGCCTACGTTCCCGGCATTCTGACCGCAGCCGGCGCAGTGACCCTGTTTGCCGATGCCTACGCCGCGCACGGCATCTACAATTTCATCGGCGTCGTCACGGCCTTTGCACTGCTGGCAGCGATTTCGCTGGCGACGCTCGCGCTGTCGCTTCGGCAGGGGCCGTGGCTTGCTGCGCTCGGCCTGCTCGGCGCAGATGTGACGCCGCTGCTCGTGGCGTCGCAATCGGCCAGTCCGCGCGTGCTCTTCGCTTTCCTGGCGCTGGTGCTGGCGGCGGCGACGTTCCTTGCCGCACGCCGTCGCTGGCCGTGGCTTGTCGTCGGCGCGTCGTTCGGCGCGGCGTTCTGGGCGCTGGCCTATGTGGCCGATGCGCCGTTGCCGCTCGATACGCCGGCGCTCGGCCTGTTCCTGGTGGCGATGGTCGTGCTGCATGCGGCGTTGTGGCTGCCGGTGCGCGACAGCGGCACGCTCTTCCTGCAGCGTCTCGGGCAGATCGCGGCCGATTGGAGCGGTGCGATCCTGCCGGCGCTGGCGGCGGTGGCGATGATCGGCCGCGTCGAAACGCCGGGCCTTGCCGAACGCATGGCGTTGGTCGCCCTCGTGCTGGTGCTGGCGGCGGCTTCCTTCCTTCGCCGCTTGCGCGCGCCGCTCTATGCTTCCGCCTTCGCAGCATTGGGCGGGCTGTTTGTCTGGGCGACCGCGCGCGGCATCGAGGTCGAAATCGGTGGCGTCGATTCGGTAACCGCCGATGTCACGAATCTTCTGGTCTCCGCGTTTCGCGCCCATGCGCTCGGGGCGTCGCTGCTGTTCCTCGCCGTGGCGATCGGCGGGGCGTGGCGCGCGGCGGGCGGCGTGGTGGCGCGGCGCGAATGGGCGGCGGTCGGCGTCGTCGTCGCGCTCGGCGCCTTTTGCCTTGGTTGGGCCGCGACCGGCGACCTGTTCGACGATTCGCTGTTCGGCCTGCTGGCGCTGGCCGGCGCGGCCTTGGCGGCCTTCGGCGCAGAAACGCTGCATCGCCAGCAAGGTGTTGACCGTGCCGGGCTCGATGCCGAGGATGCGTTGGTCGCCGGTGCGGCGGTGTTCCTGTCGATCGCGATCCATTTGCTCACCGGCTCGGCCTGGACGGGAATCGGTTTTGCGCTCGCCGGCCTGGCGCTCGCATGGGCGGCCGGCATGCGCCCCTGGCTGGCGCTGCGCTGGGCCGCACCGTGGTTTGCCGCGCTCGCGCTCCTGCGCATCGCAGCCGAACCGGCGATCGTCAACGAACTGGCGCTGTCGAAGACGATTGTGCTCAACTGGCTGACGCCCGGCTATGGCATTCCGGCGATCGCCGCTGCCGGTGCGGCTTGGGCGCTGGCGCGCCAGCGCCGCGATTCGGCGCAGCGCGTCATGGAGGCGTTCGCCGCGTTGTTTGCGCTGCTCGGCGCGGCGATGCTGGCCCGCCACGCCATGAATGGCGGCGAACTGGCGCTGTCGACCGGCGTGCGCAGCCTCGACGAGCAGGCGGTCTATACGCTGATCGCGCTCGGCGGCTCGATGATCCTGCTACGCCTCGACGGGCTGTCGCCAAGCCCGGTGTTTCGTTATGGCGCGATGGCGTTGAGCTACGCCAGTGTCGTGGTCGTCGTCTTCAGCCATTTCGTGCTGTTGAACCCGCTCTTTACCGACGAATCGACCGGCAAGTGGCCGTTCGTCAACACGCTGCTGCTCGGCTACCTGCTGCCGGCGCTGCTGGCTGGCGCGGTGGCGCTGCAGGCGCGCGGAAAACGGCCCACCCACTACGTGATGACGCTCGGCGCGCTCGCCGTGGCGCTCGCGGTCGCCTGGATCGGCCTGTCGATACGCCGCCACTACCAGGGCGAATTCCTCGGCTTCTGGAAGCCGACCACCGGCGCTGAAACATACACCTACTCCGCCGCCGGCCTGCTTGCCGGCGTGGCGCTGCTGGTGGCGGGCGTGCGGCTCAACTCGCGCATGCTGCGCATCTTCTCGGCCATCGCCGTCACCGCAACAGTGCTGAAGGTGTTCCTGATCGACATGGCGGCGCTGACCGGCGTGCTGCGCGCGCTCTCCTTCATGGGGCTCGGTGTGGTGCTGATCGGCATCGGCATGCTGTATCAACGACTTCTGTCGGGGAGCAAGGACAAGCCACCGACAGCCCGAAAGCCTGCGGCGGATGTTATATCATAACACATTGAATGTGTTACGAAAACTGTAATAACGCTGTCATGCAGCCGATCTATTGCCCGACAGGTCAATCCGACACCAAGGGAGATTTCCGATGAAGACCGTTTCGCTCGCGGCGCTTGCGTTCGCGCTTTCCGCTTCCGTTTCCTTCGCCCAGGACGCGTTGCCGCAGGCCGGCAACAAGTGGTTCACGGACGCCGAGGCCGTGATCCAGCAGCGCCTTGCCGTGCAGCCGATCGTCGGCAAGGCGAAGAACGTCATCCTGTTCACCGCCGATGGCAACGGCGTTGGCACCAACTATGCGATCCGCCTTTTCTCGGGCCAGCAGGCCGGTGGCCTCGGCGATGACTACGTCCAGCCGCACGAGACCTTCCCGCACGTCGCTCTGGTCAAAACCTACTCGTCGAACGGCCAGACGCCCGATTCCGCGCCGACCGCCGCCGCGATGAACTCCGGCATCAAGACCAAGAACGGCATGATCAACGTCCTCGACAGCGTCAACGTGAGCGATTGCGCCGCCGGCGCTTCGGCTGGCACCAAGACCTTTGCCGAGATCGTCACGGACATGGGCAAGTCGGTTGGCGTCCTGTCCACCGCCCGCATTACCCATGCCACCCCGGCCGCCGTTTACGCCCGCGCGGTCAACCGTGACTGGGAAGACAATTCCAAGCTGCCGGAAGGCTGCGCCCAGAAGGACATCGCCGACCAGCTGATCGAGCAGATGAAGGCCGGCGTGATCGATGTCGCCATGGGAGGCGGTCGCGGCCACTTCCTGCCGAAGGGCGTGAAGGACGTCGAAGACAAGGAAGGCAAGCGCACCGACGGCCGCGACCTCGTCGAAGAGGCGAAGGCTGCGGGCGCTCAGGTGGTGTTCGGCCAGGACGATTTCGCCGCGCTCACCATGGGCAACAACGCCCCGGTGCTCGGACTGTTCGAGTCGAGCCACATGAAGTACGAGGCCGACCGCACCGGCGAACCTTCGCTTGCCGAGATGACCGAAGCCGCGATCAAGGCGCTCGGCCAGAACGAAAACGGCTTCTACCTGTCGGTTGAAGGCGGCCGCGTCGACCACGCCAACCACGACGGCAACCTCTACCGCACCGTCACCGACGGCAAGGCTTTCGCCGATGCGATCGCCAAGGCGATTGAGATGACCAATGCCGAAGACACGCTGATCATCGTCACCGCCGACCACGAGCACGCGATCGCCTTCAACGGCTATTGCGGCCGCGGCTCCAACATTCTCGGCCTGTGCATGAAGGAAAACGAGAAGGGCGTGGAACACACCGGCGAAGCCGAAGTTGCGGCTGACGGGAAGCCTTACACCGTCGCTGGCTTCCTGAACGGCGCTGGCGCTGTTCTCGTGGAGCAGGCCGACAAGTCTTTCGCAGGCGCTCGTCCGGACCTCACCGAAGAGCAGGCGACTGACAAGGACTACCTGCAGCAGGCTCTGATCCCGATGTCGTCCGAAACCCACTCGGGCGAAGACGTGGCGGTTTATGCTCGCGGCCCCTGGGCGCACCTGTTCGGCGGCGTCATCGAGCAGAACGTGATCTTCCACGTCATGAACCACGCCGTGAATGGCGGCGAGATGAAGAAGGCGTCCGCCCAGTAAGGCGACGTTTCATCGCATCAATGGAGGCCCGCGGCGACGCGGGCCTTTCTTTTACTGTCATCCGGGCGGCATAGGATGATGGTGATTTTCGACATCCGGAAAGGAGGACATCATGAATCGTCGAACCTTGCTGATCGGCGTCGGCGCCGGTCTCGTCGCCACGCGTGCTGCGGCCGAGGAGGTCGTCAACATGCGCGACCTGTATAACAAGGATTTGAGCTTCTCCGACTATGCGAAAGCGCGCGCGGGCCAGCGTATCGCCGCGTCGGGGTTCATGGCGCCGCCGCTCAAGGCCGAATCGAGCTTTTTCGTGCTGACCAAGAAGCCGATGGCGGTCTGCCCCTTCTGCGACACGGAGGCGGACTGGCCGGACGACATTCTCGCCATCTACACCAAGCGAACCGTCGAGGTCATCGCCTTCAACGTCCAGATTGTCGTGCGCGGCGCGCTAGAACTTGGAACCTGGACCGATCCCGAACTCGGTTTTGTCAGCCGCGTGCGTCTCACCGACGCCACTTACGAGCGCGCATGAGTATCCCGCATCTCAGGGTCCGCGACCTGACCGTGACCGGCGATGGCGGCCGTTTGCTGCTCAGCGTCAACGCGCTGGACATCGCGCCGGGCAGTCGAATCGGCATTCGCGGTCCGTCCGGCGCCGGCAAATCAACGCTGCTGCACGCGATCGCCGGCCTTGTGCGCGCCGCGTCGGGGGCGGTGCGCTGGGGCGAGGCCGATCTTGCCGCCATGAACGATGCAGAACGCGCGCGTTTTCGCCGCGAACATGTCGGCCTGATCTTCCAGGATTTCCTGCTGTTCGAGGAACTGTCGGCGGCCGGCAATGCGGCGCTTGCCGCTGCGTTCAGCGCTTCCTCGCGGCGCGGCGCCATTCGCGCCGGGGCTGACGCCATGCTTGGGCATCTCGGGCTCTCCGATCATTCAAAACGTTCGGTTTCAACCTTCTCCGGCGGCGAACGTCAGCGCGTGGCGGTGTCGCGCGCATTGGCCGGCGATCCCGCGATCATCCTGGCCGATGAACCGACGGCGAGCCTCGACCGCGCCGCAGCGGACCGGCTTATCGACGATCTGGCCAAACTCGCCTCCGATCGCGGCAAGACGCTGGTCGCGGTCAGCCACGACGCGGCGCTGCATGCCCGCATGGATCGAGTGCTCGACGTCGTTGACGGCGTCCTGGTGGCGGGAGCGTAGGGCGATGCGGGCGTTTTTCGACCTTTGGGACCAGGTCCCCGTTGCGTTGCAGGACGTCCTGCTGATGTGCGTGCTGCTGGCGCCGGCGGTGGTTGCCGGCATCGTGGTGATGCGCGGCTACCGCCCGCTGCAGCTGGTTGGCGCCATGCTGTGGCGCTACCGATGGACCAATGCCCTTTTCGTTGCGCTGATCGCCGTCTCCGTCGGCATCGGGGTGGGGCTGATTGCGCAGGAGCGCGGACTGCGCAAGGGCACCGCTCGCGCTGCCGAGAAGTTCGATCTCGTTGTCTCGGCGCCCGGTTCGGAAGTGCAGATGTTGCTGGCGGCGGTTTACTTGCAACCGGTCGACGTGCCGCTGATCGACGGGCCGACCTGGGAGAAAATCGCGACGCACGAGAACGTCGCGCTGGCCGCGCCGATCGCCTACGGCGATTCCTTCGGCGCGTCCCCCATTATCGGCACGACAGCGCCCTTCGTGACCCATCTCGCCGGAGAGCTTGCCGGGGGCCGGATGTTTGCGAGCCTCAACGAGGCCGTTGCGGGCGCGCGTGCGCCGTTGGGGGTCGGCGATACCTTTACACCGGCGCATGGCATCGGCGACAGTGCTGAGAGTGACGCTCATGCCGGCCATTCCCTGACCGTTGTCGGGCGCATGCCGGCGACGGGCAGCCCGTGGGACAAGGCGATTCTCGTACCCGTCGAGAGCGTGTGGTCGGTGCATGGTCTCGCGTCGGGCCACGCGCCGGGCGACGACCGGATCGGGCCACCATTCGATCCCGCCTTCTTTCCCGGAACGCCGGCGGTGCTCGTTCGCGCCGATCAGCTTTGGGCCAACTACGCTTTGCGTTCCGAATTTACCTCCGAACGCACGATGGCGTTCTTTCCGGGCGCGGTGCTGGCCAGCCTGCACGCGATGCTTGGCGATGTGCGGCAGGTGATGAGCGTGATGGCGGTGCTGACGCAAGTGCTGGTAGCCGCCGGAGTGCTGGCGGGCCTGGTCGTTCTGACGCGGCTCTATGCGCGGCGTCTTGCCTTGCTACGCGCGCTTGGCGCGCCTGACCGTTTCGTCTTCGCCGTGGTGTGGTGTTATGCGGCGGCGCTGATAAGCGCCGGCGCTGTACTGGGAGTGGCGGTCGGTTTGTTGGCTGTGGAGGCCATTTCGCGCGTTGTCACCGCCAGGACCGACATTCTGGTCGAGGCGTCGCTCGCCTGGCCGGAGTTCCATCTCGTCGCCGGTTTCGTCAGCCTCACGGTTCTGTTGGCGCTGCTGCCAGCCTTCAACGCGGTGTCACGTAATATCATTACCGATCTTCGCGGTTAACCATGAAGGAGAGAACCATGATCCGCAATGCCTTTGCCGCACTCTTCGCCGTCGCCCTGATGGCAGCTCCCGCCAACGCGCAGGACAGCCACGGTCACGCCGATGGCAAGGAAGACCAATCCCATCACGAGGGCGAAGCCAATGGCGTTCGGGCCGTTCATGCCTGGACGCGCGCGACGTCGGAAAGCACAACGCTCGTCTTTGTGGAAATCGAGAACAAGTCGGACAGGAACGTGTCGATCGTCGGCGGCCATGCCGAATGGGCTGAAAAGGCCGAACTCGTCGGCTTCCAGCTGAAGGACGGCGAACCGGATTACGTCGCTCTGCCCGCCGTTCCGGTGAAGGCCGGCACCGAAATGACGCTGGCGCCGAACGGTCTTGCGCTGCGCTTCGAAGGCTTGAAAATGCCTATGGAAAAAGGCAGCGAGCACGAGATCGAGATCGAATTCGATTTCGGCCATATCGAGATGCACATGCAGGTGGAAGACGCCGGCGCTAACAACCACAGCCATGTTGGCCACCAGCACTGAGGTGTAACTCAGCGCCTCAGATGGGCTTCCAGTTCGGCGCGCGCGGCGGCATCGTCCCAGTCGAGCGCGCCTGAGACCTTGCCAACCACGAGGTGCGCGCCGTCCAGCAGCACCGTCGCCGGCATGCCGAACAGACCGAAGGCCGCCCCGGACTTTCCTTCCCGGTCATGCCAGGTGACGAATCCGTCGATGCCCGCTTCCAAAAGGAAGCGGTCGATCTTCTCGCGCGGGCTGGGTTCCACCGCGATGACGATCAGTCTTTCTGTTTGCCCGCGAGATGCGAGCGTTTCGGCAAATCGGGCGAGCGCCGGCAGTTCCTCGCGGCAGGGCGCGCACCATGTCGCCCAGAAATGCACGATTGATGGTTCCTGCGGCAGGATCGCGCCCAGCGGCTCGCGGTTTCCGTCAGCTGCCGTGAGCGCCACTGCCGTTATGTCTACCGCATAGGGCTCGACAAGGGGAACGGCGTTCCCTGCTCGGGCCGCGTCCGGCAGGCCACCCAGTGCAAGGCTCGCCAGCAAAACAAGAACGCCCAGCCACACCCGCACGGTCACTCCCCCGCCGCCAGCGCCATCCGCGGCGCCGGGGCCTCGCGGACCGGCCAGTGGACAATCGCCGCGAAGATGCCGAGCGCGACGCCCAGCCACCACACCGGATCGTAGGATCCGTAAATATCGTAAAGGTATCCG
Organism: uncultured Paracoccaceae bacterium; assembly: GCA_937873685.1. Lineage (GTDB taxonomy): Bacteria > Pseudomonadota > Alphaproteobacteria > Rhizobiales > Rhizobiaceae > CALMYO01. The sequence goes on from CALMYO010000024.1 coordinate 11,710, forward strand.
CCGAGCCACACGCCGAGGAACGAGCCGATCTGGTGCGAGAAGAACACGATGCCACCCAGCATGCCGAGATACTTGGTGCCGAACATGATGGCGACGAGGCTGTTGGTCGGCGGCACGGTGGAGAGCCACAGCAGCCCCATGACGATGGCGAAGATGACCACCGATGTCGCGTTTTGCGGCAGCAACAGGAAGGCGGTCACCGCGATCGAGCGGCCGATATAGATCAGCGCCAGGAAGATCGGCTTGGAGTAGCGCTGGCCGATGAAACCGGACGCCAGCGAACCGACGATGTTGAACAGGCCGATCAGCGCCAGCGCAATCACCGCATAGCGCGCCTCTACGCCGATATCGGCGATGTAGGCGGGAAAATGCGCGGTGATGAACGCCACCTGGAAGCCGCAGACAAAGAAGCCTGCCGTCAGCAAAAGGTAGCTCTGGTGGCCGAAAGCCTCCCGCAGCGCCTCGCGGATCGTCTGGTCGACCTGCGCCTGGTTCTGCTTTCCGCTCGACCCGTTGCCGGCGAGCGGGATGGCCAGCACGGGGATCGCAAGCATGATGACGCCGAGCCACACCAACCCATCCGACCAGCCGACCGCGTCGATCAAGCCCTGGCTCAGCGGCGCGAAGACGAACATGCCGGCTGAACCCGCCGCCGTGCCGAAGCCGAACACCATGGTGCGCTGCGCGGCCGAGACCTTGCGCGCGAACGCCGCCAGCACGATGCCGAAGGAGCCGGACGCGATGCCGAGACCGACCATCACCCCGCCGCCGATGTGCAGCCAGATCGGCGCATCGGCGTACGCCATCACGATCAGCCCGCCGGTGTAGAAGAAGGCCGACATGGCGAGCACCCGCCAGGTGCCCCACTTGTCGGCGATCGCGCCGAAAAAAGGTGTGCCAAGGCCCCAGAACAGGTTCTGGATCGCCATCGCAAGTCCGAAGGTCTGGCGCTCCCAGCCCTTCTCCTGCAGCATCGGCAACTGGAAAAACCCCATCGCCGAGCGCGGGCCGAAGGTCAGCAACGCAATCAGGCAGCCGCAAACGATGACGAGAACGGGCAGGGCGGTGTCGGTGGATTTGGCCTGGACGGTCACGGGCGCGGGCTCCGTTGGATGATTTGCGCCAATCCTATACACCGCCTGCCGACGCCCCCGCGCACGAAATTTGTCATCGCTTCAATTCGGAAATACTGAAGCGAGCGATGCGGAGCACATCTCAGATGGCGCGCAGGTTGACCCGCTTGTGCACCTCTTCGGCGCTCTCCACCCGTTCCGAATAGCGGTCTGTCAGGTAGCCCGAAATGTCGCGCGTGAGCAGCGTGAACTTCACCAGTTCCTCCATCACGTCGACAACCCGGTTGTAATAGGAGGAGGGTTTCATGCGGCCGGCCTCGTCGAATTCCAGAAAGGCCTTGGCGATCGAGGACTGGTTGGGAATGACGATCATGCGCATCCAGCGCCCGAGGATTCGCATCTGGTTGACGGCGTTGAAGGATTGCGAGCCGCCGCAAACCTGCATTACCGCCAGCGTGCGCCCTTGTGTCGGGCGGACCCCGCCGATGGGCGAAAGGGGAAGCCAGTCGATCTGCGTCTTCATCACGCCGGTCATCGCGCCATGCCGCTCGGGCGAGCACCACACCTGCGCCTCCGACCACAGCGACAGTTCGCGCAGTTCCGCGACCTTCGGGTGATCGGCCGGCGCGCCATCGACAAGCGGCAAGGCGTCGGCGTGAAAGACCCGCACCTCGGCGCCGAATTTATCCAGCAGCCGCGCGGCCTCAAGCGTCAGGAAGCGCGAATACGACCGCTCGCGCAGCGACCCGTAGAGCATCAGCACCCGCGGCTTGTGGGTGGAACGCGGCGCATCGAACAGCCTTGCCGGGTCGATCGCCTGGAAACAGGCCGCGTCGAGCGCGGGGAACTTGGTGTCATCGCCCATGCGTCAAGCGCCGTGGTTGGCCGGTTCGACGACTTCGCCATCTTCCTTGACGAACCGGCCGACCGCGCCCTGCGGCAACAGCTCGAGCACCACCTCCGAAGGCCGGCACAGCTTCACCCCCTTGTCGCTCACCACGACAGGGCGGTTGATCAGGATCGGATGCGCCATCATCGCGTCGATCAACTCGTCGTCGCTCAGCGCCGGGTCGCCCAGTCCGAGTTCGGAATAGGGCGTGCCTTTCTCGCGCAGCAGGGGTCGCGGTCCACCGCCCATCGCCGCGATCAGCGCGACCAGCGTCTCGCGCGACGGCGGCGTCTTCAGATACTCGATCACCACCGGCTCGATTCCGGCGGCGCGGATCATGGCGAGCGTGTTGCGCGACGTGCCGCAGGCGGGGGTGTGGGAGATGGGGGCTGTCATGCCGCGCGCTCCTTTGTGACGTTCGGTGCTGGATGTCCCGGAAGCAGCCAGCCGGCCACCGCCCCAGCCCG
>CALMYO010000025.1 GCA_937873685.1 uncultured Paracoccaceae bacterium
TGGTCGGGTCGTGGCGGGTCTCGAGCGGCGGCAGAAACTGCCGGATGTTCCTGACGCTTACCAAGTTCGGCTCCGGCTCGCGCGGCGGTACGCGCGGATGCGACGGCGAACTCGCCAACCTGCGCATCTGGAATGTTTCGGGCAAGCAGGTGGTGCTAAGCGATGAGAACGGAACGGTGCTCGGAAGGCTCTTTGCCTCGGGCAACAACAAGTTCGACGGCCAGACCTCCGGCGGACGCGCCGTCACCTTGTCGCGTTGAAATCCGCCGCCGATGCCGTCTCGACAGGTGGCGCAAACGGGCGTCCGCTCACACTACGACCAACTGGTTTCTTGCGGCGCGATTTCTGCCGATCCGGCGCAGGTTGCGCTCGCGGACCGGCTGGACCGGCTGAATGCATCGATCGCCGCCGACAGGCTTGCCGCCAAGTCGAGCGCGCTCGGCTGGATGTTCGGTCGCAAACGCCCGGCCGCCGCTCCGCGCGGGCTCTACATCCACGGCGCGGTAGGGCGCGGCAAGACCATGCTGATGGACTTCTTCTTCGCCGCCTGCCCTGAGGCGAAGAAGCGGCGCGCGCATTTCCACGAGTTCATGACCGACGCGCACGAGCGCATTCATGCTCATCGCCAGGCGCTGAAGCGCGGCGAAACGGGGCAGGACGATCCGATCCCGCCGGTAGCCGCAGCGCTTGCCGATGAGGCGCGGGTGATCTGCTTTGACGAGTTTTCCGTGACCGACATCGCCGATGCGATGATCCTGTCACGCCTGTTCACGGCCTTGTTCGCGCGCCGGGTCGTGCTGGTGGCGACCTCCAACGTTGCGCCGGATGATCTATACAGGGACGGGCTCAACCGCGGCCTGTTCCTGCCGTTCCTGAAAGTTCTGCGCGAGCACACCGATGTGGCCAACCTCGACGCCGACAAGGACTACCGGCTGGACAAGCTCGGCCGCGCGCCGGTGTGGCATGCGCCGCTGACGCTTGCCGCCGATCGCGCCATGGACGACCTGTTTGCGACCATGACGGGTGGCGTGAAGGCCGAGCCAGCGGAGATCGCGGTGAAGGGCAGGGCGGTGTGCGTGCCGCGCCAGGCGATGGGCATCGCCCGGTTCGACTTTTCTGACCTGTGCGACAAGCCGCTTGGCGCCGCCGACTACCGGGCGATCGCGCAGCGCTACAAGACGGTCTTCATCGACCGCGTGCCGGTGTTGGACGAGGCGAAGCGCAATCCCGCCAAGCGCTTCATCGCCCTGATCGACACGCTCTACGACAACGGCAACAGGGTAGCGATTTCGGCCGAAGCGGAGCCGGAGAAACTCTATGTCGGAAAAAGCGGATCTGAAGCGTTTGAGTTCGCCCGAACCGCCTCCCGCCTCGTCGAGATGCGCTCGGCGCAGTGGCTGTCGGGGGAGGCGGGCTAAACCGGGGCGTTCCTCACGCGGCCTTGCGTTCGCGCTCGGTGCCAGGCGCCAGCTTCACTTCCAGGCCATCGAGTTCGGGCGTCATCAGCAACTGGCAGGACAGGCGCGAATTTGTCTCAACACTGAAGGCGCTATCCAGCATGTCCTCCTCGTCGTCACGCGGCGGGGCGAGGCGGTCAACCCAGTCTTCGCCGACATAGACGTGGCAGGTGGCGCAGGCGCAGGCGCCGCCGCATTCGGCGCGGATGTCGAAGCCCCAGTCACGGATGATCTCCATGACGCGGAAACCTTCCACCGCCTCGAGGCGGTGACGGCGGCCATCGCGGTCGATGAGCGTGATGTGCATGGCGGTTCCGGTTTGTCGTAGGTGGGGTAACAGCGAGGGTTTTTCAGGAAGCGTTTCAGTGTTGCGGGTGCGAAAGCCCCCACTCCGGCCCTTCGGGCCACCCCTTCCGGCAACCACAAACTATCACACGTCAGTCATCCAAGAGGTGGCCCGAAGGGCCGGAGTGGGGGCATCAAACAATTCGAAATAGGCTACGATATCGCATCAAGCCACCGCCCGGCGCCGCCAGCTATAGCTGCCATGCGCCGCGTCCGGCGCTGCGGACGGCTGGTAGCGCTGGTCGATACCGCCGATCCGCCCTTCGGCGAGCCGGCGGATGGTGGGCGGATGCGAAACGAGCACGGAGGTCACGCCGCAGCGCAGCATCAAGGCAACCTGGTCGATCAGCACATCGCCGATGGCGCGAATGTCCCCGCCATAGCCGTGCCGTTCGCGCAGCAGGCTCGCCTGCGAGAAGGCGCGGCCGTCATTGAAAGCGCGAAAGGTCAGCGCGACAAGCGAGACGACGCCCAGATGCGGCGCGAGCGCACTGACATCGTCATCGGCAACAAGGCGCACGCCCAGTCGCTGCGGCAAAGCTTCGCCAGCGGAAATGCGCGCGAGCAGGCCGGCAAGCGGCAGCACCGCGTGTTCCGGCAGGGCGCCCTGCGCCTCCTCGACGATCATCCAGGGATCGTCGTCGACGAAGCCGTTTTCGCGCCACAGGCGCGGCTCGGCGGCGGCAAACAGGCTCATCAGGCGGCCTCCTTCGCGGATTCGTAGAGTGCGGCGCGGAACGGGGCGAGGCCAAGCCGGCGCACGGCGGCAAGGAATGTCTCGTCGCGGGAAAGCCGGAGCGAGAGATAGGCGTCGACCAGCGTCTCCACCGCATCGACGATCGTGTCGGGGCCGAAGCCCGGCCCGATGATCTCGCCGATCGAGGTCGTCTCGTCGCCCGAACCGCCGAGCGTGATCTGGTAGAGTTCCTCGCCCTTCTTCTCGACGCCGAGAATGCCGATATGGCCGACATGGTGGTGGCCGCAGGCGTTGATGCAGCCGGAGATCTTGATCTTCAGTTCGCCGATCTCCTCCTGCCGGGCCGCGTCGGCAAAACGCTGCGACAATTGCTGGGCGACCGGAATCGAGCGGGCATTCGCCAGCGCGCAGTAATCCAGCCCCGGGCAGGCGATGATGTCCGTCACCAGACCGGCATTGGCGGTGGCGAGGTCGTGCGGGACGAGCGCGTCGTAGACGGCCTTCAGGTCGGCCAGCGCCACGTGCGGCAGCACGAGGTTCTGCTCGTGCGTGACGCGGATCTCATCGAAGGCGAGGCGCTCGGCGATGTCGGCCACGGCCTCCATCTGGTCGTCGGTGGCGTCGCCCGGGATGCCGCCGATCGGCTTCAGCGATATCGTCACGCAGGCATAGTCGGGGTGGCGATGCGGCGTGACGTTGCGGTTGACCCATGCGGCAAACGCCGGGTCGTCGCGCTTCTGCACCGCCAGCACGGCCCAGCCTTCGGCGCGATCCGGCAGCGCCGGCGGCGCGAAATAGGTGCGGATGGCCTCGATATCGGAAGCCGGCAGGCGCAGTTCGCCGTCGCGCAGCGCTTCCCATTCGGCCTCCACCTGACGGGCCAGTTCGTCGGCGCCAGTCTCGTGGACGAGAATCTTGATGCGCGCCTTGTACTTGTTATCGCGGCGGCCGTGCAGGTTGTAGACCCGCATGATCGCCGTTACATAGGACAGCAGGTGCTGTTCCGGCAGGAAGTCGCGAATCTTTTTCGCCACCATCGGGGTGCGGCCCTGTCCGCCGCCGACATGGACGGCGAAGCCGAGTGAACCGTCTTGCCCGCGCTTCAGGTGCAGGCCGATGTCATGCACCTGAATCGCGGCGCGATCGCGCTCGGCGCCGGTCACCGCGATCTTGAACTTGCGCGGCAGGAACGAGAATTCCGGGTGCAGCGACGACCACTGGCGCAGGATTTCCGCGTAGGGGCGCGGATCGGCGACCTCGTCGGCCGCGGCACCGGCGAAATGGTCGGCGGTGACGTTGCGGATGCAGTTGCCGGAGGTCTGGATAGCGTGCATCTCCACCTGCGCCAATTCCTCCAGAATGCGCGGCGTATCGATGAGCGCCGGCCAGTTGAACTGGATGTTCTGGCGCGTGGTGAAATGGCCGTAGCCCTTGTCGTAGACGCGGGCGATGTACGCCAGCCTGCGCATCTGGCGGCTGGACAGCGTGCCGTAGGGAATGGCGACGCGCAGCATGTAGGCGTGCAGTTGCAGGTAGACGCCGTTCATCAGCCGCAGCGGCTTGAAGGCGTCCTCCGCCAGTTCGCCGGTCAGCCGGCGCGCCACCTGGTCGCGGAACTGGTCGACGCGTCCGGTGACGAAATCGCGATCGAACTCGTCGTAGCGGTACATGTGCGTCTCCTCAGGCGGCCATGGCGGCGCGGTCCTGCGCCTGCTTGCCAAGATCGCGGCGCACCGTCGGGCCTTCGGCGCGGATGCGCTCGCGCAGGCGCAGCGGGTAGGGCCGGCCGTCGCGCTCCTCGATATCGACGCCGGCGATGTCGAGCACGAGATTGTGCGCCGGCGCACGAGGGGCGGTTTCCTCCGGCGCCGCGCCCGCCTCGGCATGGCGGGCGATGAAGGCGCCGTCGAGATGTTCCACCCAAGCCCCGCCGGCGCCGAGCCACACTGCGATACCGTCCGTCAGGCGGTTTGCCGTCAGCACCTTTGCGCCATCCTTCTTCGTGGCCATGGTTCAGTCCTCCTGTTCAGGCCGCCTCGACCGCGCAACGGGCGGCAAGGGGCGTCGAGTTTGCAAGGTTTGCAGCGGCGACCGCATCGCCGATGATCGCCATCACCGGGCCGGTCAGGTCGTCGCGCGTTTCGAGGCCGGGCAGGTCGGCGACCGTGCCATGCAGCAGCCTGCGGCCGGCGCGGCTGGCGTTTTCCACCACCGCTACCATTGTGTCGGGCGAAAGGCCTGCCTTGATCAGCCGCGCTGCGACGCCGGCGGCGACACTGCGGCCCATGTAGACGGCGACGGTTGCGCCGGCGACCGCGAGACCGGCCCAGTCCGGCAGCGTGTCGCCCTTCAGGTCGTGGCCGGTGGTGAAGACCAGCGAGGAGGCGACGCCGCGCAGCGTCAGAGGCAGTTCGAAATCGGCGGCGGCCGCGAAAGCCGAGGTGACGCCCGGCACGATCTCATAGGCGACGCCCGCCTCGCGCAGCGCCGCCATCTCCTCGGCGGCGCGGCCGAACACCAGCGGATCGCCGGATTTCAGCCGCACGACGCGCTTCCCGGCGCGGCCGAGCGCGACCAAGAGGGCATCGATCTCGGCCTGCGATTTCGAGTGGCAGCCCTTGCGCTTGCCGACCGGGATGCGCTCCGCGTCGCGCCGGCCCATGTCGACGGTCTCGGCGGGAACGAGCGCATCGGAAAAGATCGCTTCGGCCTCCATCAGCGCGCGCTGCGCCCGCAGCGTGAGAAGATCGGCTGCGCCCGGTCCGGCGCCGACCAGCCAGACCTTGCCCTGCACGCCGGCATCGGCGCGCAGCAGCCGCGTCGCAGCGCGACGCGCGGCGGAAAGATTACCGGCCGCAACGTTATCGGCGACATCGCCGGAGAAGAACCGCCGCCAGAAATCGCGCCGCGCTGCGCCGCGCGGCAACAGGCGTTCGGCGGCATGGCGATAGCTCGCCGCCAGCCGCGCCAGCGCGCCGAGCGAGGGCGGCAGCATGGCGTCGATGCGGGCGCGGATGATCTGCGCCAGCACGGGGCCTGCGCCTTCGGTGCCGATCGCGATCGCCACCGGCGCGCGGTTGACGATGGCAGGGGTGTAGAAATCACAGAGATCCGGCTGGTCGACGGCGTTGACCGGCACCTTTGCTGCCCGCGCGGCCTCGACAATGGCGCGGTCTCGCGCGGCATCGCCGGTGGCGGCAAAGACGAGGGCAAAGTGCGAAAGGGGCGGAAACTCGTCAGATCGGCCAGCGACTGTGTCTGCAACAACCGCAATCCGCTCCGCCGCGACAAACCGCCGGAACGCTTCGCCCTGCGGTTCGCCGAACAGCGTGATGCGCGCTTGGGTGCTCGCGAGCAGGCGCGCCTTGGCAAACGCCTCGTCGCCATCGCCAAAGATCGCCACATCGCGGCCCGCAACCTTGAAGAAGGCCGGGAAGGCGGCAAGCCGGTCTTGTCTGGCGGGCGCGGTTTTCGACATGGCGGCATTGTCGCGCATGCCGCAAAAGGATCGAAGGTATGCGAATGCGCGCCTCCGAGGGCCTGCGCACGGAATTTCTCAACACGCGGCGAAACGCGCAAATGCGTTTCGCTACGGCAACCCGTCGACTACCCGCGCGGCGGGATATCGAGCGCCTTGACGCTTGCCGGGCGCGCCAGCGCGCGATCGAGCCAGGCGGTCGCGTGCGGAAAATCGCCGAGCCCGACGGCCTCACCGGCCTCGTAGAAATCGCGCATCGTGCGCAACCACGGCCAGGTGGCGATGTCGGCGATGGTATAATCGTCGCCCATGATCCAGGGCCGGTCCTTCAGCAGCCCGTCAAGCACGGCGATCAGGCGGCGCGCCTCGTCGAGATAACGCTTGAGCGGGCGCTTGTCGTCGTAGTCCTTGCCGGCGAACTTGTAGAAGAAGCCGACCTGTCCGAACATCGGGCCGACGCCGCCCATCTGGAACATCAGCCACTGGATCGTCTCGTAGCGGCGCGCCGGATCAGTGGGCAGGAACTTGCCCGATTTCTCGGCAAGATAGATCAGGATCGCGCCCGATTCCCACAAGGGAAGCGGCTTGCCGCCTGGCCCGTCGGGGTCGATCATCGCGGGAATCTTGTTGTTGGGATTGAGCGACAGGAATTCCGGCGTCATCTGGTCGTTGGTGGCAAACGAAACCAGATGCGCGTCGTATGCCAGTCCGGTCTCCTCCAGCATCGCGCCGGCCTTGATGCCATTCGGCGTCGGCAGCGAATAGAGCTGGATCGCATCGGGGTTCTTCGGCGGCCAGCGTTTGGTGATGGCGAAATCGGTCAGACGGGTCATTGGGGAAGTCCTGCGAATGGAAAGTTGGTCTGCTCTCACATAGGCTCGCACCACCGGTGTGCAAATTCCAGACGCGTCCCGGAGCAGCCTGAACCAAGTGACAATCTGTCAACCGCGCCGCACCATCGTCTCACTCACCCGCGAAGACCGCATCCCAGGCCGCGACCGCGGCGCGGGCATTGCGCCCGACATCCTCCGCCGTCATGCCGGGCTTGTAGAGGCTTGAGCCGAGACCGAAAGCGCGCACGCCGACCATCCCCCATGCCGCAAAATCCTTGTCGGCGACGCCGCCGACGGCCGCGATGACTGTCTGCAGCGGCAGCACGGCGCGGATGGCGGCAACGCCGGACGACCCAAGCACGGAGGCGGGAAAGAACTTCAGCCCGCTTGCGCCGGCCCGCAGCGCTGCAAACGCTTCCGTCGGCGTGAAGACGCCAGGCAGCGTGACCATCCCGTGGCCGCCGGCGCGGGCCAGCACCATGGCATCGACATTCGGGCTGACCATCAGCGTACCCCCTGCCGATGCCAGCCGGTCCACCGACTCCGTGTCCAGCACCGTGCCGGCGCCGATCAGAGTGCCTTTCGGCGCAACGCCAGCGGCGATCTCGATCGAGCGGAACGGGTCGGGTGAGTTGAGCGGGATCTCGACGGCTTCGAAGCCGGCGTCCAAGAGTTCGGCAACGATGGTCGCAGTTTCATCGGGGCGGATGCCGCGCAAAATGGCGACGAGGTCGCGTTTCAGGGCTGGCCAGGGGGCGGATGCGGTCATGGTGAAACTCCCGGAGAAAAGGCGGTCAGGCGGCAAGCCAGGCGCGTGCGGCGGCGCAAAGGCCGGCGATGACCGCAGCTTCCGCGTCGACCACGCCGTACTCAATTCCGGCAAGCGCGAAGGCTTCTTCGTAGCGCGCGCCGAGCACACCGGCCGCAAACAGCTCGATCCTGCGCTCGACATAGCCGGCCGACTTCGCATGGGCGATCTCCGAACCGATCAGCAAGCCGGAAATCGCCGAGGGCGCGGCTTGCGGCGGCGCAAAGCCGAGGATCTCGCGACCACGCACGCCAAACAGCAACGAGACCAGCGATTCGGGCCTTGCAAGCGCGCTCTGGACTCCATGGGCAAACGCTTCGCCGTCATGCGCCTCGTCGCCGGGCGGCACGGACATGCCGAGAATCGTATGGTGGCGAAGCGCGGCGTAGATTTCGCCCGTCATCGCGCTGGTGAAGCGAAGCACCGCGCCATCGTCAATCTCCACCCATTTGGAATGGGTGCCCGGCATGCAGGCAACCGTCCGTCCGTTGCGATCGCCAAACGCGCCGAGCAACTGCGTTTCCTCGCCGCGCATCACATCCGCTGTCGCCGCATCGCGTTGCGCAATGCCAGGCAGGATGCGCACCGGACGGGATGCCGATGCGACGGCGACGCCGCTTTGCGCCAGCGCCGACAGTCGCGCCGGCGTATCCAGATAGGCTGCCTCGGCCCAACCCTGCCGCGCGCCGGCCATGCCGCAAATCATCACAGGAAGGTCCGCGCAAGCTCCAAGCGCAGCAAGATGCGCCTCCAGCACTGGCGCGAAACCATGCGCCGCGCAATGCGCCATGCCCTCGTTGCTGCGCCGCCCGGCCAGCACCTGCCCCTGACTGTCGATCAACCACAGGCGAAAGCTGGACGTGCCCCAATCGACAACGGCGCAGAACGCTTGCATTGCAGCTCCTTTTTCGGCAGCGGCGATTTCCGATACGCATGCGCATAGCGCGATGCGGCCCGCAACTTCAATCCGTTATGCGCGGCGGCAACGCGCGCCGAACGCCTGCCGGGAGCTTTTCGCGAATGAGATCGTAGGAAAGGACGAGCCGCGCGGCAAGGTCTGTGGGCGGCGTGGTCTCGGGTAACAGAAGCCAACTTTTGTGGAAATACGGCGCTGCACGGCCGACACCGGCCTCGCGCAGCATCTGTGCAGTCTCGGCATCGGCGCACTTGACCACCACGCCGGGCGTCACCGCGCCGATGCAGGCAAACATCTTGCTGCCCACCTTCCACGCGTCGTGTCCGCCACCCCACGGATCGGAGACTTCGGCGCCCGGCAATGCGGCGCATATCTGGGCAACCTGCGCCCGGAACGCATCAGACATTGAATTTGCCCATTCCTCTTCCGGCGTGGCGAATGCACGCCATTGTCTCGCAACAGTGCCGCCAACCCGGCGCAATTGGCAAGCCCGGCGGCGTAGTTTCCGCGGCGCAGACAAAAATGCGCGAAATTTCAACCTCGCACCGCTTCAGCGTGAGATTGTTCGCTTTATGTTCTTGATTTCAGGAACGCAATGTGCATGATTGCGTGCGTGACAGGCAAGTGGCGATCTGCAGGTTGCGTGTGCGGTGCGACGGAGGGCGGAATGGTTGCGCGGGTATCGACGGTGGCGTTTCACGGCATTGAAGCCGTGCCGGTGGATGTGCAGGTGATGGTTGCGCCGGGCAAGGTCAACATGCACATAGTTGGCCTACCCGACAAGGCGGTGGCGGAAAGCCGGGAGCGGGTGCAGGCGGCGCTGCATGCGTCCGGCCTGTCGATCCCCGCAAAGAAGGTGACCGTCAACCTCGCGCCGGCTGACCTGCCGAAGGAAGGCAGCCATTTCGACCTGCCGATCGCGCTCGGGCTGATGGCGGCGCTCGGCGCCATTCCGGCCGATGCGCTGTCGGGCTATGTGGTGCTTGGCGAATTGTCGCTTGATGGCACGATTGCGCCGGTGGCCGGCGCGTTGCCGGCCGCAATCGGCGCCAATGCGCGCGGCAAGGGGCTGATCTGCCCGGCCGGCAGCGGCCCGGAGGCGGCCTGGGCCGGGTCTGACATCGACATTCTTGCCCCTGTCAGCCTGATCGGCCTCGCCAATCATTTTCGCGGCACGCAGGTTCTGTCGCGGCCGCAGCCGATGGTGCGCCGCGATCTCGCCGACCTGCCCGATCTCGCCGATATCAAGGGCCAGGAATCGGCGAAACGCGCGCTCGAGGTCGCGGCTGCCGGCGGCCACAACCTGCTGATGGTCGGCCCGCCCGGCTCCGGCAAGTCGATGCTGGCGCAACGGCTGCCGTCGGTCCTGCCGCCGCTTGCGCCGCGCGAATTGCTCGAAGTCTCGATGATCGCCTCGATCGCCGGCGAACTGGCGGGCGGCAAGCTTTCGAACCGCCGGCCCTTCCGCGCCCCGCACCATTCGGCAACCATGGCGGCGATGGTCGGTGGCGGGTTGCGCGCAAAGCCCGGCGAAATGTCGCTCGCCCATCACGGCGTGCTGTTCCTCGACGAGTTTCCGGAATTCCACCCGATGGTGCTGGATTCGCTGCGCCAGCCGCTGGAAACGGCAGAATGCGTGATCGCCCGCGCCAACCACCGCGTCACCTATCCGGCCCGCATCCAGCTTGTCGCCGCGATGAACCCGTGCCGTTGTGGCATGGCCGGCGAACCTGGCCATTCCTGCGCCCGCGGCCCGCGTTGCCAGACCGAGTATCAGGGCCGGATTTCCGGCCCGCTGATGGATCGCATCGACCTGCGCATCGAGGTGCCGGCGGTCTCGGCCCATGACCTGATCGCGCCTGGAACATCCGAGCGCAGCGCCGATGTGGCGCGTCGCGTGCTCAAGGCGCGAGAACGCCAGCGCGAACGCTACGAGGCGCTCGGTCTTGCCGGCGTCAGCATCAACAGCCAGTGCTCGACGGCCCTGGTCGAGCAGGTCAGCGAACCCGATCCCGGCGGGCTGGCGCTGCTGCGCGACGCAGCCGAGAAGATGCGGTTCTCGGCGCGCGCCTATCACCGGGTGCTGAAGGTGGCGCGCACGCTGGCCGATCTCGACGGGATCGAACGGGTCGGCCGCATCCATGTTGCCGAAGCAATCTCGTGGCGCATCGCCGGCGAACGGCTGGCGCAGGCGGCGTGAGGCAGCGATGGGCGGCGCGCAATTCTCCTCGCGCCTGCCAGCTCCGGCTCGGCTGGCATGTGTACGGCAGGTGGCGTTTCTCCTGACGATGCTTGTGCGGCGGCTCGTCGCAGCGTTGCTTGCGCGGAGGCTGGTGGCCTCAGGAATGCAGCAGCCGCACCGCAAACAGCGTGATGACCGGGAAGGCGGCGAGGATCGTGGTGCGGATCAGGTCAGTCAGCACGAACGGGAAGACGCCGCGGTAGGTCTGCAGCAGCGGGGTATCCTTCGCCATCGAATTGATGACGAAGAGGTTCATGCCGACCGGTGGCGTGATCAGCCCGACCTCCACGACGATCAGCACCAGGATGCCGAACCACAGCGCAAATTCCTCGGGGGTCAGGCCGAAATCGAGGCCCGACATGATCGGAAAGAAGATCGGCACGGTGAGCAGGATCATCGACAGCGAGTCCATCACGCAGCCGAAAACGAGGTAGAGCACCAGCACCGCAGTCAGCACGATCCACGGGTTGAAGCCTTGTTCGGCAACAATCGCGGCGGCGGTCTGCGGCAGTTGCGACAAGGCGAGGAACGCATTGTAGACCTGCGCGCCATAGACGATCAGGAAGATCATCGCGGTCGCCGTCGCCGTCTGCAGCACGGAATCGACGAATGTCTTGCGGGTCAGCCCGCCATTGACAAGCGCCACCAGCCCGGTGCCGAAGGCGCCGACCGCCGCGGCCTCCGTCGGCGTGAAGATGCCGGAATAGATGCCGCCGACCACGGCAATGAAGATCAGCAGCACCGGCCAGACATCGCGCAGCGCCCGGAAACGTTCGCCATAGGGTACGCGCTCGCGCACCCCGCCGGATTCCGGGTAGATCCGCACATAGATCGCGATCGCGATCATGTATCCGATCGCCGCGAGGATGCCCGGTATGAAGGCCGCGACGAACAGCTTGGCGATGTTCTGCTCGGTCAAAAGCGCATAAATGACGAGGATGACCGATGGTGGGATGAGAATGCCGAGCGTGCCGCCGGCGGCAAGCGTTCCGGTGGCAAGCGCGCCGGAATAGCCGTAGCGCCGCAGTTCCGGCAGCGCGACCTGCCCCATCGTCGCCGCCGTGGCGAGCGAGGAGCCGCAGATGGAGCCGAAGCCGGCGCAGGCGCCGACCGCCGCCATCGCGACGCCCCCCTTGCGATGGCCGAGCCAGGCTTCCGCGGCCTTGAACAGCGAGGTGGACATGCCGCCGAGCGTGGCGAACTGGCCCATCAACAGGAACAGCGGAACGATGGAGAGCGAGTAGTTGGCGAAGGTCGAGTAGGTCAGATGCTTCATCTGCGCCAGCATCATGTTCGGGCTTCCGGTCAGCAGCCAGTTGCCGGCGACGCCGGCGAGAAACATGACGAGGCCGATCGGCAGGCGCAGGAAGATCAGCGCCAGGACGACGACGAAGGACAGGAGGCCGATATCGAAGCTGCTCAATGGACCCCGCCCGATGGTTGGACGACCACGCCGGCACGCATCTCGCGCACCGATCGCCAGACACAGAACAGGGCGACGATCACCCAAGCGACCGCGCCGGTCATGGCGGCGGCGTAGCCCCACCAGACCGGGAACTGCAGGATGAAGGTCGTTTCATGGTAGCCGAGCTTGTCGAACATGCCGAGCCACATCCGCCATGTCACGTAGACCGCCATTGCGGCGAGCAGCAGGTAGGCGATCAGGTCGATTGCCGCATTGACCGCATCGGGAAACAGGTTGGTCAGGATCTCGACGCTGGCGTGGCCGCGGTTCAACTGGCACCACGGCATGAAGGCAAATACTGCAAACCCGACACCGACCTCGACGAACTCATAATTTCCTCTAACAAACCAAGCGGCTATTGCGACTATCGCCCGCCTGACAAAGTCAAGCGCGGACAAAAATTCGGGAGTCGGCGGAAGCGTCGCTACAAAACGGCCAAGAATTGCTACCACGGTCGTAACCGTGAGCGCTGTCAACACGCCACCACCGGCGATGGCGACAATCCACGCCAGCCGCGTCACCCATCTTTCCGTTGCCGCATACATCGGCGACGCCCTCTCCCATTCGTTATATTATATAACTTTCTGTCGCTCTGTCAATTTGCCTGCGATAGCGCTTTCGCGCAACGCCGAAACGGCGATGCAGCCATAAGATTTGCGCCGCTACACGCGTTCAAGCGCAATGGCGATGCCCTGGCCGACGCCGATGCACATCGCCGCAAGCGCGCGTTTGCCGCGGGTCAGCCGCAGCTCCAGCGCGGCGCTGCCGGCAATCCGGGCGCCGGACATGCCGAGCGGATGGCCGAGCGCGATCGCCCCGCCGTTCGGGTTGACGCGCGGATCGCTGTCGGCAAGGCCGAGGTCGTGCATGGAGGCGAGCGCCTGGCTGGCGAAGGCCTCGTTCAGTTCGATGACATCGAAGTCGCTGATCGCCAGTCCAAGCCGCGTCATCAGCTTGCGCGCCGCCGGCGCCGGTCCGAAGCCCATGATGCGCGGCGAAAGGCCGACGGCCGCACCGCCCAACACGCGGGCGACCGGCATCAGGCCGTGCCTCCTGGCCGCCGCCTCCGACGCGACGATCAGCGCCGCCGCGCCGTCGTTTACACCCGACGCATTGCCGGCGGTCACCGCCCCGCCGGGGCGAAACGGCGCCTTGAGCTTCGAAAGCGCCTCGAGTGTCGTCTCGCGGGGATGTTCGTCGCGTTCGACAGAGGTGGTGTCACCTTTGCGCCCGGAAACTTCGACGGCAACAATCTCCTTCGCCAGCCGCCCGTTCGCCTGCGCCGCCAGGGCCTTCGCCTGCGAGGCGAGCGCAAACGCATCCTGATCGGCGCGCGAAACCGCAAAATCCTCCGCAACGTTTTCCGCTGTCTCCGGCATGGAGTCGATGCCGTATTGCGCCTTGATCAGCGGATTGACGAAACGCCAGCCGATCGTCGTGTCGTAAATCTCGGCGTTGCGCGAAAAGGCGGTTTCGGCTTTCGGCATCACGAAGGGTGCGCGCGACATCGATTCAACGCCGCCGGCGATCATCAACTCGGCCTCGCCGGCGCGAATGGCGCGGGCCGCATCGATCAAAGCGTTCATGCCCGAGCCGCACAGCCGGTTGATCGTCGCGCCGGGAACCGTTTGCGGCAGGCCGGCCAGCAGGACCGCCATGCGCGCCACGTTGCGGTTGTCCTCGCCGGCCTGGTTGGCGCAGCCGAGCAGAACGTCGTCGACGGCGGCGAAATCCATGCCGGGGTTTCGCGCGACAAGCGCCTTAAGCGGAATCGCGGCGAGGTCGTCGGCGCGCACGGAAGACAGGGCGCCGCCGAAGCGGCCAATCGGCGTGCGCACATAGTCGCAGATGAAGGCTTCGGCCAATTTCGTCCTCCCCGGTCGGTCTCTCCGCCCCTGCGCGTTACCGCCCCCGCACGCGACTGGCAATCGTCATGCCCATTTTGGCCGCACCAGCGGCCGAAAGGCGGCGCGAATGTCATCCGGCGCAGCAATCGCGCGGTGCGCCGAGGCCTTGACGAAGGCTTCCACGAACTCGCCCTCGAAACACACTACGCCATGCTGGAAACCACGCACGGCGAAACGGACGGAGCCATTGCCGAGCCGTATCAGCCGGACCGCGCAGGAAAGCCGGTGGCGCGGGGTCACGGGAGCGCGGAAATCGATCGTCATGTGCACGAACGGGCCACCGACATCGCGGTCGACATTCATCACAAACCAGTCCTGGCCGAGATGCCGCTCCCACCAGGCGTCGATCGCCTCCAGGCACCAGTAGGGAATGCGGCCGGTATAGGCGATGCGCGCCGGATCGCAATCGGCCCAGCCGACGCGGATCTCGTGGAAGAACTCGTCCGTCTCGCTCATTCAATAGGTCTCGACATGGTAGCGGCCCTCGGCGCGCATGGCGTCGCGCAGGGCGGCCCAAGGCTGGCCGATACTCTCGGCGATGTTGACAAGCGCCTTCTCGACGCCTGCCTCCATGCCGCGCAGGCCGCAGATATAGATGTGCGTTGAAGGATCGGACAACAGGTCGGCGACCTCGTCCTCGATCGTCGCCAGCCGGTCCTGCACATATTCCTTCGGCTTGTCGACCAACCGGCTGAACACAAGGTGCTTGCGCAGCACGGTGTCCGGCACCTTGGCGAGCGGCCCGAAATAGGGCAGCGAATCAGGCGTGCGCGCGCCGAACACCAGCGTCATTGCCGCGCCGCCCTGTTGCGCGCGCTGGCGGCGCATGGTGAAAGCGCGAAACGGCGCGGAGCCGGTGCCGGTACAGATCATCAGCAGCCGCGCCGCCGGATCGTTCGGCATCAGGAACGTCGCGCCGAACGGGCCGGTCAGCTGCACCTTGTCGCCACGCTTCAGGTCGCAGATGAAGTTGGAGCAAAGCCCGCCCGGCTCGCGCTTCACGGTGAGCGAGATGTTGTTGAAGTTCGGCCGCTCACCGTCGCGCGGGCTCGACACCGAATAGAGCCGCGGTAGGTGCGGCTTGCCGTCGGCGCCCGTTCCGGGCGGGATGATGCCGACGGACTGGCCTTCCAGCACCGGGAAGGGCTGGGCGCCAAGGTCGAGTATGATGTGGCGCACGTCGTTGTCGGCGGTTTCCGCGGTCAGGCGGTAGTTGCCCTGCACCACCGCCTCGGCCGGCTTGGAGAGCGTGTAGAGGTTGACGGTCGGCTTCGACGCGGTGGCCGGCGCCTTCGCCTTGCCGCCAGCGCCGGCATGCGCCTCGGCAAGCAGCGCGGCCATCTGCGGGTCGAGCGCCTCCAGCGACGTGTCTGCTTCCGAAGCCGTGTCGGAAAACGCCTGCTGCGGCGGCAGTTCGTCGAACCCGTACTGGTCGGCAAGCGAATACGGCGTCGTTACCACCCGCCATTCGTCGATCGATCCGGTCGGGCAGACCGGGATGCAGGCCATGCAGAAATTGCACTTGTCGAAATCGACGACGACGTTGCGGTCGTCATGCTCGATCGCCTGAATCGGGCATGTGGCCTCGCAGGTGTAGCACCGGATGCAGATTTCCGGATCGATCAGGTGTTGTTTGAGCGGTGATGAGGAAACTGCGGTCATGGGGCGGCCCGTGAATGGTGAATTGTGAATGGTCAATGGCGGAAGGTAAACGGTGGTACCCATTCACCATTTGCCATTCACCGGTTCACGCCATGTGCAGCTTCACATACTCGAAATCGCCCGGCATGTTGTTGATGCCGACCTTCGGCGGCGCGATCCAGCCGGCGTATTGCCCTGGCTCGCGCACCGGCTTCATCAGCGAGGCGATGAAATCCCCGTCGGCATGGCTCGGCAGCCAGTCCTTGACGCCGGCATCGTAGGCCGCGCCCGAAATCACCTTGCCGTCGGGGTCGATCAGCTGGTTGGCGAAGACGCCGATCTTGCGGTTGAAGCCCTCGTGCGGCAGCTTCAGTTCAAACGCGATGCCGGCCTTCTCGATGATCTTGTTCCAGCGGCCGACGCCGCCGGCGGCATCCTTGGTGTAGTCGTCGCGCAGGCGCATGTTGATCGCGGTCAGCGCCGGAACCTCGACGATACGCACCTGCCCGTCCTCGAAACGGCAGACCGGATAGGTCGCGCCGTTCAGGCGGTGATCGTCGTCGATGCGGCTCTCCATGTAGCGGCCCTTGATGCCGGCGTTGAAGGCATTGGCCGCGTTGGTGGAAACCTCCTGCCCGAACAGGTCGAGCGACAGCGTGTAGTGAAGGTTGAGCTTCTTCTGGATCGTCGGCAGGTCGATGACGCCGAGCGCGCGGATGCGGCCGATGTCATAAGGATCGTCGATGCCGTTCTCCTTCATCACCTGACAAGTGCGTTCGATGGTGCGCCCGACGCCCGTCTCGCCGACGAACATGTGATGCGCCTCCTCGGTCAGCATGAAACGGCAGGTGCGGCTCAGCGGATCGAAGCCGGACTGCGCCAGGCTCTCCAGCTGCATCTTGCCGTCACGGTCGGTGAAATAGGTGAACATGAAGAAGGAGAGCCAGTCCGGCGTTTCCTCGTTGAAGGCGCCAAGCATGCGCGGCGCTTCCTCCGAACCGGAGGAACGGCGCAGCAGGTCGTCGGCCTCCTCGCGGCCGTCGGCGCCGAAATACTTGTGCAGCAGGTAGACCATCGCCCACAGGTGCCGGCCTTCCTCGACATTGACCTGGAACAGGTTGCGCATGTCGTAGAGCGAGGGGGCGGAAAGGGCGAGGAAGCGCTGCTGCTCCACGCTCGCGGGCTCGGTGTCGCCCTGGATGACGATGAGGCGGCGCAACATGGCGCGGTATTCGCCCGGCACCTCCTGCCAAGCCTTCTCGCCGGCATGCTCGCCGCAGGGAATGCGCCGGTCCTCCACCTGAGGCGCCAGCAGCACGCCCCAGCGGTATTCCGGCATCTTCACGTAGTCGAATTTCGCCCAGCCCTTCGGGTCGACGCTGACCGCCGTGCGCAGGTAGACGAGGCTCTGCTGGAACTGCTGCGGAATGAGATCGTTCCACCAGTTGATGTAGCCCGGATGCCACTTCTCCAGCGCCTTCAGCACGCGCTTGTCGGAGGAAAGACCGACATTGTTGGGAATGAGGGTGTCGTATTCGACATTGATGAGATCGAGCATGATGGCCTCCGGGTTATGTACATTGTCAGTGCCAAAATGGCAGTCGGCAATAGGCAGTCGGCAATCGCCGATGAATTCCATGAGAACAAGGCGATCGCCAGTGGACCCGACTGCCCACTGCCAACTGCCCTTCTTCACACTCTTTTCATGTCGAACGCGCCGCGCTTTCCCGTACCGTAGCGCTGCAGCGCGCCATCGGCGCCGACGGCGTTCGGCCGGTTGAAGATCCAGTTCTGCCACGCGGTCAGCCGGCCGAAGATGCGCGTTTCCATGGTCTCCGGCCCGGCGAAGCGCAGGTTCGCCTCCATGCCGGTCATCGCGTCGGGCGAGAACGAGGCGCGTTCCTCAAGGAAGATGCGCACTTCGTCTTCCCAGTCAACATCGTCATAGGCGAAGGTGACCAGACCGAGTTCGGTGGCGTCGAAAGCCTCCAGCGATTCGCCGATGCGGGCGCGGGCAGCCTCGTTGCGATCCGGTTCGCCAAGGAAGCGGGTCTGCAGCCGGGTCAGGTCGTTCGACATCGGGAACGGCCCGAAGTTGCCGGCGCTGAGCGCGATCGCGGCAACCGGGCGGTTGTCACCCTCAAAGTCGCCCTCCATCATGTAAGTCCGGTCGGCGGCAAACAGCAGTTCGGCCAGCATGCCGGCAAAACACGACCCGTTCTCCACCAGCGCAATGAGGCTGCGCGAGGTCAGGTCGACGCGTTTCAGGACACGCTTCCAGTAGAGCATGATCTCGTGCGCCAGCCAGTCGTTGTCGCGGTTTTCCAGCAGGAACGCCTCATGCGCCAGCACGCGCGCGGGATCGCCGGTGCTCTTGAACACGATCACCCCGAGTTCGAGTTCGTTGAGGCGCAGATGCAGGATCGCATCATCCAGTTCGCGCGCCAGACGCAGCGCCCACGCTTGCGCGCCCTGTTCATGCAGGTCGGAAAGCGAAGCCGGCGCGTCTTCGTCCGGCCCGTGCAGCACGATGGTGGCGAGACCCTTGTCGCGCGCGACCTGAACCTCGACCAGCGAATAAGTGACCGAACCGTCCGCGGCGATCGTGCGTTGCAGCGGGGTCAGCGCGATGCCCTTCATGTCGCCGCGCTTGCCCGAACGGGCGGCAAACTCCGCGGCGCGCGCGGCGACAGCCTCATCGAATTTCGAATTGGCGACGACTTCATCGACGAGACGCCAGTCCAGCGCCTTTTTGCCCTTCACACCCTCTTCCGTAGAGCAGAACACGTCGGCGAGATCGCGGCGCACCTTGCGCTTGTCGGTGACGCGGGTCAGCCCGCCGGTGCCGGGCAGCACGGCCAGCAGCGGCACCTCGGGAAGCGCCACGGAAGACGACGAATCGTCCGTCAACATGATCCAGTCGCAGGCAAGCGCCAGTTCGTAGCCGCCGCCGGCGCAAGCGCCGCGCACCGCGCAGATCCAGGGCTGGCCGGATTCAGCGCCCATCGCCTCGAAGGTGTTGCGGGTCTCGTTGGTGAACTTGCAGAAGTTCACCTTGTGGGCATGCGCCGCACCACCCAGCATGCGGATGTTGGCGCCGGCGCAGAACACCCGCTCCTTGCCGGACCGCAACACCACGCAGCCGACCTGCGGATACTCGAAGCGCATGCGCTGCGCGATGTCGGCCAGTTCGATGTCGACGCCGAGATCGTAGGAGTTCAGCTTGAGTTCGTAGGCCTCGAACAGCCCGCCATGCACAGCCACATCCATGAAGACATTTTCGAT
>CALMYO010000026.1 GCA_937873685.1 uncultured Paracoccaceae bacterium
GGGCGGGGGTGGGGGGGGTGGCGCCGGCCGGGTCCGCCGGCCGCGCCAGCCCCCGCCGCCCTCGCCGGTTCCGACCCCGCCCGGCGTACAGATCGCCGGCAACGCGCTTGCCGGCCGCATGCAGGCGCAAACGGCTCGTCCGGCAACCGCGCAGCCGTCGCCCGCCGGCGGTGCGCAGTCCGGCCCCTGGGGCTGATTGCGCAACAGGGATCGCGGCCAATCAGGCCGCGCAGGCTCAAGCCGGGTCGCAGGCAATGGACCGGCGGCCCGTACCGGCGGATGCCCGGTGACGTCATCCTTCCTGCCTGATGGAGGCAACAATGATCGAACGCATCGTCTCCGAACTCGGCCCCTGGGCCTGGGTGGTGATCGGATTCATTCTGCTTGCGGCCGAGATCGTCGCGCCGGGCGTCTTCCTTTTGTGGATCGGGCTTGCCATGATCGCCGTCGGCGCGGTTGCCGTCATGCTGGGCGATTTCGGCGCGACCTTTTTTGGCTGGCAGGCGCAGATGCTTGCCTTCGTCGCACTGGCGCTGGCCTTCGTGCTGATCGGCCGCCGCTACATGCGCAAGGGTGCGATAGAGACCGACGAGCCGTCGCTGAACCGCCGCGCCGACCAGTTGATCGGCCGCACGGCGGTGCTGGCCGAGCCGATCGACAACGGAACGGGGCGGATCAAGCTTGGCGACACGCTCTGGCGCGTCACCGGCCCCGACCTGCCGGCCGGCACGAAGGTGCGCGTGGTTGCGGCGCATGGCGGCGAATTGCGGGTGGACGGCGCTTGAGGCGCAACCTTGAAAAAGAAGCGGCGCCCAAAAGCGCCGCCTCCACGTTTAACTCACAAGGCAGGCCGTAGCCTGCCGCTCGGCAATCACGCCAGATCGAAACGGTCGGCGTTCATAACCTTGGCCCAGGCGGCGACGAAGTCATCGACGAATTTCGCCTTTGCGTCGTTCTGGCCATAGACTTCCGAGATCGCGCGCAGCTGCGAATTGGAGCCGAACACCAGGTCGACGCGGGTGCCGGTCCATTTCAGCTCTCCGGTCGTGCGGTCACGGCCTTCGAAAACATCGGCGAGATCGGAAACCGGCTTCCACGCCACGCCCATGTCGAGCAGGTTGACGAAGAAGTCGTTCGTCAGCTGACCCGGACGGCTGGTGAAGACGCCGTGCAGCTTGCCGCCATGGTTTGCGCCAAGCACGCGCATGCCGCCCACAAGCGCCGTCATTTCGGGCGCCGTCAGCGTCAAGAGCTGGGCCTTGTCGATCAGCAGTTCCTCGGCCGACAGGGTGTAGGCGTCCTTCATGTAGTTGCGGAAACCGTCGGCGATCGGCTCCAGAACGTCGAAGGACTCCACGTCCGTCTGTTCGTCCGTGGCATCGGTGCGGCCCGGCGCGAACGGTACGGTGACAGAGTGGCCGGCGTCCTTCGCCGCCTTTTCGATCGCGGCACCGCCGCCAAGCACGATCAGGTCGGCGAGCGACACCTTCTTGCCGCCGGCAGCCGAAGCGTCGAAGGAGGCCTTGATGCCTTCCAGCACCCCGAGCACCTTCGCAAGTTGTTCGGGCTGGTTGACTTCCCAGCCCTTCTGCGGCGCAAGGCGGACGCGCGCGCCATTGGCACCGCCGCGCTTGTCGGAGCCGCGGAAGGTGGAAGCCGAAGCCCAGGCCGTGGCGACGAGTTCGGCGACGGAAAGGCCAGAGCCGAGGATTTTCGCCTTCAGCGCGGCGATGTCGGCCTCGTCGACCAGCGGATGGTCGACGGCGGGAACCCGACCCCGCCAGATCAGGCCTTCCGCCGGCACATCCTTGCCGAGGTAGCGCGACTTCGGGCCCATGTCGCGGTGGGTCAGCTTGAACCAGGCGCGGGCAAACGCGTCGGCAAACTTGTCCGGATTGGCGAGGTAGTCACGTGAGATCGGTCCGTAGATCGGGTCCATGCGCAACGCCAGATCGGCGGTGGTCATCATCGGCGGATGGCGCAGCGACGGGTCGTGTGCGTCGACAACCATGTCTTCCGGCTCGACATTGACAGCGTGCCACTGATGCGCGCCGGCTGGGCTCTTGACGAGGTTCCAGTCGTATTTGAATAGCACCTTGAGGTAGCCCATGTCCCAAGTGGTCGGGTTGGGTTTCCATGCGCCCTCGATGCCGGAACCGATCGTATCGATGCCAAGGCCGCTCTTGTGGCGCGACACCCAGCCAAGACCCATCGTCTCAAGCGGCGCGGCTTCAGGTTCGCGTCCGACAAGGCCGGCGTCGCCCGCGCCATGGCATTTGCCGAAGGTGTGACCACCGGCCACCAGCGCGACGGTTTCCTCATCATTCATCGCCATGCGCGCGAAGGTCTCGCGGATGTCGCGTCCCGAAGCGACGGCGTCGGGATTGCCGTTCGGACCCTCGGGATTGACATAGATCAGGCCCATCTGGACGGCCGCCAGCGGGTTGTCGAGCTCGCGCTCGCCGGTGTAGCGGCCGTCGCCGAGCCAAGTATCCTCGTTGCCCCAGTAGATGTCCTCCTCGGGCTCCCAGATGTCCTCGCGGCCGCCGCCGAAACCGAACACCGGCCCACCCATCGATTCGATCGCGCAATTGCCGGCGAGGATCATCAGGTCGGCCCACGACAGCGCGTTGCCGTATTTCTGCTTGATCGGCCACAGCAGACGGCGCGCCTTGTCGAGGTTGACGTTATCCGGCCAGCTGTTGAGCGGGGCGAAGCGCTGCGTGCCCGACGACGCGCCGCCGCGGCCGTCGCCGGTGCGGTAGGTGCCGGCGCTGTGCCAGGCCATGCGGATGAACAGGGGGCCGTAGTGACCCCAGTCGGCCGGCCACCAGGCTTGGCTGTCGGTCATCAGCGCGACGAGGTCCTTCTTCACGGCATCGAGGTCGAGCGTCTTGAAGGCTTCCGCATAGGAAAAGCCCTTCGCCATCGGGTTCGACAGCGCGGAATTCTGATGCAGGATGCGCAAATTGAGCTGGTTCGGCCACCAGTCGCGGTTCGAACGCCCGCTGAATGTGGTGTGCATCACCGGGCATTTGCCAATCTTTTCGACGACGTTCATGTCTTTCTCCAAACGTGGCGCGGTTGACGATTGCGGCTTTCAAGCGAAAACCGTGAAGTTGCGGGAGGTTGGCTGCATCGGGCTGGCGTCGACGGCATTGTTGCCTGTTTTCGACGCTTGCGGTCGCTCCCACCGAAAAGCGCGCGCGATTCCGAGCCGGTCCTCCTCTGTACCTTGGAACCATACCAACATTCGGTGATTAGCGGAAGTTGGAATTTCCGATTGTTGTGATAGTTTGCGATTATGGCAACGCTCACATTGAAGCAACTCCGCTATGTCGAGGCTCTGGCCCGCCACGGCCATTTCGGCCGGGCGGCGGAGGCGTGCGCGATCTCGCAGCCGGCCCTTTCCGTTCAGATTCGCGACCTTGAGGAAGGCTTGGGGACGCCGTTGTTCGAGCGCGGCGCGCGGCAGGTGCGGCTGACCGCCTTTGGCGAGGACGTGCTGTCGCGCGTCGGCGATATCCTGCAGCGGGTGGACGAACTGGAGGACATGGCGCGGGCCGCTAAGGACCGATTGATCGGGCGTTTGCGCATCGGCGTCATTCCGACCATCGGACCGTACCTGCTGCCGGCGATCATCAGCCGCCTGTCCAGCCAGCACGGCGGGCTCGACATCCATGTGCGCGAGACCCAGACCTCCCGGCTGATGCAGGAGCTTTCGGAAGGGCGCATCGACACGGCGATCGTTGCCCTGCCGGTTTCGGAACCGGCCTTCACCGAGGTCGAGTTGTTTGCCGAGGATTTCGTGCTGGTGCGCCCGAGCGCCGACGCCGGCAAACCGACACCCGACCGCGAAATGCTGCGCGAGATGCGCCTGCTGCTGCTCGAAGAGGGCCATTGTTTCCGCGACCAGGCGCTGTCGTTCTGCAACATCGGCAATGCGCGGCCGCGCGAATTGCTGGACGGCTCTTCACTCTCGACGTTGGTGCAGATGGTCGGCGCCGGCATTGGCGTCACGCTGATACCGGAAATGGCGGTGCCGGTCGAAACCCGTTCCGCCGATGTCAGCATCGCGCGGTTTCCCTCGCCGCAGCCTTCACGCACCATCGGCATGGTGTGGCGGCGCGCAAGTCCGCTGACCAAGCAACTCGCGCAGATTGCCGAGGCGGTGCAGCAGGCGAGTCGCGCAGTTGGCTTGCAGCGCGGCTCCTGACGAACCAGACGCCTCGATCAGATCACGCCGGCGCGCAGGAGATCGTGGAAGTGCACGACGCCGAGCGGATGGCGGTCGCGATCCAGCACCAGCAACGCGGAGATGTTATGTGCGTTGAGCAGCGCAAGCGCCGCGCTCGCCAGCGTATCGGGCGCCACTGTCTTCGGATTGCGTGTCATGATGTCATCGACGATCAGGCCGGAAAGCGGGCGTCCCATGTTGCGGGCAATGTCCCCATCGGTCACGATGCCGGCGAGCCGGCCGTCGGCGTCGATGACACCGCCGCGGCCGACCCGCTTGCCGCTGAGGACAATCACCGCCTGCGGCAGCGGCGTGCCGAGTGGCGTCAGCGGCACGGCGTCGCCGTCATGCATCAGGTCGGAAACATGGCGCAGGCTGGCGCCAAGCTTGCCGCCGGGATGGAAGGTGCGGAAATGATCCGGCGTGAAGCCGCGCGCTTCCAGCAGCGCCACCGCCAGCGCATCGCCGAGCGCCAGCTGCAGCACCGTCGATGTCGTCGGGGCGAGGCCATGCGGGCAAGCCTCCGCCGCCTTCGGCAACAGAAGGACGATGTCGGCGGCGCGCGCCAGCGCCGAGTTTTCGCCCGACGTCACCGCGACCAGCGGGATCGAGAAGCGGCGCGAATAGTCGATGACGCCCGAAAGCTCGGCCGATTCGCCCGACCAACTCATTGCAAGAATCACATCATCACGAGCGATCATGCCGAGATCGCCGTGATTGGCCTCAGCCGGGTGAACGAAGAAGGCCGGCGTGCCGGTGGAAGCCAACGTGGCCGCGATCTTGGAGCCGATGTGGCCGCTTTTGCCGACGCCCGAGACGATGACGCGTCCGGTGATTGGCACGATTGTCCTTACGGCTTGTGCAAAAGGTTGCGCCAGGCCGTTCGCCAGCGCGGTCTGCAGCGCCGACAACCCTTCCGCTTCGATGGAAACCGTCCGGCGCGCCGAAGCGATGGCTGCGGCGGGATCGAAACGGGATCGGTTGCGATTCGGCATGGCGCGGCGATAGCGCAGCCGCGTAGCGAAGTCCAACCTCGTCGCCACATCCTATTCGTTCCGCCGCTTCGCCGCAGCATGGCCAGCCCCTCACGGAACTTGCGCGCTTGACGGCGTGATGCCCTTGCCGTTTGCTGAAAGCCGAACAGGACTGACGCCATGCCCGTCTCGCCGGAAACGCTCGCCGCCTTCGCAGCCGCCTCAATGATCCTTCTGGTGATTCCCGGACCGACGATCATCATGGTGATCAGCCAGGCGCTCGCCTATGGCCGCGGCGTCGCGTTTTTCAGCGTGCTCGGCGTCGGACTGGGCGATCTTGCCGCCGCAACGCTCTCGGTGATCGGGGTCGGCACAATTCTCGCCGCCTCGTCGGCGTTGTTCATGGCGATCAAGTGGATCGGCGCAGCCTATCTCATCTGGATCGGCGTCAAGCTCTGGCGTGCGCCGGTCGAGGGCGTCGACGTGCCGGCCGTTCTGCAGCGACGGGCCGAGGGTTGGGCGCTGTTTCGCGATTCCTTTCTGGTGACGTTGTTCAATCCGAAGGGAATCGTGTTCTTCATCGCCTTTGTCCCGCAGTTCATCGACCATGGCGCGCCGTTTGCGCCGCAGGCGGCGGTGCTGGTCGCAACCTTCGTCATCCTCGGCGTCTTCAACGCCTACGGCTACGTGCTGCTGGCAAGTTCGGCGCGCCATGCGATGCGCAGCCCGGTCGTGCTGCGCCGCCTGACGCGCACCGGCGCGCTGTTCCTGATTTCGGCCGCCGTCGCTTCCGTTCTGGTTCGCCGCGCCTGACGGGGAAGGCCGCCGGGCGCGGCGCAGCGTCGCAGGTCGCCGGGTTCAAAGCCGCGCAATCACCATGTGTGGCGCGCCGTCGCTGGTCTTGCGCGCGCTGACGCCATCGGGGCCGACCGTGGCGGTGACGCGCTGGCGAAAGGCGGAGAAGCTTTCGAAAGTCACCACATCGACCGGCTGGTCGAAATGGACGGTGACTTCGAAACTGGCGCCGCCGTTCTGTTCGCTGACCGCAATAATGCGCCCCTCGAACGGTTGCTTGAGGTAGCGACCGGCAACCCGGTCGCCCACCTGCAGCGGTTCGGGCGCATTGGACAGGCGGGCTGCGGCCGTGTTCCAGTCGCGATAGCCAAGCTTGCGCGCAACGCGTTCGAGCGCCTGCGAATGGCTGATCGCCTCGCCTGCGCTTGCAAGTTCTGCGCGCAGAAGACGCGCCTGTTCCCTGGCCTGGGCAAGGGTTGCGGGTAAGGAAGTGATGGGCATGGAAGTCCGTCCGTCATCGCAAGCGGTCGGAAAATGCGGGGCTCGCCTTGCCGCGCGACCGCGATGATCGGGTCGGTCGATTTCCGGCCAGGTTGCCGGGAGACATTCACCATCGGGATTTCCCGGCGAGCGGCGGGCGTCTCTCACCCGACGCGGCGTCTACAGTGGCGCGCCGGTCGCGTCAACGGAGGCTGATCACCCCGCCGCCTTCAACTCCAGGCGGCGGCGGTGCAGGATCGGCTCGGTGTAGCCGCTCGGCTGGCTGACGCCCTCGAAGACGAGGTCGCAGGCCGCCTTGAAGGCGATGGTGTCGAATGAGGGCGCCATCGGGCGGTAGGCCGGGTCGCCGGCATTCTGGCGATCCACCACCGCCGCCATCTCCTTCATCACTTCCATCACCTCGTCCCTGGTGACGACGCCGTGGCGCAGCCAGTTGGCGATGTGCTGGGAGGAGATGCGCAGCGTCGCGCGGTCTTCCATCAGGCCGACATCGTTGATGTCGGGCACCTTGGAGCAGCCGACGCCCTGATCGACCCAGCGCACCACATAGCCGAGGATGCCTTGCGCATTGTTGCGCAGTTCGGCGCGCTTGTCCTCGTTCGTCCAGTTCGGCCGCGTCGCGACCGGGATCGACAGGATATCGTCGAGCTTCGCGCGCGGACGGCTCTTCAGCTTGTCCTGCACGGCATGGACGTCGACCTTGTGATAGTGGGTGGCGTGCAGCGTCGCGGCCGTCGGCGACGGAACCCAGGCGGTGTTGGCGCCGGCTTTCGGATGGCCGATCTTCTGCTCCAGCATCGCATGCATCATGTCCGGCATCGCCCACATGCCCTTGCCGATCTGGGCGCGGCCGTCGAGGCCGCAGGCAAGGCCGATGTCGACATTCCAGTCCTCATAGGCCTTGATCCAGGTCGAGGCCTTCATGTCGGCCTTGCGGA
Organism: uncultured Paracoccaceae bacterium; assembly: GCA_937873685.1. GTDB lineage: Bacteria > Pseudomonadota > Alphaproteobacteria > Rhizobiales > Rhizobiaceae > CALMYO01. Next base: position 7,446 of record CALMYO010000026.1, read on the forward strand.
TCATCGGCCCGGCCTCCATCGAGGTGTGCATCTCGTCGCCTGTGCGATCGAGGAAGCCGGTATTGATGAAGACGACACGCGACGAAGCGGCGCGGATACACTCCTTGAGGTTCACCGTGGTGCGGCGCTCCTCGTCCATGATGCCCATCTTTATGGTGTTCGGCTTCATGCCGAGCGCTGCCTCGACGCGGCCGAACAGTTCGACAGCAAACGCCACTTCCTCCGGTCCGTGCATCTTCGGCTTCACCACGTACATCGAGCCGGCGCGGCTGTTGGCGTGGCGGCCATGCGGGCCGATGTCGTACAGCGCGATCAACGCGGTCACCATCGCATCCATGATTCCCTCCGGGATCTCGGAACCGTCGGAGAGGCGGATCGCGGGGTTTGTCATCAGGTGGCCGACATTGCGCACCAGCATCAGCGAACGACCGTGCAGCGAAAAGGTGCGCCCGTCTGCGCCCTCGTATTCGCGGTCCGGATTGAGGCGCCGCGTCATTTCGCGGCCGTCCTTCATGAAGGTCTCGGTCAGTCCGCCGGTCATCAGGCCGAGCCAGTTGCGATAGACCAGCGTCTTGTCCGCGGCATCGACGGCGGCGACGGAATCCTCGCAATCCATGATCGTCGTCAGCGCCGATTCCAGCAGCACGTCGGCGATCAGCGCGGGATCGTTGCGGCCGATCGGATGGGAGCGGTCGCGCAGGATCTCGATGTGCAGGCCGTTGTTGCGCAGCAGCACATTTGCCCGGCCGCCCTCGCTGGCGGCGTGACCGGCGTACTGCGAAGGGTTGGCTAGCGTAACGGTTCGCACAGTTGACGCCTCGCCTCTTCCGCGGAAGAGTTCACCAGTCGACACGGTCAGCAGTAGTTCGCCTTCGTCCACATCGATGTCCGTTACATCGGCCCAGTTCGCGCCAGTAAGCGGCGCGGCGGAATCGAGGAAGGCCTTGGCCCAGCGTATGACGCGGGCGCCGCGCTCGGGATCGTATCCGCCGCCCTGCGGCTTGTCGCCAAGCGCATCGGTGCCGTAGAGCGCATCGTAGAGCGATCCCCAGCGGGCATTGGCGGCGTTCAGCGCAAAGCGGGCGTTCATGATCGGCACGACAAGCTGCGGCCCCGCGACGCTGGCGATCTCGGGATCGACATTTTCGGTCGTGATGCGGAAATCCGGCCCTTCCGGCACGAGATAGCCGATATCGGCAAGGAACGCCTTGTAGGCGTCCAGATCGGCCGGCGCGCCATTTTCGCGGTGCCAGGCGTCGATCTTCGCCTGCAGGTCGTCGCGCATCTTCAGGAGCGCGCGGTTCTTCGGCGCAAGGTCATGGGCGATTTGCGAGAACGATGACCAGAAGGCCTCGACCCCGATACCCAATCCGGCCAGCGCCTCGTTGTCGATGAAGGCCTTGAGGCCAGAATCCACGGTCAGGCCATGGGTTTCGATTGCGCCAGTCATGGGTTTTCCTCTCCTTTTTCGTGTTGTCCTGCAATCACGGCGGCCCGGCCCCGTCAATGCGCCATTTGCACGAGACGAGAGGTTCCTGACGGATCTCACGCGGCAATGCGCGGCCGGCCGGCGGCGATCGCGGTGATGCGCGCCTCGATGAAAGTGCGCTGATCCTCGATTGTGGCGGTGCGCAGATCGCTTTTCAGCCGCACATGCGGTTCGTCGGCACCGGCTTCGCGCGCCCGCGCCTCGGCAAGCGAAGCGCAGTTCGCCTCGGCATGGGCGATCGCCGCCGTCTCACTCGAAAACGTGGCCGGGCCGACCTCGCCCAGCACCTGGAACCGCCCCTGCTCAGGCTGGGTGATCTCGGCGCTCACCTCGACGCGAACCTGGCCGACAACTGCGCCAACCGCGTTGGCGACATCGGCATGTTCGGGCACCAGCGCCTGCGCATCGAGCAGGCGGCCGACGCCCGGATAGACAGTGGCCGCGCCGGCGCCAAGCCCGATCACCGGCCGATCGAGCGAGAGCGCGAAACGCACGATGCCGCCACGGCGGCGTAAGGCTGCGGCCGCCGGAGCGCTCACCGCCAGCGCCGGATCGGCGCCATCCTCGGCCAGCGCGGTTTCCAGTACGCGCTCGGCAGACAACCATTCCAGCCGCTCTGCGACGCGAGCGCTCACCGCCTCGGCGCCTGGCGCGATCGGCTGGCCGAAACCGTCCTTGCGGCGCGCAAACAGTTCTGCGCCCAACCGCGCCGCCTCGATGTTCCAGTGGGTGAAGCGGCCGAGCACATGCTGCGCGTCCGACGGCGTGAAGCCGGCGACATGCGCCAGGCCGCGCGCCACCAGGCGGTTCAGCGTCGCGACCTGCGCGGTCGAGGTGACCAGCCGGTCGAGCGGCAGGGGCGTTGCGCCGATCAGCGCATAGAGTTCGGCCTCCTGGCGCGCCAGTCCCGCAGCGTAGCGGTCGGGCAGGCCCGTGCGCAACGCGAAACGCCCGTCGTTGCGGCCGGCAAACGGCGCGCGCAACTGGCGTTCGAGTTCGACGATCACGGCGTCACCATGCTCGGCGGCGGCAAGCGACAGCGGCATCAGCCGGCGCGGTCCGAGCGTGATCTGCGGATCGAGCGCGCCTTCCTCGATGCCGACCTCCGAATCGCCGCCAAGGCCGAAGGTGCGCATGGCCACCGCATCGACCATGGTGCGCCAGCCGCCGACAGTCGCGCCGTTCTCGTCGATGCGCGGACGTCCGTCCTGCAGGATCGCGACGTCGGTCGTGGTCCCGCCGATGTCGGAGACTATGGCGTTGTCCGCACCGGTGAGGTAGCGCGCGCCGACGAGGCTCGCGGCCGGTCCGGAGAGTATCGTTTCGATCGGGCGGAGGCGGGCGAAGGCGGCGGACACCAGCGCGCCGTCGCCTCGCACCACCATCAGCGGCGCGCGGATGCCGGCTCCCTCCATCCATCGCTCGGCCGCCTCGATCAGCCGGCCGATCGCGCCGACGAGGCGGGCATTGAGCACCGTCGTCAGCGCGCGGCGTGGCCCGTCGAGCTTCGACGACAATTCATGGCTGCAGGTGACCGGCAGGCCGGTTTGCGCCGCGATCAGGTCGCGCACGGACGTCTCGTGCTCCGGATTGCGCACCGCAAAATATCCGGCCACCGCAAAGCCGGTGACAGTAGTGGCAAGCGTGGAAAGCTGTTCCACGAGCGGCGCAATTTCCAACCCCGCCTGTTCGCGGCCATGCACGTCATGCCCGCCGGGCAAGAAGACGACGGGGTCGCCGCGGAGCGCCGTTTGCAAATCGGCGCGCTTCAGGTCCGACGGGGAAAAGCCGATCATGACAAGGGCGACGCGCCCGCCCTGCCCTTCGACCAGCGCATTGGTGGCGAGCGTGGTGGATATCGAGACGAGTTTCACCGCATCGGGCGCCATTGCCGACGCCGCGATGACGCGACCGGCCGCCGCGCCGAGGCCGACCGCGAGATCATGGCGCGTCGTCAGCGCCTTCGCCTTGGCGATGACGGTCTGGGTGGCGTCGTCGACGATGACGGCGTCCGTGTAGGTGCCGCCGGTATCGATACCGAGAAGACAGGACATGGGGTGACCCGATTGGACGGGCGGATGTAACGGCAGGGCGGCGAAACGGCAAGGCGCAATGCCGCATTCGCCGCACATGGCGGCTGTCACGGCAGTTTCGCTTGACCTTGCCCGCTGCATTCGGCCACCTTCCGCAGCAGGATGGGAGAGATTCCGATGAGCGCGCACCACGACGCCGATGAAACACGCGATCCGGCCGCCCGAGAGGCCGCCCTGTTCGCCGAATTGCCGCGATTTCTCGCGCACGCTGCGGCTGTCGCGCCGGGCCTTCGCCAGTGGCTGGAGGGCCATGACCTTTCGACGATCAACAGCAGCGCCGCGCTCGCCAGCCTGCCGGTGTTGCGCAAGGCCGAATTGATGGAGATGCAGGCGGCCAATCCGCCCTTTGGCGGATTTGCCGATACAGCGCTGCTGAAGGGCGCGCGCGTGTTTCTCTCGCCGGGGCCGATCTTCGAACCGCAGGCGCCCGGTCCCGACCCCTGGGGGGCGGCGCGCGCGCTGTTTGCGGCCGGCATCCGCGCCGGCGACATCGTCCACAACGCGTTTTCCCATCACATGACGCCCGGCGGCTACATTCTCGACGAGGGCGCGCGCGCGCTCGGCTGTACGGTGTTCCCTGCCGGCGTCGGCAATACCGAGATGCAGGTCGACGCTGCGGCGGCGCTGAAGCCGTCGGCCTATGTCGGCACGCCGGATTTCCTCAAGATCATGCTCGACCATGCGGCGGAGCGCGGCCGGGATCTTTCCTGCTTCCGTCATGCGCTGGTGTCCGGCGGCGCGCTGTTCCCGTCGCTGCGCGCGGAATACGCGTCGCGCGGCGTCGCCGTTCTGCAATGCTATGCGACGGCGGAGTTCGGCGTCATCGCCTACGAGAGCGCCGGCGCCGATGGTGCGCCGAACCCCGGCATGATCGTCAACGAAGGGCTGATCCTCGAGATTGTTCGCCCGGGCACGAACGATCCCGTCGCCGACGGCGAAGTGGGCGAGGTGGTGGTCACGTCGTTCAACCCCGCCTATCCGCTGGTGCGCCTCGGCACGGGCGACCTCTCGGCCTTCATGGACGGCGTCTCGACTTGCGGGCGGACTAACCGGCGCATCAAGGGCTGGATGGGCCGCGCCGACCAGCGCACAAAGGTGAAAGGCATGTTTGTCGATCCAAAGCAGATCGCCGAACTGGCGAAACGCCATCCGCAGATCGGCCGGGCGCGACTCGTCGTTTCGCGCGACGGCGCGTCCGATGCGATGACGCTGCGGGTGGAGGCGGCGCAAGTGCTCGATGCGCAGGTTATCGCGGCGAGCCTGCGCGACATCACCAAGCTCAGCGGCGCGGTGGAGGTCGTTTCACCGGGCAGCCTGCCGAACGACGGCAAGGTCATCGCCGACGAACGCGACTACACCAGTTGAAGGGATCGGGGTTTGACGTCGAAACGAAAAAAACAGGTGATGCGCTCGCGTCGCATGCTTGCGTCTCTGTTCTTGGTTTGCCTCGCGATGGCCGGCGCCGGTGTGGCGCGGGCGGATTTCACGCTTGCGATCCTGCATGTCAACGACACGCATGCGCGGCTTGAACCGGTCAACGCCTTCAACGCCTCATGCGCCGCCGCTGACGATGCGGCAGGCCGGTGCGTGGGCGGATTCGCGCGGCTGAAGACGAAACTGGACGAACGCCGCCGCGCGCTGTCCGCAGCCGGCGTTCCCGTGCTGACCCTGCATGCGGGGGATCACTTCTCCGGTTCGGTCTACGATCGCGCGCTTTCGGTGCAACAACATGCTGCGCTCCTTGGCGCGCTCGGCCTCGACGCCATGGCGATCGGCTTGTACGAGCTTGATCGCGGATCGCAGGCGCTGGAGGAATTCATCGAAGCCGCGCCGTTTGCCGTGATTTCGGCCAATGTGCTGGCCGGCGCATCCTCGCCTCTTGCGGGCGGACCGGCGCCAGCCATTGTCAAGGATTTCGGCGGCGAACGCGTGGCAGTGATCGCTGTGCTCACGCCCATGGCCGACCGGCTGGTGAACACGGGCGCCGACATTCTTGTCGCCGACGAGATCGCTGCATTGCGAGACCAGACCGCAAGGATTTCAGCCGATGGCGTGAACCGGATCATCGTGCTTTCCCATGCCGGACTGGCGCGCGACCGGAAGATTGCCGCTGTCGTTCCCGGCATCGACGCCATTGTCGGCGGATTCGACCACGCGCCTTTCGCCAACAGCCAATCCAATGCGGCATCGGCTTATCCGGTCTGGGCGGACGGCGTGGACGGCGCCCGTGTTCCGATCGTCCAGGCACATGCCTACGCCACCCGACTAGGCGAACTGTCGCTCACTTTCGACGATGCCGGAGGCTTGGAGGTAGCCGATGGTCAACTGCATGTATTGGACGCCTCGCTCACACCGGACGCGGGAATGCGCGTGCGCATCGCCGGCTTCGCCGAGGCGGTCGAGACGCGGAAGCGCACCGAAATCGCCGTTGCGGCGCTGCCGATTGCCGGTGACCGTGAAACCTGCCGCTACAGTGATTGCCCGATGGGATCGCTCGTCGCCGACGCTGTGCTGGATGCTGCGAAGCGTCATGGCGCGCAGGTGGCGCTGATCAATGCCGGCGCGATCCGCGCCTCGTTCGACGCTGGCGCGATCACAGCGGGCGATGTGCTGGCCGTGCTGCCGCGCCAGCACGAACTGGCGGTGTTTACCTTGAGCGGCGGCGATGTTGTCGCCGCGCTCGAAAACGGCGTAGGCGGGACGGAAGCCGCCGAGGGGCGCTTTCCGCAGGTGGCCGGGTTGCGCTTCGGCTACAATCCTTCCGCGCCAACCGGCAAGCGGATCCACAATGCCGAAATCGCCGATGGCGGGACATGGCGGGCGTTGCGCGCCGACGAGCCGGTTCGTGTCGCCGCAACCGCCTGGCTGCGGGCCGGCGGCGACGGACGTGACCCATTTGCGCTCGACGGCGCCGAGGTCCTCGACCGTGCCGTCGCGCGAGACGGCGCGCACCTTGCCGTCCTCGCCGCCGGTGACCAGGCGGGCGCCGGCGGCGTCCAGCGCCGCGCAGAGCAGGCCGTCATGGACGGTCTCGGACTTGTGGCGGTGGTCGAGGCGGTGGAC
>CALMYO010000027.1 GCA_937873685.1 uncultured Paracoccaceae bacterium
CCCCGCGGTTGAGGCCGCCCAGCCCCGCCTTGACCGCCGCCATGATGGAGTTGACGATGGCGATGCCGCCGCGCGTGCGATTCAGCCACACGTTCAGCGAGGAGTACATCGAGGCCGCGATGCCGGATCGCTCCAGCAGCGCCGCCATGAAGATGAACAAGGGTATCGAGATCAGCACGTAGTCGGTCAGCAGGCCGTAGATCTTCTGCGCCAGGATGTTGAGCGGACCAGAGCCCGGCCGGCCGGTCAGTATGCCTTCGCCAAAGGTCCACGGCGCCCACAGCAGTTGCGGCTCGAACTTCATCACCAGCGTCAGCACGGCAAGGATGGCCGAGGCGAGGCCAAGCGGCATGCCGATGGCGAGCAGGCCGATCAGGCTGACCAGCAGCACAAGCGAAATCGTTCCGACGTCCATCAGCCCTGCCCGCCCTTGCCCGTTGTGGCCCCATATGCCGGCGCCGCGCCATCGCCGCTTTCCTTGGCAAGCTGGGCGCGCAGTTTTTCCAGTTCGTCGGCGTCGATATCGTCGGCTGCGGAGTGAACCACCGGCGCCGCGTTCCAGTCGGTGACAAGGTTGATGACCGACTGCAGCGCGACGAGTGCGACCATCAGCAGCACCATCATCTTCAGCGTCGCCGGAATCGGCGGATCGAAGGCAGTGCCGAAAGTCTCCCAGCGCATGAACTTGGCGAAGGCCTCGCCATAGCCGCCATAGAACAACGCCAGCGCAAACAGCACGATCAGCGCTGTGGAAATGATGTCGAACACGCGCTGCAGCCAGCGCGGACATATGTCATACAGGAGATAGATCCGGATGTGGCTGCGCTGCTGCATGGCGTAAAGCCCGGCGCCGAGAAAAACGAATCCGGCAAGCCACAGCGACAGTTCGTTCGCCCAGATCGTCGGGCGCTCGAACACGTAGCGCATCATGACCTCGTAAAGCATTACGCATGTCAACAGCACGATCAGGATCATGGTGATGCGTCCGACAAACACCGCGAACTTGTCGAAGCGGCTGCCGTCCTTGTATTCCATCGGCGCTTCGCGCACCGAAAGCACACCGATCACGAACAGGATCGGCGAGGCAAGAATCGCGAGATAATCGACGACATCACCTGCGATGCCGAACAGCGGCGCCATCGCAGGCGTGATGTCGGAGCGCTCGTATTGCGCAACGAGCTGCTGGTTCTCGGGGCCGAAATCGAGGATGTAGGCCGGCCCGTGCCAGACCGTCCAGCCAAAGCACAGGCAGAACGCCAGCGGCCAAAGCCACTCGATCGGTGTGCCGATCTTTTCACGCGACATCACGCCCTCCTGCACGACCGCGCGACTGCCTCAAGCAGCCGGCAAGACAGGTGCGGCGCGCCATTGCGACGCGCCGCGCCCATTTTCATCCTGTTCCCGGCTTACTCGGCAACAAGACCGAGGGTCTTCAGGTAACCCATGTGCGCCTCGACGAGCGCCTTGGCCTCCGGCGTCGTGGCGAATTCCGGCCAGGTCTGCTGCGCTGCCTTGCGGAACGCTGCGCGATCTGCCGGGGACCAGTCGTAGATGTTCACGCCAGCGGCTTTCAATTCGGCGGCTGCTTCGGCGTTCGCCTTGTCGCCGCCCATCGCCTGGCGCAGGCCAAGCTTTTCCATCGCCACTTCCATGATGCGGCGATGATGCGCCGGCATCGCGTCCCACTTCGCCTTGTTGCAGGCCAGATGGTCCGACGGCATGGAGTGGAAGCCGGGATAGGTGGCGTGCTTGGCGATGTCGTAGAGGCCCATGCCCTTGTTGTTGGCAAGGATCGAGGCGTCGGCGCCGTCGATGATCTTAGTCTCGAGCGCGGTGAACACTTCCGTGAAGTCCATCACGATCGGGCTGGCGCCAAGCTTTTCGAAGATCTTGGTTTCCATTCCCGGAGGCGAACGGAACTTCCAGTCCTTGAAGTCGGCCGGGCTTGCGATCGGCTTCGTGGACGAAAGCGCCTCCTGCCCGACAACCCACCAGCCGATAAGCTGCATGTCATAGGCGTTGTAAAGCTTCTGCGCCGCTTCCATGCCGCCGCCGAGCAGCAGCCAGGACAACTGCTGGTACGGCGTGTCGTAGCCGCCCATGATGTCGCCGACAAACTGGAAGGCCGGGTTCTTGCCGGTCTGGTAGGCGCCGCCGGTCATGTCGCAATCGAGGATGCCGGTAGCCGCCGCGTCGAAGGTTTCGACCGATTTCACGACCGAGGACGAATAGAACATCTCGACCTTGATCTCGCCGTTCGACATCGTCTGGATGTCGTCGACGAACATCGCAGCGTTCTTTCCGGAAAGCGTTTCCGGGCCGTAGTGGGTCTGGATGCGCAGCGTCGTTTCCTGCGCAAACGCGGTCCCGGCCAGCAATGCGGCCGTGGCTGTCGCCAGCAATGTCGTGGTGATGGATTTCATGTGCAGTTCCTCCCTTTCAAGGTCGATGCGTTGGCCGAAGCCGGTGAACCGTAACACTCCGGGCGCATGCGCCATGCGAAGTGTGACGGAATGAGGCGCGCCGGTAAAGGCTCGGCGCGAAAAAACAGGTGCTCATGGCGCATGGGCTCGCCGCGACTGCGAAGAATGCCCTTGCCCCCACGTCCAGGCTGCAGCCGCCGAAACGATGGCGTCGACCGGCTGGTCGATGTCGACGGGGAAAGCGTGCTCGCCTTCGCCCGGCGCCTCCAGATCCGCCAACTGGCTTTGCAGCAGGGTCGGCGGCATGAAATGGCCCTTTCGGGACGCCATCCTACGCCGGATCGTCTCCAGATCGCCCGTGAGATGAACGATCGCGATATCACCGAGCCGTGAACGCATCAGGTCACGGTAACGCATCTTGAGCGCCGAACAGGCGATCACCACGTCGCGGCCCGCATCGCGCTTTTCGCTCGCGGCGTCGCAGATGCGCTCCAGCCACGGCCAACGCTCCGTGTCGGTGAGCGGAATGCCGGAGGCCATGCGCTCGACATTGCTTTGCGGATGAAGGTCGTCAGCCTCGATGAAAGCCGCACCAGACGCCTGCGCCAGCGCTTTCGCAACTGTGGTCTTGCCCGTCCCGCAGACGCCCATCACCAGGACAATCCCCCCGCTCACGATTTCCTCCCGCCGACACATTCTTGTTGCGCATCGGTCTCGTTGCTTGACGGGATAAATGACAGCGCTAACATTTGTCAAGCGATGGCCACCGGTTGCGCACGTCGCGGGAGAGGAAGATTGGGGAAAATCCATAATCCTGAACGGGTTACGTTAAGCGATGTTGCAGACGCTGCGGGTGTTAGCGCAATCACCGTTTCTCGCGCACTGCGCCAGCCGCACAAGGTTTCGCCGCTTCTTCGCGAGCGCATCGGCGAAGCGGTCGCGGCTCTCGGCTACATGCCCGACCCCGCGGCGCGGGCGCTTGCCTCGCAACGCACCAACATCATCGGCGCGCTGATCCCGTCGGTCACCAATCATGTGTTTTCCGACGTTCTGCGCGCCATCTATGACGGGATCGACCGCACCGGTTACCTGCTGCAGCTTGCCAACACGCGTTATTCCACGCTGGCGGAAGAAAACCTGCTTCGCCTTTTCCTGAGCCAGAAACCGGCGGGTCTGATCGTGGCGGGAACCGACCAGTCGCCAGCCGCACGCGCCATGCTGGAAGCGGCGCCCTGCCCGGTCGTCCAGATCATGGAAACCGGGGCCGATCCCGTCGACATGCTGGTTGGCTTCTCCCATTATGACGCCGCCGGCGCCGCCGCCCGCCATGCAATTGCCTGTGGCTATCGCGCGCTCGGCTTTCTTGGCGCACGGATGGACCCGCGCACACAACGCCGTTTCGCAGGGTTTCGCGAAGCCGCATTGGCAGCCGGCGCATTTGACGAGCGGCGCGTCGTCACCACCCCTGCCGCCTCGTCCTATTCTGTCGGGGCCGCGCTCCTGACAGAACTGCTGGAACGCGCGCCCGAGACCGATCTGGTCTTTTGCAACAACGACGATCTGGCGATCGGCGCGCTGTTCGAGGCGCGGCGCCGGCGGATCGACGTGCCGGAACGCCTTGGCGTCATCGGCTTCAACGATTTCGAGATCGCGGCGGCGGCAGAACCGTCGCTGACCAGCGTCCACACCTGGCGGGAAGAGATGGGCGAGCAGGCGCTCTCCATGCTGATCGATGCGATCGAGGGGCGTCCGCCGCGCCAGAAGATTGTCGACCTCGGCTTCAAGGTCATACCGCGCCGCTCAACACGGGCGCCACTTGTCACCGTGTAGACGGGCGAGATCATTCCGACCGCCGCAAATCAGAGCATTGTTCGAACAACCTTCTAATCGATGGCGTTCCATCGAACGGTGCTTCAGTGGATAAGCGCAGACGTTGAGCAGGCGAGACCCGGTGCGTTGCTGCACCCGAAGCTTCCCTTTGCCTTGGGGCCGCGGCTTTACAACTCTTGCCAGGGGATGTGGCAGCGAATGGAGTGGCCGTCGGCGCCGGAGCGCCAGGGCGGCGCGTCGGAATCGCACAGCGGACCGATCCGTTTGGGGCAGCGGCGTTGAAAGGCGCAGCCCGTCGCCGGTGGAGAGAGTTCGACGACGTCGGCCGCCGCCTGGGGGGGCGCGGGGCCCGGGCCCGGTTCCAAAACGGCGCCGAGTAGAACTTGCGTATAGGGATGAGAAGGGGCGGAATAGACAGCGGCAGCCGGCCCGATTTCGCACAAACGGCCCTGATAAAGAACGGCGACGCGATCCGAAAGCGCGCGTACTACCGCAAGGTCGTGACTGACGAATACATAGGTTGTGTTGCGGTTGCGGCGCAGCCGGTCCAGGAGATCAAGCACCGCCGCCTGGACGGAGACGTCAAGAGCGGAAGTCACCTCGTCGCACAGCACGAGATCCGGCTGTGCGGCAAATGCGCGGGCAATCGCTACCCGTTGCTTCTCGCCGCCCGAAAGCTGGCTTGGCAACCGCTCCATGTAATGGACGCCAAGGCGAACGCTCTCAAGCAACTCCTCGGTCCGTTGGCGTAGCGCCTCGCCCGCCATTCCGAAATAGAGCTTCAACGGTTGGGCGATGATCTCTGCGATCGTCTGGCGGGGATTGAGGCTCTCGTCGGGATTCTGGAAGATCAATTGGATCCGACGTAGCTGGTCAGGGCGACGGTTCTCCACCAGCGGCGGCAGAGGGCCCGAGCCGGCCAGTTCAATGCGCCCGCCCGCAGGCTTCATCAGCCCCGCCACGGTTTTGAGAATGGTGGATTTTCCCGAACCACTTTCCCCGACGAGTCCGAGCGTCTCGCCTCGCGCCAGTTCGATACTGATCCCTTCGACCGTAGGCGTCATCACGGGCTTGCGGCCGAGAACCTGGTCGAGGAGGCCCGTACGCGCATAGGTGATCGACAGATCGCCCAGCGACAGGATCACGTCTTGCGCCATCTCGCGCACCGCGTATGCGCCAGTGGAGCACAAGGGGAGATCGCCGACACGCTCCGGAAAATGGCATCGCACACGGGCGCCCGAAGGCAGAAGGACAAGCTCGGGACGCGTTATGCGGCATTTGTCGGCGGCGATGGCGCAACGTGCGACGAAGGCGCAACCGCGGCCCGCCTGCCCAGGGGCCGGAGGACGACCTTCGAGCGCTGTCGGCAGACGCGGATCCTTGAGCTTCGGGATCGACGCCAGCAGGCCGCGCGCATATGGGTGCGCCGGATCACGCAGCACCTCGCGCGCCCATCCCTCCAGAACCACCTCGCCCGCATACATGACGACAACACGATCGCAGACGCGCGCGATCGCCCCAAGGTCATGGCTGACATACACCATGGCCATGCCGGCCTTCGATGCAAGGTCACGCAGCAGTTCGAGGATGTGCGCCTGGGTCGTGACATCGAGACCGGTCGTCGGCTCATCCAAAATGAGCGCTTCCGGCTCGGCCGCCAGCGCCATTGCGATCGCGACGCGTTGTTGCTGGCCTCCGGACAATTCGTGGGGGTATCGCCGGGCGATTTCGGCCGGGTCCGGCAGCCGCACCTGTTCGAGCAGCCGCACGATACGAGCCTCACGCTCACTTTCCGCCAAAGCCGTATGCAGTTCCAGCGCTTCGGAGAGTTGCGCGCCAACCCTCAGTGACGGAGTCAACGACTGGCCCGAATTCTGGGGGATGAGGGCAAGGCGGCCGCCCCGGATCGCCTCCAGTTCCCTCCCGGTCATTGCAAACATGTCGGAACCGGCAAAACGCGCCTCGCCGCGGATCAACCGCAATCCCCGCTTCATGTATCCCAGCATTGCAAGCGCCAGCGTCGATTTGCCTGAACCGCTCTCGCCGACAAGACCGATGCTCTGACCGGAAAAAACAGCAAGGTCGACGTCTCGTAGGACCGGAATCGTATGTCCCGCACGGCTCGTGAATCCCACCGATAGTTCGCTGACCCGGATTATAGGGTCGTTCGTCTCCGCGCCCTTCATCATAACGGCGCCTTCTGCGACCGGTCGATGCCGAGCGCCTTGGCAAGCGCATCGGCGGTCAGATTGATGCCGATGATCAGTGAAGACAGGGCGACAACCGGCGCCAGCACGCCATGTGGCGCAAATGACATGAACCCGCGGGCATCGGCGATCATCAGCCCCCAGTCGGGCGTTGGCGGCGAGACGCCAAATCCGAGGAAGGACAGGGACGAGAACGCCAAGAGCATCCAAGACCAGCGCATGGCGCCCTCCACAAGAAGCGCATCGCGGACATTTGGCAGGAGTTCTCGCCAGATGATGGTCGCGGCGCCGTGGCCGCGCGCCCTCGCGGCCTGAACGAAGTCGCGGGCAACGACATCATGGGTCGCGGCGCGCGCCACGCGGATTACCGGAATGCCGTAGAAGAAGGCGAGCGTTGGTATCAGAACCTCGATCCCCGCGCCAAAAGTCACGATCAGCACCAGCATCTTGAGGATCCATGGCAGCGCCAGAAAGGCGTCCACCACACGCATCAGCACATCGTCGGTTCGGCCCCCGACAAGGCCGAAGAAAATGCCGGCGAACCCGCCCCAGAGCACTGCAAGCGGGGTGGCGATCGCGGTTACAAGAATTGCCTCGCGGCCCCCAAGCAGGGTCCGGCTCAACGTGTCGCGGCCCAGATGATCCGTACCAAGCCAGTGCGCGGCCGAGGGGCCGTTCAACATCAGGTTGGCGTCCACGGCCCTGTAATCATAAGGCGCGAGCAAGGGGCTGAAGATGGCCAGGAAAAGGTGGAGGGCGACAAGCGCCAGCCCTGTCGCGCCGGAAGGCCGGGCGAGGATTTCGCCAAGAACCGCGGTGACGCGGGCGAACAGGGATGGGCGCGCGGCATAAGTCGCGGCTGTCATCAGCCCTTCCTCATGTGAAGCGTGCGCAAACGAGGATTGGCGATCATCGTCAACAGGTCGGCGGCGAGATTGACGCCGACATAAACCGACGCAATGATCAGCGCGATCGCCTGGGTAACCGGCAGGTCCCGGTCGGAAATCGAGTCGATCATCATGCGACCAAGGCCGGGGTAGTTGAACACGGTCTCGATGACGACGACGCCGCCAAGAAGCCAGGCGATCGTGAGAGCCACGACGTTTATGGCAGGCAGCAGGGCGTTCGGCAGGACATGGCGAAAGACGATCCGCCAGTAGGGCACGCCCTTCAAGGCTGCCATTTGCGCATAGTCGGACGCCATCGCCTCAATTACCGAGGAGCGCACGGTGCGCAGGATATGCGCAGTCATCACAAAGGTAAGCACCATCACCGGCAGCAGGACGGCCGGGAAGAAATCCGCGATCGACGCATCGGCCGGCGTCAGCACGATGCCAGGGATCCAGCCAAGCCAGATCGAAAAGACCAGGATCAGTATCGTTGCAGAAACGAACTCGGGAATCGTCATCGCCGCGATCGCTACCGTGGAAATCGCCAGATCCGGCAGACGGTCACGCCAAAGCGCAGCAACCACGCCGAGAAAGAGCGCCAGGGGAATGCCCGCCAGCATGGAGCAGAACGCAAGCAGCAATGTGTTGCGAAGCCTGTATCCGACGAGTTCGGCGATGGGCTTGTGCCCGTTGGCGGAAAGTCCGAGATCGCCTCTCAGCGCCCCGGACGCCCATTCAAGGTAGCGCGCATGGGCAGGACGGTTCAGCCCGAGGTCGTTGCGGCAGTTTTCCAGCAGCTTTCCCTGGGCCTCGCGTTCCAGGAACGCGGTGCAGGCGTCGCCGGGCAGGATTTCCACGCCGGCAAAGATGATGAGCGAAACCAGTCCGACCGTGATTGCGCCCAGACCAAGACGCCTGAAAACCAGCCGCAACATTCAGATCACCGAGAAAGGCGCCGGGACGTCAATTGCCCGCCCCGGCTCTTGAGCAGCAAACGGCTCATTCGTCCACGGTGATCTTATACCAGCGGATCGCCATGTTCTCGACCGGGTCAAGGTTCTTTACCCGCGATGACGAGGCCATCAACCGTGTGACGTGGTAGGGGATCAGTGTGCCCGCAGTCTCCAGAAGATGATCTTGCGCCTTGACGTAGATCGCCTTGCGTTTGTCGAAATCGAGTTCCCTGCGCGCTTCGGCGAGCAGGGCGTCGAAAGCTTCGTCCTTGTAATAGCTTTCGTTCCACTTCGCGGTCGACAGATAGATTTCGTGCAGCGCCTGATCCGCCGGCCGTTCGTTCCAGCGGGTCATTGTGACGTCCTTCTTCATCCAGACCTCGGACCAGTAGCCGTCAGAGGGAACCTGATTGATGGCGACGCGAATGCCGGCCGCTGCGGCCTGAGCCTGATAGGCTTCCGCCAGAGTCGGCCAGGTGGCCTCCACCGTCGAGACGTTGACCTGCACGTCGATGCCGTCCGCAAATCCGGCTTCGGCCAGCAATGCCTTGGCGCCTTCAATGTCTTGCGGACAGTCCTGCTGGGCGCGATACTGGTCCGCCGGCCCGACCGGATGGTCGCAAGCGATGGCGCCGTTGCCGCCTTCGACGAGTGCGAGCAGCGCAGCCCGGTCCGCGGCAAGACGCATCGCCTTGCGAACCCGCACATCTGTAAACGGCTCCGCATCGGTCCGGAACACGATGCCGCGCCAGTTTCCTGTCGGTACCTCCTGAATGTTGAATTTGCCGGAAGCGGCGAACATCGGCCGCTGCTGCGGGGTGACGCCGCTTTCCATGTCGATCTGTCCGCCGAGCAGCGCCTGAAGCCGCGCCTGCGCATCAGGAATGGCGATGATTTCCATCCGTTCCACGCCAGGCGCGCCGGCGAAGTATTCGTTGTTGGCGACCAGAACTGTGGTGCCTCCAAGATCGAGCTTCTCCAGCTTGAAGGGGCCGGTGCCGATGCCGGTTTGCGCGATCGTGTCTCCCGATCCCTCGGGCAACATGCGCAACCGGTAATCCATCAATTGCAACGGCATGTCGGCGAACGGCGTGTCGAGCGTCAGCCTGACGGTTCTGGTGTCCATGGCCTCGACATTGGTGATCATCTTTACGGCCGAGCGCGCCGGGCTGTCGCTGTTGGGATCAAGGACGCGGTTTAGCGAATACACGACATCGGCGGAATCGAAGTCGCTACCGTCATGGAACTTGACGCCTTCGCGCAGTTGCAGCGTCCATTCGGTGGCGTCGGCGTTGGATTCCCACTTCACCGCCAGGTCGGGCGATGGCTTGCCTCCCATGTCCGGACGCACCAGCCGGCTCATCAGCTTTTCGGTGATCTGGAAAACGCGGCCCTTTGAAATCGGATCGAGGCTGGACTTGTCGCCAGATCCGTATTCATGCGCCTGGCGGAATGTGCCCTTCGGCTCGGCAAATGCGGAGCCGGTCAAAACAAGTGTGGCTGCGCAGACCGAGGCAAGTAGTTGCTTCATTTGTTGTTCCTCCCTTGTTCAACAAAGCAGGCGCGCGGGTCGCCAATCCTGCCATTTGGCTTCGATGCTCCTCGTAACCGGCGGTCAGTGACAAGCGACAAAAAGCCGAAGCATGGATAAAGTTTTTTTTGTCCAAAGGACGCCGCGCCAAGGCGCGCCCGGCAGAGGACGTCCCGAAGACAGTTCAGGCGCCCGTTTCGAAGAAGCTTGCATCGGCGGGTGAAGCCAGATCATGGGTTCTGCATGATGTCAGCAGGAATCCGGGCGGTTCTCTTTGGCGGTGGCGGGGTGACGCATGGCCTCGATCCGCAGCTTGAAACCTTCATGATGGCGCGCCTTCGGCCTGCGCCGCGGGTGGGATATGTCGGCATGGCAAATGACGACAATCCCGAACGACTGGAGCGGGTCAGGCGCCGTTTCGGCGAACTCGGCGCCGATTTGCGTCATCTGCCGATGGCGGCGACGGCGGGCGAAGCGCAGGACTGGTTGACCGGTCTCGACGCCATCTATATCGGCGGCGGCCACACCGAACGGATGCTGCGGCGCTGGCGCGAGACGGGGATCGATAATTTATTGCTCGAAGCGGCGCGTCGTGGCGTTCTGCTGAGCGGCGTCAGCGCCGGCGCGGTCTGCTGGTTCGACAGCGCGCTTTGGGATGGCGCAGGCGCCGGCTATCGCCCGCTCAAGGGGCTCGGGCTCTTTGAGGGCAGTTGCTGCCCGCACTTCACCACCGAGCCGGACCGGGCGGCAGCCTACGACCGCCACCTTGCCGACGGCCACATTGGCGATGGTTACGCGATCGGCGATGGCGCCTGCCTGGTTCTGAACGGCGACGGAATTGCT
>CALMYO010000028.1 GCA_937873685.1 uncultured Paracoccaceae bacterium
GTCGTCGATCAGCAGGCGGTCGCCGTAGCCCTTCGAGACGCCGTCGAGGTCGATGACGTTCTGGCCAAGCCGCTCGCCGGCCGGGATGATGATCTGCGCCTCGCCGGGCCGCCGGTCGTTCGCCGCCTTCACCAGTTCGTCATAGGCCTTGATGCGCGCCTTGGATTTCGCCTGCCGCGCCTTCGGCGAAGCGGCGATCCACTCGCTCTCGCGCGCCAGCGCCTTCTGGCGGGCGGCCTCCTCGCGGCCTTCCTGCGCCATGCGCTTGGCCTTGGCGTTCAGGTAGGCGGTGTAGTTGCCCTCGTAAGGGATGCCGCGGCCGCGGTCGAGTTCGAGGATCCAGCCCGTGACATTGTCGAGGAAGTAGCGGTCGTGGGTCACCATCAGCACCGCGCCGGGATATTCGCGCAGGTGCTTTTCCAGCCAGGCGATGGTCTCGGCGTCGAGATGGTTGGTCGGCTCGTCCAGCAGCAGCAGGTCGGGCTGGCGCAGCAGCAGCTGGCACAGCGCCACGCGGCGCTTCTCGCCGCCGGAAAGGTTGTCGATCGTGGCGTCGCCGGGCGGGCAGCGCAAGGCTTCCATCGCCATCTCCACCTGGGCGTCGAGATCCCACAGGTTCTGCGCGTCGATGATGTCCTGCAGCTTGGCGCCCTCTTCCGCCGTCTCGTCGGAGTAGTTCATCATCAGTTCGTTGTAGCGGTCGAGGATCGCCTTCTTGGCGGCCACGCCCTCCATCACATTGCCCATCACGTTCAGCGCCGGATCGAGCTGCGGCTCCTGCGGCAGGTAGCCGGAGGTCGCGCCTTCGGCGAGCCAGGCCTCGCCGGTGAATTCCTTGTCCATGCTGGCCATGATGCGCAGCACAGTCGATTTGCCCGCCCCGTTCGGCCCCAGGATGCCGATCTTGGCGTCGGGATAGAACGAGAGGTGGATGTTCTCCAGAACCTTCTTCGTTCCATAAGCCTTGTTGAGGCCGCTCATGTGATAGATGAACTGGCGCGCCATGGCTGCGCTTGCTCCATGCTCGAAACTGCGGGATGATTTGCCGTTGCTCTAGGCGAATTGCCCGCGCGAGGCAACGAAAGACGAGGCGCAAAACGATGTTAAGCACCGAGCAGAAAGGCGTGGCGTGGGGGATGGCGGGCGCTGCCGTGATGTCGTTTGGCGTGGTGGCGCTTTCCGTCGGAGTTTTCCCCGCGCCGACGGTCGCCGATGAACCGGGCGCGCGGCTGGCTTTCGCCCTGCGCTGGCAATTGCTGCCGCTGCTTGCCCTGCTTTACGGCATCGCATGGCTGGCGCGTTATCGTTTCTTCCATGCCCATGCAATCCATGGCGACAACCCGCCAGACGACCGTGCCTTGATGGCCGGACGCGCCTATCTTGAAAACACAACCGAACAACTCTTGCTTGCTTTCATTGCGCACATGGCGCTTGCGGTGCTGTTGCCGGTGAACTGGCTGCAACTCATCCCCGCGCTTGCTGTCTGGTTCACCATCTGCCGGGTACTGTTTCGCCTCGGATATGCGCATGGTGCACCGGCCCGCGCGTTCGGCTTTGCCGGCACGTTTTACGCCACGATCATCGCAATTGTCATAGCGTTGGCGTTCGCGCTGTTCGGCTGACGCAAGAGACGTTGCTCTTTGGAGCCGCCGTCCCGGCTGCAACCATGCGATCGCAATCACGTTCGCGTGATCGTCTTGGAGGCGACATCGAACCTCGCTAGTCTCCCTTTGCCTGCCCGGCTCGAAACTGACAAGGAAAACGCAGATGCTCCGTACCCTTTCCCTGTTCGCGCCGGCTGTGCTGGCGCTCACCCTGCTCAGCGCTCCGGCGCTCGCCGCCGGTTCCGACAGCGGCGAAAGCAACGCCACCAAATGCGCCAAGGGCGAAGCCTACAACAACACGACCAAGAAATGCGTCAAGAAGACCTCGGCGCTCGACGATGACCAGCTGCTGCAAAACGCCAAGGCATTTGCCTATGCCGGCCGCTACGACGAGGCGCTGACGCTGCTTGGCCAGATCCGCCAGCCGCAGACTGCCGAGGTCTACAATTATCTCGGCTACGCCACCCGCAAATCCGGCGATGTCGAAGGCGGCCTCGCATATTACCGCCGCGCGCTGGAGATCGACCCCGGCTACACGCTGGCCCGCTCCTACATGGGCGAGGCGCTGATCATCGCCGGCCGTCGCGACGATGCGCTGGCGCAACTGGGCGAGATCAAGGAACGCTGCGGCATGGGTTGCCGCGAATACGTGATCCTCGCCCGCGCGCTGACCGGTGTCACCGACTCGGAGCTGCGCCAGACCTGGTGATTGAAACGCCCGGCGGCTCGTTGCGAGGCGCCGGGCAAACCCAGACCTACCTGAATTCTCCCACCCGTTTCACCCGCCAGGCCTGCCGGCCGTCAAACAACGCTTCCGGCACGTGGTTTCCCATTTCGATCCAGCCGGGATGGTTCGCCGCCTCGACAGGATTTGCCGGCTCGAGCGCAAAGCGGTCGCGCACGAAGGTGCCTGCGGCAGCGTCTTTTGCCAGCTTGTCGAGAAAATCGAATTCGAACACGATCGCGCCGTCGAGATCGACCGATTTCAAGTCGGTGCCGGTGAAATTCGAGGCGATGATCATCGCGCCGCGAAAGGTCGAACCCGCGATGGAGGCGCGTGAAAAATCCGTTTGCGCCACCACGGTTTCGTCGAAGTTCATCGCCAGCCCCTGAACATCCGCGAAGGTCGAACCGGCGATGACCGAGCGGGTGAAATCCGCTCCAGCCATCTGCGTGTGCATCATGTCGAGCGCGTTGTCGCTGGCGTAAGGCGGCTCCAGCCTGTCCCTGGCGATGCCGGCAAAGTCGCAGCGGTCGACCACCGCATTGCGCATACGCGCCTGCTGCAGGAAAGCGGCGCCGAAATTCGCCTGCCTCATTCGCGACCAGGAAAAATCGGCAAAATTCAGGCTCGCATGGCGAAAGCTCATCAGCCCGACCGTCGGCAGCCTGACTTCAGCATAGGAGAAATCCGCGCCGCGAAAACTCAGCCGCTCGGTCTGGTAGATGCCGGAATTGTACAGCATCGAAATGATCTGCCCGCGCTCCGGCGAAAGATCGCGGTCGATCAGTTCGGTGCGCTGCGCGCCGCCAAAAGCCGCCAGCGGCGAGCTCGTCACCGCGCTCGGCAGGTCGTTGCGCCGCGCCAGCGCGCTTTGGGTGATCGTGTTGTTGTCGCGGGTGTCGATCGCCGATGAACGCAGGTAGCGATAGGGGCGTGCGGCCAGCGTGGCGGCGATGATGCGATTGGTCAGCGCGTCGGAAAACTCGTTGAGAAAGAATACCGCGCCCGGCCGCCCGTCCTTCATCAGCGCCGACGTTTCCTCGCCGAGTTTCTCGCCGATCGACAGCAGTTCCGGCACGATCGAGGCGCTGCGCTCGGCCTCGGTCAGCGCGATCTGCGCTTCCAGCAAGCGGTTCTGTTCGCCGATGCGGCCGTTCTGCTCCGTCAGCAGTTCGGATTGATAACGCAGCAAGCGGTTCTGCTCGAAATGCAGCGCCGAACCGGCGAGCGCGGCGATTGCCGCCACCAGCCCGGTGATCGAGGCGACAAGCCAGCGCCGCGTCGTCACCCAGGCATAGCGGGCAAGCGCGATCTCGGCGAAGGTGCGGGCGGCTTCGGTCGCCTCCGGCACCCGTTTTTCGGCTGCCGCGCGCGCCACATCGGCCAGCGGCCCGGCGAAACGCGCCAGTTCGATCTCGCCGCGCCGGAAGATGAAGCGCCAGATCGGCTCGCGCAGGATGAAGACGACCGCAAAGACCAGCAAAACGAACAGCATCGCGCCGAGGATGAGCAGCACGATGCCGCGGCCGTTCTCCGACAGGAAATCGGGAAAGAACACCGCAAACGGCGCGCCGACAGCGACGCCGAGCAGGAAGAGGATGAAGCCGAAGCCGGCGCGGTTGGACGCGCCGGCTTCGCCCAATGGCGCAGCGTCAGGCTTCGGTTCGGATTCCTTGCTCATGCGCAGGCGATATTATTGCAGGCCGACCGCGTCAACGATTCCGGACGGACAACCCGGGTCTCGCGACGGGGCGGCAACCAGGTTCTGCACAAAGCTGTCCGCGTCGACAATTTCGCCAGTCAGATTGATTTGCAGTTCGGTGATGATCCGACGTCCGCCGTCGCGCGTGCAGGAGACCGTCACCCGGTCGCCCGCCCCTGCTCCGAAACTGTTGTCGAACGCGTTGCGAATCTCCTCGACCGTCACTTGTTGCCCGATGCGGGACGCGAACAATTCGCGGACTGCAGACCCGTTCAACGCCGCCATCACCGCTAGCGAATCCGAATAGTACTCTTCGACAGTATCGCCATAGCATGTGCCGTGCTTGATCCACTCATAGCGGTCGAGATGCGACTGGCTGCCCGGCATCACCTTGTCGAGCTCGGTGCGCGTGTCGGCGTCAAGCATGAGCTCCGGGAGTTCGCTCCAACGCCTGTCCTTCGCCGCGGCCGCCTCCCCGGGCGTTACCTGACAGTATTCGTTGCCTCGCGGCTGCGGCCACAGGCCGTGCAGCGCAAAATTCGAGGCGTCGAACCGGCTCTCGGTCTGATTGCCGCATTCTGTCTTGCCCGGTTTGGTTTCGCAAAAGCCGGGTTGCCAGCTTGCCGCCAGAACGAAGTCCGCCCGCCCGCCCGGTACAGGCGAGGGCTCCGGCCCATTGCCGTCACCCGGCTCCGGCGCCTGCCCCCCCGCGAACGGGACGACATGGATGCCGCACCGCAACTCCACCCAACGCCGTTCCGGGTCGGCGCCCGGCACAATGACCAGATAGTGGGTCGCCGCTTCCTTGTTCTTGCCGACCAGCCGGTAGGCGCGATCGGTCTCCGTGGTCACATCGCCCGGATTCACAGGGTTGCGGATCGTTCGCGGCGCCGGACAGGCATCGGTGGCGATCAGGTAACCGGACAGCGCCACTTCTGCAAAGGCGGTATCTGCAGACAACACAGCCGCGGACGAGAGGGCGAGCAAGAGCGGGGCGCGCAGCGCGGAAGACATGACGAAATCTCCGTATGATGAAAGCCCCAACCTCCTGTAAGGGAAAATGCGCGCGCCTACAACCGCGATGTCATGTCAGATCCGTGACACTTCGGTTTGCAAGGCCCATATGCGCCGCCCGGGATATCCAGTATGCGATACTCGCTCCGCTACTATGCCTGTGAGACCGAAAATGACTGTGGAAACGCTCCCCTCCCCCTCAGGCGCAACACTGTGCCTCTACGCCACCGCGCCGCAAGGTGCGCCGAAAGCCGTGGTGCAGGTCAATCACGGCCTTGCAGAACACGCTGCCCGCTATGGGCGCTTCGCCGCATTCCTGGCGGCGCGCGGCATCGCGACCTTCGCCCACGATCATCGCGGCCACGGCGGCACCACGGCGCCAGACGCACCACCCGGCAGCTTCAAGGCCGGCGCCTCGGCGAAGGACGCAGCCGCGGCGGTGCTGGCCGATGTCGACGCGGTGCATGCGGAGATCGCGCGGCGGCATCCCGGCGTTCCAGTAATCGTCTTTGGCCACTCGATGGGCGGGCTTATCGCGCTGAACCATGCCCTCGCGCACCCCTGGAAAGCCGCCGGTCTGGCCATCTGGAACACGAATTTCACCGCCGGGCTGCTCGGCCGCGTCGCGCAAGCCATCCTTGCCTTCGAGCGCATGCGGCTCGGCTCCGACGTGCCCTCGCGCGTGCTTCCGGCGCTCACATTTCGCGACTGGGCGAAGAAAATTCCCAACCGCCGCACCGATTTCGACTGGCTGTCGCGCGATGCTGCCGAAGTCGAAAAGTACATCGTCGATCCACTTTGCGGCTTCGACGCCTCGGTCGGCATGTGGCAGGCCGTGCTGCATATGGTTTTTGCAGGCGCGAGCGATGCCAACCTCGCCACCCTGCCCCGCACCCTGCCGCTCCACCTGACCGGGGGTACAGCCGATCCCGCGACTGCCAACGCCACGGCCGTGCGCGATCTCGAAGCACGGCTCAAGCGCCTCGGTTTTGGCGATGTCACAACCCGCATCCGCGAAGGCGTTCGCCACGAGACCTTGAACGAAACCAATCGCGACGAAGCGATGGCCGATTTCGCCGAATGGGTGGAACGCATCGCGACATCGCCCGTTGCCCCGTGACCTTGCCGGGAAGCTCTGCTAGGCGTCTTTCCGGCAACGAGACGCGAACGGAGACCGATTCATGCTGGCGGAACTTTTCACGCTCGAGCACCTCACCACCTTTCTGGTGCTGACCGCGCTCGAAACCGTGCTCGGCTTCGACAACCTGCTCTACATTTCGCTTGAGGCAAAGAAGGTCGGCGCAGAAGCCGAGGCAAGGGTGCGCCAGCTTGGCATCATCCTGGCGATCGTGCTGCGCATCGTGCTGCTTTTCGTTGTGCTGCAGCTGATCGCCGCGTTCCAGGAGCCGTTTTTCACTCTGCACATCCCCCCCTTCGTGGAGGGCGAGGTGTCGGGCCATGCGCTGATCGTCCTCGCCGGCGGCGTGTTCCTGATCTACACTGCGATCAAGGAAATCTTCCACATGCTCGCGGTGCACGATTTCGAACATGGCGAGGAGCGGCAGGCAACGCGTTCCATGGGCGTCGCCTTGTTCTGGATCGTTGCGATGAACGTTGTCTTTTCCTTCGACACTGTGCTGTCGGCGGTCGCGCTCACGGACAACTTCATCGTCATGACGGCAGCGATCATCGTATCCGGCGTACTGATGGTGGCGATGGCCAATACGGTGGCCACCTTCCTGTCGCGCAACCGAATGTACGAGGTGCTCGGCCTGTTCGTGCTGCTGCTCGTCGGCATCATGCTGATGAGCGAGGGCGGGCATCTGGCGCATCTCGCCTTCTTCGGCTTCGACGTGAACGCGATGTCGAAGACCACCTTCTACTTCGTGCTGGTCACCATGGTGCTGGTCGAGATCGTGCAGGGCCGCTACCAGCGCAAGCTGCTCGCCGAACGGCGATTGGCCTCGCGCAAGACCGGCAAGGTGCACGACCATGCCCTCTGACATGGCGCCTGCGCCCGGCCAGCCGCCGCTCGCCGGCGTGCGTGTCATCGAACTGGCGCGCATCCTTGCCGGCCCCTGGGCCGGGCAGACACTGGCCGATCTCGGCGCTGAAGTCATCAAGATCGAGAACCCGCAAGGCGGCGACGACACGCGCGGCTGGGGTCCGCCCTTCGTTACCGGAGCAGATGGCGCGGATCTGTCGGCCGCCTATTTCCACGCCTGCAATCGCGGCAAGAAGTCGGTCGCAATCGATTTTTCGATCCCCGAAGGCGCCGACGCCGTTCGCCGCCTCGCCGCTTCCGCCGATGTGCTGATCGAGAATTTCAAGGCCGGCGGCTTGAAGAAGTACGGCCTCGATTGGGATAGCCTGCGCGCGATCAATCCGCGTCTGGTCTATTGTTCGATCACCGGCTTCGGCCAGACCGGCCCTTATGCCGCCAAGGCCGGATACGACTATATCATCCAGGGCATGAGCGGGTTGATGTCGATCACCGGCGAGCCGGAGCGCGAACCGCAGAAGGTCGGCGTCGCCGTCGCCGACATCTTCACCGGGCTCTACTCCGTCATCGCCATTCAGGCGGCGCTCATGCACGCGCGCGCCACCGGCGAAGGCCAGCACATCGACATGGCGCTGCTGGATTCGCAAGCTGCGGTGCTGGCGAACCAGAACCTGAACTTCCTCATCTCCGGCGCCAGCCCGAACCGCATGGGCAACGCCCATCCCAATATAGCGCCCTACGAGGTTGTCCCGGTCTCGGACGGCCACCTGATCCTCGCCGTCGGCAATGACGGGCAGTTCCGCAAGCTCTGTGCGATTTTGGACATGAGGCATCTGGCTGACGAGGAGCGCTTCGCGACCAATCGCGCCCGTGTCGCCAACCGCGCCGCTTTGCGTCCCCTGCTCGAATCGGAAACCCGGCGTTTCTCCCGCGCCGATCTTCTTGCCGCCTGCGAGGCCGCCCATGTGCCGGCCGGGCCGATCAATGCGATCGGTGACATGTTCGCCGACCCGCAGGTGATCGCGCGCGGCCTGCGGCTGGACCTTACCGACACCGCCGGCACCACCATTCCCTCGGTGCGCACGCCGATCGTCATGAGCGCAACGCCGCTTGCCTATATGCGCCCCTCGCCGCGCCTTGGCGAGCATACGGATGAGGTGCTGGAGGGGCTTGAATAGCCTTCACTGCGCCCCGAGTTTCGGAAAAACCTGCATCACGATTCCGATCAGCGAAAGATACAGCCCCGCTACCGCAATCCCGATGGTGACCCAGAGCGGCGCGTTCAAATCATAAAATAGCGCCACCGCGCCGAGCGCGCACCAGACCAGGAACACCGGCAGGTTCAGCCAGCGCAAACGCGCCACCCGCACCGGATGGAGGAAGTTCAACGGCAGGAAGGTCAATACCGCCGAGATCAGGACAACCGCAAACGCCGCCGTCTCGCCCGGCTCGATCACGAACAGCGTGAACACCACCATGTTCCACACCACCGGGAACCCTTTGAAGAAATTCTCCTTCGTTTTCATGCCGGTATCGGCATAGTAGATCGCGCTGGTGACAACGATCAGCGCCGCCGAGAGGAACGACAGCCCCTCGCCCATGAATCCGCTCTGATAGAGGGCGAATGCCGGGATCAGCACATAGGTCACGTAGTCTATGATGTTGTCGAGCAGATCGCCTGACCAGGTCGGCAAGACCTCGCGCACCTCCAGCTTGCGCGCGATCGGCCCGTCTATTCCGTCGACGAACAGCGCGAGGCCGAGCCAAAGCCACATCGCCGTCCATCGCTCCTCGCTGGCGGCAACCAGCGACACGAAGGCGAGAAACGAGCCCGAGGCCGTCAGGATGTGCACGGAGAACGCACGCGCCTGCGGCCAGGTCACCTTCTTGCGAAAGGGCGGCAGTTTTTTCATGAACCCGACTATGCGGGAATCTCGGCGATTGCCAATCCCTGCCGGACCGGATTGCGCCAATAACGGCATCGCCATAACAAGTTTCACCGTCTTTTTCGGGCCGCCCCGGACTGCGGCAAAGCGTCCGGCATGGCGGCCATGCGCGCGGGATTGATCGGCACTATTCTGGATGGGGACTCCAAGAGGGCTACCATGCAGCAAAACGCGAACGGGACGGACATTGCAGTCATCGGCGGCGGCCCGGCAGGAATGGCCGCGGCGCTCGAGGCTGCGGCGCGCGGCTTCGATGTCACAATCGTCTCCCCACCCGACAGGCGGCCCGACCAGCGCACCACGGCGCTGATGATGCCGGCAATCGCCTGGCTTGAGGCGCACGGCGTCTGGCAGGCGTTGCAAGGTTCGGTCGCACCGCTGCGCACGATGCGCATACTCGACGCGACCGGCCGGCTGGTGCGCAGCCCGCCGGCCACCTTTCGCGCCAGCGAGATCGACGAAACGGCGTTCGGCTACAACATGCCGAACACGGCGTTGAACGCCGCGCTGGCGCAGGCGGTGGATGCCGAACCGCGAATCCGGCGCGTGATCGCGAAGTCCGAGTGGGTGCGTATTGGCGACAGGTCGGTCACGATCGGCATCGAGGATGCCGGGCCGGTGGAAGCGCAACTCGCTGTCGCCGCCGACGGACGCAAATCTTCAACCCGCATCGCCGCGCGCATCGATACCGTCGAATGGTCTTATCCCCAGACCGCCCTTGTCACCTGCTTTTCGCACCAGCGCCCGCATGGCGATGCGTCGAACGAGTTCCACACCGTCACCGGCCCCTTCACCACCGTGCCGTTGCCGGGCAACCGCTGCAGCCTCGTTTGGGTGGAAACGCCGCACCGCGCGCGCGAACTCGCCGCACTCGATCCCGCTGCCCTGTCGCGCATCATCGAGGAGCGCATGCAGTCGATGCTCGGCAAGGTCGAGGTGGATGCGCCGGTGCAGCTTTGGCCGCTTTCCGGCATGGTTGCCCGGCGTTTTGCCGAAGACCGTGTGTTGCTTGTCGGCGAGGCGGCGCACGCCTTTCCTCCGATCGGCGCGCAGGGCCTCAATCTCGGCTTGCGCGATGTCGCCGATTTCGGCGCCTGCCTGCCTGCCGCGGGCGGCGATCCGGGCGCGCCGGCGATCCTTGCCGCCTATGACCGCACACGGCGCAGCGACGTGCTGATGCGTACCGGCGCGGTGCATGCGCTCAATCACTCCCTGTTGTCGCCCTGGCTGCCGGCGCAAATCGCGCGCGGTGTCGGCCTTTCGATGCTCTCGGCTTTTCCGCCCCTTCGCGGGTTGTTCATGCGCGAAGGCATGGCGCCGGGCAGCGGATTATCCGCCGCCGGCCGGACCTTACGGGAAAGGGTCGGCCGGTAGCAGGCCGTTGGTCATCAGGTAAAGCACACCGGTCACTGTTACGACAGAACACAGCGTGGTCAGCAACACGGTCGCCGAAGCGCGCTCCACCCACACTTTGTACTGCTGCGCGATCACGAAGACGTTCGTTGCCGAAGGCAGCGACGCCTGCAACACGGCGGCAAAAACCCACACCTCCGGAAAGGTTCCGGCCCATCCGAGCATCACCCACACGATCAGTGGGTGCGCCACCAGCTTGATCGGAACGATGAAGCCGAGCGATGCGGGCACGCGCTTCAGCGGCCGAAGCGCCAGCGTAACGCCCATGGCAAAAAGGGCGCAGGGCGCGGCCGCATTGGCGAGGTAGTCGAGCAGGCGTTGCAGCGGCTCGGGCGGCCGCACCTCGAAGATGGCGCCGAGGACGCCGACGACGGTGGCGATAATGAAAGGATGGGTGACAACGCGGCGCACGACGCCGAACGCCACCTTGAGCCAGGGCTCCTGCCCGCCGCCGGCCAGCGCCATGAGCATCGGCGCCATGATGAAGTGCAGCGTGTTGTCGAAGCAGAAGATCAGCGCCACCGGCACGATCGCAGGCTGGCCGAACGCCAGCAGGGCAAGTCCCGGCCCCATGTAGCCGATATTGCCATAGGCTGCGCCAAGCCCCTGGATCGTCGCCTCGGCGATGTTGCCGCCGCCGCGCACAATCGCAATCGCAAACATCAATGCAAACACCACATAGGTGGACAGCGTCGTCGCGACGATGAACCGCCACTGCGTCAGCTCCTCCACTGGCGTGCGCGATAGCAGGTTGAAAAACAAAGCCGGCAAAGCGACATAGATGATAAAGGTGTTCATCCAGCCAAGCGCCTCGAGCGATTGGCGCGTGATCCGGGCCACGAAATAACCGAGGAAAATCAGGCCGAAGAACGGCAGCACTAGGCCGATGACGCTCGCCATGGGGAATCCGGTTGCAAGGATTGGCTTCGCCTAAATCCCGTGGAACGGCTCGTCAACTGAAAGCCGCTATTGAAACGAGCGGAACGATGGTCCATTTGAAGCGCGAGGTAGCTGTCATGAAAACAATAGCAAGCGCAAAGTTTCGTATCGGCGACATCGTGCGCCACCGGATTTTCCCGTTCCGGGGCGTGATATTCGATGTCGATCCGCAATTCGCCAATACCGAGGAGTGGTATCAGGCCATTCCCGAGAGCATCCGGCCGCGCAAGGACCAGCCGTTCTACCATCTGTTTGCCGAGAATGCGGAGACGGAATACGTCGCCTATGTTTCCGAGCAGAACCTGGTTTCAGACGAGTCCGGTGAACCGCTTCGCCACCCGCAGATCGACGAGGCTTTCATTCGCGGTGAGGACGGGCAGTATCGCGCTCGCACCAACCTCGCAAACTGATATTGAACCGTAAATGCGCAAACGGCCGGCGCGAAGCGCCGGCCGTTTGCGTGTTCGCCGTTCGGCAGTTACGTTCTCTCGATTGCCGGCACTCAGTTGCCGGCCTTGGCTTTTTCCTGCTCGGCCTTCAGCTTCTTCTGGAACTCTTCGCGCTTCTTCTCGATTTCCGCCTGAAGCTGCTGGTTGCGATCTTCAAGCTCGGATTTCTGCAGCGCCGGGCCGTCAAATGCGGCAGTGAAACCGCTCAGGCTCATCTCGATCGGGTTTTGCTGGTTCTGGAAATTGATGGTGGTCAACACCATCGAATTGCCCCGCTTGAGTGAAGCGATCAGCTGCTCGCTCAGCACCACTTCGGCGATGCAGCGATCCGGCAGACAGATCGAATAGGGCACCTTCGCCGCCTTGCCGCCATCGATCTGCATGCCGATGCCAGGCGGCAGGATGCGGCCGGTCGGCACCGCGATCTGGAAGATCTCGCGGTTTACCTTGCCCTTGATCTGGATGATGTTGATGGCGGTCAGCAACTGGCCCGTAGCGGCAGCCTTGATGTTCTGCACGTTGCAGATATCGTTGTCTTCCTGCTTGGTGCAGACCTTGAACCAACCCTCAGGCGGCGCCTCGCCCTGCTGCTGGGCATGCGATGCAGCCGCGCCCATCATCGTCAGGGCAAAAGCGGCCCCGGCGATGCGCGTGGCTCGGGAAAGCTTGGGCGAGGTGGCAGACGGCATGAAACCGGTTCCTTTGTTCAGACATTGCGCTCGGCGCAAAACTATGCGGCCGCTCCTCCATGCCAATTGAGGCGACAGGATGACCAACGCTAAGCGCCGTTTACACGCGCTTCCATCTTAAATCCAGCCCCGTCGACGCTACCCGCGAAGCCGGAACGACGAGGCTGTGATACATTGCCGGTAACGAATCGGACGGATGCGAAAGCGATGGCGGTGGATACGAAACACGGAAAATCACGGAACGGCTTGCGGATGCTGGCGGCGACGGGGCGCCTTTTCGCGTTGCTGTTCGCCACGACCGCACAAGCAGAGCCGAAGCACGGCATCGCCATGCATGGCGAACCGGCCTTGCCGGCGGACTATGCCCATTTCCCCTATGTCAATCCGGATGCGCCGAAGGGCGGTTCGGTCTCCTATGGCGTGCGCGGCTCCTTCGACAGCCTGAACCCGTTCGTGCTGAAAAGCATGCGCACCACCGCCCGCGGCGTGGTCGATCCGGAGTTCGGCAACTTTGTCTTCGAAACGCTGATGCAGCGTTCGCGCGACGAGCCGTTCACGCTTTATGGCCTGCTTGCCGAAAAGGTCGAAACCGATGAAGACCGGACCTGGGTGGAGTTCACGCTCAACCCGAAGGCGCGCTGGTCGGATGGCAAACCGGTGACGCCGCAAGACGTGATCTTCACCTTCAAGCTGTTCACGGACAAGGGGCGCCCACCCTACAGCAGCCGCATGGCCAGAATCGAGAAAATCGAGCAGGTCGGCGAGAACGGCGTGCGTTTCACGCTGAAAGATGACGCCGACCGCGAGTTTCCGCTTATTCTCGGCCTCTCGCCCGTGTTGCCAAAACATGCGATCGACCCGGAGACCTTTGCCGAAAGCGGGCTGACGCCGATCATCGGCTCAGGCCCCTACCTGATCGACGAAGTAAAGCCGGGCGAGCGTATCACCTACAAGCGCAACCCTGATTACTGGGGCAAGGATCTGCCCTCCATGCGCGGCTTCTTCAACTTCGACACCGTGCGCGTCGAGTACTTCCGCGACGACACCGCCCGCTTCGAGGCCTTCAAGAAGGGCATCTACGACATCAATCCCGAGGGCGACCCGGTGAGCTGGGAGACAGCCTACGATTTCCCGGCCGTGACATCCGGGGATGTGATCAAGGCGACCTTCGATTCCGGCCGGCCGCAGAGCATGGTCGGCATGTTCTTCAACACCCGCAAACCGGTCTTCGCCGACCGCAAGGTGCGTGAGGGCCTGTCGATGCTGCTCGATTTCGAATGGCTGAACGCCAACCTCTATGGCGGCCGCTATGCCCGCACGGGCAGTTTCTGGCAGAATTCGAAGGAGCTTTCGGCGCTCGGCCGCCCCGCCGATGAAAGTGAAAGAGAACTGCTCGCCCCCTTTCCCGATGCGGTAAGCCCAGCGGTGATGGACGGTTCGTGGCGGCCTTCGACGACAGATGGCTCCGGCCGCGACCGCAAGGTTTTGCGCGCCGCGTTGTCGCTGCTGCAGGAGGCCGGCTATGCCTTGCAGGATCGCAAGCTTGTGAAGGATGGCGCGCCCCTCGCTTTCGAGATCCTCACCTCCAAGCTTGGCGAGGAGAAGATCGCGCTCGCCTACAAGCAGACCGCAGCATTGCTCGGCATCGAGGTGTCGATCCGAAATGTCGATGATTCCCAGTATCAGCAGCGTCGACAGACTTGGGACTACGACATGACATTCGCCACCCTTTCGTCGTCGCTGTCGCCCGGCGCCGAACAGGTCGGACGCTGGGGCTCGGCTTCGCGCGACCCCGAAGGCACGTTCAACTATTCCGGAACGGCTGATCCGGCCATCGACGCGATGATCGACAAGGTCGTGAACGCACGCGAACGAGACGATTTCGCCGCGGCAGTTCGCGCACTCGACCGGGTGCTGATTTCCGGCGCCTACGCCATACCCCTCTACCACATCCCGCAGGATTGGGTGGCCTATCGCAAGAAGATCGGCGTGCCTGAGGTCACACCGCTCTACGGCTACCAGCTGCCGGCCTGGTGGGCGAAGGAGTAGCCGGGACGGTGGCCGCAGCGGCATTCATCGCAATGGCCGATCTCAATAGGCGTTCATCGTGTGCAGCACGTATTCGGCCACCGTGTCGCCGTCCTGGTTGGTCAGCGTCACGTTCCACTGCACTTCGCCGTAGACATCGGTGCGCCGTGTCTTCTTCAGCCTGACCGCAATCGAATCGCCGGGGCTGACCGGCTTCATGAATTTCAGCCCGGTCAAACCGGTGTTGGCGAGCACCGGACCCGGATCCGGCTCAACGAAAAGCCCGGCCGCAAACGACAGCAGCAGGTAGCCATGCGCCACCCGACCGGGGAAGAACGGGTTCGCCTTCGCCGCCTCCTCGTCCATGTGGGCGTAGAAGGTGTCGCCGGTGAATGCCGCGAAATGCTCGATGTCGGCCAAGGTCACCTGCCG
>CALMYO010000029.1 GCA_937873685.1 uncultured Paracoccaceae bacterium
GTTTGCGTCGACGGTGAAAGACTTCTATCTGACGAACCCGATCGCCCGCGCGTCTGCCGTCATGGCGGAATGCTCAGCGCTGGCGGCTGAGGGTTTCCGGCACGCGGCCGAGTAGGACGGGGCAAGAGGCAAGCGCATGGAAGCGTCATTCTTAGCAACCTGGGTGTGGCCGGGCCTGATCATTGCCGGGCAGTCCCTGCTGCTGCTCGTGGCGCTGCTGATCTTCACCGCATTCATTCTCTATGCTGACCGCAAGATCTGGGCAGCGGTGATGAGCCGGCGCGGACCCAACGTCGTCGGTCCTTTCGGGCTGCTTCAATCCTTCGCGGATTTCATCAAGTTCGCAGTCAAGGAGCCGATCGTCCCGTCAGGCGCCAACAAGGGCGTCTTCCTGCTTGCGCCGTTGGTCTCGTCGATCCTTGCGCTCGCCGCTTGGGCAGTGATCCCGGTCGCCGACGGATGGGCCGTCGCCTCGATCAATGTCGGCATCCTTTATGTCTTCGCCATCTCCTCGCTTGAGGTTTATGGCGTGATCATGGGCGGTTGGGCGTCGAACTCGAAATACCCGTTTCTCGGCGCGCTGCGCTCGGCTGCGCAGATGGTCTCCTACGAGGTCTCGATTGGCTTCGTCATCGTCACCGTTCTGCTTTGCGTCGGCTCGCTCAACCTGTCCGACATCGTGCTGGCGCAGGGCGACGGCATCGGCACCTGGCTCGGCCTGCCGAACACTTTCCTGGACTGGCATTGGCTCGGCCTGTTTCCGATGTTCGTGATCTTCTTCATCTCGGCGCTGGCCGAAACGAACCGCCCGCCCTTTGACCTTGTGGAGGCGGAATCGGAGCTGGTCGCCGGCCACATGACGGAGTATTCGTCGACGCCCTATTTGCTGTTCATGCTCGGCGAATACATCGCAATCCTGCTGATGTGCGCGCTGACCACGATCCTGTTCCTGGGCGGATGGCTGCCGCCCTTCAATTTCGCGCCTTTCACCTGGCTGCCGGGTGTGTTCTGGTTCGTGCTGAAGGTCTGCCTGGTCTTCTTCATGTTCTCGATGGTGAAGGTGATCGTGCCGCGCTATCGCTACGACCAGCTTATGCGCCTCGGTTGGAAGGTGTTCCTGCCGATCTCGCTGTTCATGGTGGTGGCGACTGCCGCCTTCCTAAAGCTGACGGGGTGGGCGTGATCATGAGCGTGAGCCTGATCGGCGCATTGATCGGACTGGTGATCGGCGTGGCCGATTTTCTGGTGCTGCGCCTCGTCGCCGACCGTGTGGAAATGCCCGAGACAAAACGGGTGCTCACCCTTGCCGGTCTGGCGCAGGTGGTCATCCTGCCGGTGGCGGGCTGGCTGCTCGCGCCGATGTTGTTTGGAGGTGAATGATGGCCGCGCTAGCTCAAGCCGCCAAGTCGCTGCTGCTTCTGGAGTTCGTCTCTGCGTTATTCCTCGCCATGCGCCGCTTCTTCGAACCGAAGTTCACGTTGAACTATCCGCACGAGAAGGGGCCGCTGTCGCCGCGCTTCCGTGGCGAGCATGCGTTGCGTCGCTATCCGAATGGCGAGGAACGCTGCATCGCCTGCAAGCTGTGCGAGGCGATCTGCCCGGCACAGGCCATCACCATCGAGGCCGGGCCGCGCCGCAATGATGGTACGCGGCGCACCGTGCGTTACGACATCGACATGGTGAAGTGCATCTATTGCGGCTTCTGCCAGGAAGCCTGCCCGGTGGATGCGATTGTCGAGGGGCCGAATTTCGAGTTCGCTACCGAGACCCGCGAGGAACTCTACTACGACAAGGACAAGCTGCTGGCGAACGGCGACCGCTGGGAGCGCGAGATCGCGCGCAACATTGCGCTCGACGCACCATATCGCTGAAAGACGCCGCGCCCGGCGCGGCAACGAAAACAACGACTTCGCCGTACTGATTGATTCAGTCCGGTAACAAGGAACGGGGACCAAAGCCCATGCTGACCGGATTGGGGGCGGCGTTTTTCTACCTGTTTTCGTGCATCGCGATCGCGAGCGCGGTGATGGTGATTGCCGCGCGCAATCCTGTCCACTCCGTGCTGTTCCTGATCCTTACCTTCGTCAATGCCGCGGCGCTGTTCCTGCTCACCGGCGCCGAGTTCCTCGGCATGATTCTGCTGGTCGTCTATGTCGGCGCGGTCGCTGTATTGTTCCTGTTTGTCGTGATGATGCTCGATGTCGATTTCGCCGAGCTGAAACGCGGCGCGCTGGAATACGCGCCGGTTGGCGCGCTTGTCGGCATCGTGCTTGCGGCTGAACTGATTGTCGTGCTGGCGGGTTCGGCCTTTGCGCCTTCTGCGCCGGCATCGACCGCCCAGCCGATGCCGGACGTCGCAACGCGGCACAATACGGCGGCGCTCGGCGATGTGCTCTACACCGAGTACGTCTACTTCTTCCAGATCGCCGGCATGGTGCTGCTGGTGGCTATGATCGGGGCGATCGTCCTGACTCTGCGCCACAAGGAAGGCGTCAAGCGCCAGTCGATCATGGCGCAGGTGGCGCGCAATCCGAAAACGGCGATCGACGTGGTCGACGTGCCGACCGGCAAGGGGATTTGACCATGGAAGTCGGCATCTCGCACTACCTCACGGTCAGCGCCATCCTGTTCACGCTCGGCGTGTTCGGCATCTTCCTGAACCGCAAGAACGTCATCGTCATCCTGATGAGCGTGGAACTGATCCTGCTTGCGGTGAACCTGAACTTTGTCGCCTTCTCCGCGCATCTCAACGATCTGGCCGGCCAGATCTTTGCGATGTTCGTGCTGACGGTCGCAGCGGCGGAAGCCGCGATCGGGCTGGCGATCCTCGTCGTCTTCTTCCGCAACCGCGGTTCGATTGCGGTCGAAGACGTCAACATGATGAAGGGCTGAGGCGGCGACCATGTATCACGCCATCGTATTTGCGCCGCTGCTCGGCTTCCTGATCGCCGGTCTTGGCGGCAAGCAACTCGGCGCCAAGGCTTGCGAGTACATCACGTCCGGCCTGATGGTGCTGGCCGCGCTGCTGTCTTGGATCGCCTTCTTCTCGGTCGGCTGGTCGGGCGAAGGCAAGGCCTTCACCGTGCCGGTTCTCACCTTCATCCAGTCCGGCAACCTCGATGTTTCCTGGGCGTTCCGTATCGATACGCTGACCGTTGTGATGCTGGTCGTCGTCAACACCGTGTCGTCGCTGGTGCATATCTATTCGATCGGCTACATGCACCACGATCCGCACCGGCCGCGCTTCTTCGCCTACCTGTCGCTGTTCACCTTCGCGATGCTGATGCTGGTGACCTCCGACAATCTGGTGCAGATGTTCTTCGGCTGGGAGGGCGTCGGTCTCGCCTCATACCTGCTGATCGGTTTCTGGTACAAGAAGCCTACCGCCAACGCTGCCGCGATGAAGGCGTTCATTGTGAACCGCGTCGGTGATTTCGGCTTTGCGCTCGGTATCTTTGGCGTCTTTATCTTGTTCGGATCGGTGAATTTCGATACGATCTTCGCCAATGCGGCGCAGTTCATTCCGGCTGACGCCGCGGCGCACGGCGCCGAGGCCGCCGGTCATGGCGCGGCTGCGGCCGGCCATGGCGGCGAGGCGGCAGCGGCTGGCGATACCGTGCTGAACTTCCTCGGCTGGCATCTCGACAAGGCGGCCGCGCTGACCGCCGTCTGCCTGCTGCTGTTCATGGGCGCCATGGGCAAGAGCGCGCAGGTGCCGCTGCACACCTGGCTTCCAGACGCGATGGAAGGCCCGACGCCGGTCTCCGCGCTCATCCACGCCGCGACGATGGTCACGGCCGGCGTGTTCATGGTGGCGCGCATGTCGCCGCTGTTCGAACTGTCCGCCGATGCACTGAACGTCGTGATCGTCATAGGCGCGATCACCGCCTTCTTTGCGGCCACGGTCGGCCTCGTGCAGAACGACATCAAGCGCGTGATCGCCTACTCCACCTGTTCGCAGCTTGGCTACATGTTCGTTGCGCTCGGCGTCGGCGCATACGGGGCGGGCATCTTCCACCTGTTCACGCACGCCTTCTTCAAGGCGCTGCTGTTCCTTGGCGCGGGTTCGGTGATCCACGCGGTCTCCGATGAACAGGACATGCGCCGCATGGGCGGGCTGCGCACCCTGATCCCGATGACCTACTGGATGATGATCATCGGCACGCTGGCGCTGACCGGCGTCGGCATCCCGCTCACCATCATCGGCACTGCCGGCTTCTTTTCCAAGGACGCAATCATTGAGACGGCGTTCGCCTCGCATGCCTCGGCGGCCGGCTTCGCCTTCGTGCTGCTGACGATCGCCGCGCTGTTCACCAGCTTCTATTCGTGGAGGCTGATCTTCATGACCTTCCACGGCAAGGCGCGCGCGCCGGCCGACGTGATGCACCACGTCCATGAATCGCCCCCGGTGATGCTGGTGCCGCTTTACATCCTCGCGGCTGGCGCTTTGCTCGCCGGCATCATCTTCCACGGCGTGTTCATCGGCGAAGGCTACGCCGAATTCTGGAAGGGCGCGCTGTTCACGCTGCCCGGCAACGAAATCCTCGAGCACGCCCATCATGTGCCGGTTCTGGTCAAGCTGGCGCCATTCATCGCCATGCTGCTCGGCCTGGTGACGGCCTGGTGGTTCTACATCCGCTCTCCGGAAACGCCGAAGGCGCTCGCCGCGCAGCATGGCGCGCTTTACCGCTTCCTGCTGAACAAGTGGTACTTTGACGAGATCTACGACTTCCTGTTCGTGCGCCCGGCCAAGCGTCTCGGCCGCTTCCTGTGGAAGCAGGGCGACGGCTGGCTGATCGACGGTTTCGGCCCTGACGGGATTTCGGCGCGCGTGGTCGATGTGACGAACCGCGTCGTCAAGCTGCAGACCGGCTATCTCTATCACTATGCCTTCGTGATGCTGATCGGCGTTGCGGCGCTCGTCACCTGGATGATGCTCGGGAGCAGCTTCTGATGTCCGAATGGCCGATCCTCTCCCTGGTCACCTTCCTGCCGCTTGTCGGTGCGGCGCTGATCTTGTTCATCAACGACGATGGCGACATCGCGCGCCGCAACATCCGCACCGTGGCGTTGCTGGTGACCGGCTTCACCTTCGTCGTTTCGCTCGGCATCTGGATCGGGTTCGATCCGGCCAATCCCGGCTTCCAGTTCGTCGAAAAGACCGACTGGCTCGGCGGCGGCATATCCTATCACATGGGGGTCGACGGCATTTCGATGCTGTTCGTCATCCTCACCACCTTCCTGATGCCGCTTTGCATCCTCGCCAGCTGGGAAGCCGTCGACAAGCGCGTCAAGGAATACATGATCGCGTTCCTGGTGCTGGAAACGCTGATGATCGGCGTGTTCTGCGCCCTCGACATCGTGCTGTTCTACGTCTTCTTTGAAGGCGGGCTGATCCCGATGTTCATCATCATCGGCGTCTGGGGCGGCAAGCGGCGCGTCTACGCATCGTTCAAGTTCTTCCTCTACACGCTGCTCGGCTCGGTGCTGATGCTGCTCGCCATCATGGCGATGTATTGGGAAGCGGGCACCACCTCGATCCCCGAATTGCTGGCGCATGATTTCCCGGCCTCGATGCAGACCTGGCTGTGGCTGGCCTTCTTCGCCTCCTTTGCCGTGAAGATGCCGATGTGGCCGGTGCACACCTGGCTTCCGGATGCGCATGTGGAGGCGCCGACAGCCGGTTCGGTGATCCTCGCCGGCATCCTGCTGAAGCTCGGCGGCTACGGTTTCATCCGCTTCTCGCTGCCCATGTTCCCGCTCGCCTCCGCCGATCTGGCGCCCTTCGTGTTTGCGCTCTCTGTGATTGCGATCGTCTACACGTCGCTGGTGGCGCTGATGCAGGAGGACATCAAGAAGCTGATCGCCTACTCGTCGGTCGCCCATATGGGCTTTGTCACGATGGGTATCTTCGCCGCCAACCAGCAGGGTGTGGAAGGCGCGATATTCCAGATGCTGAGCCACGGGCTTGTCTCGGGCGCGTTGTTCCTGTGTGTCGGCGTGGTCTACGACCGCATGCACACCCGCGAGATTGCGGCCTATGGCGGCCTCGTCAACAACATGCCGAAATACGCCGTGGCGCTGATGGTGTTCACCATGGCCAATGTCGGCCTGCCTGGAACCTCCGGCTTCATCGGCGAGTTCCTGACGCTGCTCGGTGTGTTTCAGGTCAACACCTGGGTGGCGCTGTTCGCCACGCTTGGCGTGATCCTTTCTGCCGCCTATGCGCTGTGGCTGTACCGCCGCGTGATCTTCGGCGGGTTGGAGAAGGAAAGCCTGAAGGCAATGCTGGATCTCAGCCGTCGCGAGAAGGCCATTCTCTATCCGTTGGTTATCCTGACGATTTTCTACGGCGTCTATCCGGCGCCTGTGTTCAATGTGACCGGTCCGGCGGTCCAGGCGCTGGTGACAGATGTCGCCGCGAAGGTGGAAGCGGGACAGTCGGCCGAACTGGCCAGCCGGTAAGCGACAGGGGACGGGCACTCACATGAGCTTCGATCTGGCGACCAGCCTCTCGCTTGCAATGCCGGAACTGATCCTCGGCATCGGCGCCATGGCGCTGTTGATGATCGGCGTGTTTTCCAACGAGAAGCAGGCCAACACGCTGGTGACGGGCCTCAGCGTCGCGCTGCTCGCCATAGCCGCGCTGTGGATTTTGTTGTTCCACTCTGACGGCGAGGCCTTCGGCGGCGCGTTCGTCAACGATGCTTTCTCCCGCTTCATGAAACTGCTGACGCTGATCGGCGCGATCGTCGCGCTCGTGATGTCGGTGGGGTTCGCCAAGGCGGAAAAGTTCGACAGGTTCGAGTTTCCGGTCCTGATCGTGCTGGCGACGCTCGGCATGCTGCTGATGGTCTCGGCCAATTCGCTGCTATCGCTCTACATGGGGCTCGAACTGCAGTCGCTGGCGCTCTACGTCGTCGCCGCCATCAACCGCGACAGCGTGCGCTCCACCGAGGCGGGATTGAAGTATTTCGTGCTCGGCGCGCTGTCTTCCGGCATGCTGCTCTATGGCATCAGCCTAATCTACGGTTTCACCGGACAGATCGGCTTCGAGGCAATCGCGGCGGCGCTCACCGGAACGGAACGCTCGCTCGGCCTCGTCTTCGGACTGGTATTCCTGCTCGCCGGCATGGCGTTCAAGATTTCCGCCGTGCCGTTCCACATGTGGACGCCGGACGTCTACGAAGGCGCGCCGACGCCGGTGACCGCCTTCTTTGCCGCCGCGCCGAAGATGGCGGCGATGGCGATGCTGGTGCGCGTGACGGTCGACGCGTTTGCGCCCGTCACCCATGACTGGCAGCAGATCGTCGTCTTCATCTCGATCGCCTCGATGGCGCTTGGCGCCTTTGCCGCCATCGGCCAGCGCAACATCAAGCGCCTGATGGCCTATTCCTCGATCGGGCACATGGGTTATGCGCTGGTCGGCCTCTCGGCGGGTTCGATGGCCGGCGTACGCGGCGTCGTCATCTACATGGCGATCTATCTGGCGATGACGCTTGGCACCTTCGCCTTCATCCTGGCGATGCGGCGTCGCGACGGCAATGTCGAGACCATCGACGAACTGGCCGGGCTGTCTTCGACCAACCCGATGATGGCGACGGTGCTGACCATCCTGATGTTCTCGCTTGCGGGGATTCCGCCGCTCGCCGGCTTCTTTGCCAAGTGGTATGTCTTCATGGCGGCGATCGAGGCGGGGCTCTATCCGCTGGCGGTAATCGGCGTTCTGGCCAGCGTCGTCGGCGCCTATTATTACCTGCGCATCATCAAGCTGATGTGGTTCGACCAACCGGCCGGCGCGTTCCTGCCAATGGCGGGCGAACTGCGCCTGGTCTTCGGTGCGTCCGGCCTGTTCGTGCTTGGCTACATCCTGATCGGCGGCTGGTTCGGCTCGGCGGCCGAGGCTGCGGCGCGCACCTTCTTCTGAAGCAGTGAAGATGCAACACCCGACGCCGCAGGGCGTGCGGCGCGTACATCTCGAAACGGTCGGTTCCACCAACGCCGAAGCGCTTGAGCTGGCGCGGGCTGGCGAACGCGGCCCGCTCTGGGTGACAGCCGGCGAGCAGACCGGCGGACGCGGGCGTCGCGGCCGGGCATGGGTGTCGCCGCCGGGAAATCTCTACGCCTCGCTCCTCATCTGCGATCCCGCGCCGGTGGAGAACCTCGGCATGATGCCGCTGGTGGCGGGCGTCGCGCTGTACGACGCGCTGGCCGTTGCAACCGGCGCTGCTGCGTCGCTGGCGCTGAAATGGCCGAACGATGTGCTTCTGGGCGGCGCCAAGCTTGCGGGCCTGTTGCTGGAGAGCGAACGCTGCGCCGACGGACGTCTGGCGCTGGTGATCGGCTGCGGCGTCAACTGCGTTTCCCATCCCGAAAACACTCCCTACCGAGCGACCGATCTCCGCGCCGAGGGCTTCACCGTCAGCGCCGAAATGCTGTTCGCCCAACTGGCGCGGTCGTTTGCGCAAACCCTGGCGATCTGGGATCACGGGCGCGGCGCGGCGGCCATCCGCGACGCCTGGCAAGGTGCGGCAACGGGAATCGGCGCGCCGATCACGGTAAAGCTTGCGGATTCAAGCCTCGACGGCGTATTTGGGGGAATTGGCGCGGACGGGCGCCTTCTGTTGAAACGCGAAAATGGCGCAGTCGAGATCATCTCGGCCGGAGACCTGTTTTTCAAACCGTGATCGGGAAGGCGCATGGCCAACACTGAGAAAAACGATTTCGTTTTCCTGCCGCTCGGCGGCGTCGGCGAGATCGGCATGAACTTCGCCCTGTACGGCTTCGGACCGCCTAAGAACCGGGAATGGATCGTCGTCGATTGCGGCGTCACCTTTCCCGGGCCGGACCTGCCGGGCGTCGACCTCGTGCTGCCGGACATCCGTTTCATCGAGGAACGCAAGGACCGGCTGCGCGGCATCGTCATCACCCACGCCCATGAGGATCACTACGGCGCGTTGCTGGCGCTGTGGCCGCGCCTCAAGGTTCCGGTCTGGATGTCGCCCTTCGGCGCCGGCATGCTGGAATCGAAGCGCGAGGGCGAGCGCGGCGCGCCGCAGGTACCTGTCACCATCTACAAGGCCGGCGACCGTTTCGAGATCGGCCCCTTCGCCATCGAGGCGATCGCGGTGACGCATTCGATACCGGAGTCACATTCGCTCGCGATCACCACGCCGCTTGGCACCGTGATCCACACCGGCGACTGGAAGGACGACGATGCTCCCTCGCTTGGGCCGGTGATCGACGAAGGCCGCTTCCGCGCGCTTGGCGACAAGGGCGTGCTGGCGCTGGTGTGCGATTCCACCAACGCCATGCGCGAAGGCGTGTCGCCGACCGAGCGCGCCGTCAGCGAGAGCCTCTCGACGCTGATTTCGCAGGCGAGGGGCAGGGTGGCGATCACAACATTCTCGTCGAATGTCGGCCGCATCCGCTCGATTGCCCAGGCGGCGCACGCGGCCGGCCGCAAGACGCTGCTGCTCGGCCGCTCGATGAAGCGCGTGGTCGAGGTCGCGGAAGAACTCGGCTATATGGAAGGCCTGCCGGATTTCGTCGCGGAAGAGGATTTCGAATACATCCCGCGCGAGGAACTGGTGATCATCCTCACCGGCAGCCAGGGCGAATCGCGCGCTGCGCTCGCCAAGCTGTCGCGTGATGAGATGCGCACGATCTCGCTGACCGCCGGCGACACCGTGATCTATTCGTCGCGGCCGATCCCGGGCAACGAAAAGCCGATCCTTGATACGATCAACCGCCTGATCGACCGCGGCGTGAACATCATCACCGACAGCCAGGCGCTGGTGCATGTCTCCGGCCATCCGCGCCGCAATGAGTTACAGAAGATGTACCAGTGGTTGCGCCCGCAGGTCGGCGTGCCGGTGCATGGCGAGGCCGCGCATCTGACGGCGCAAGCGGCGCTCATGCGCGAGGCCGGCATTCCCGAAGTGGCGCACGTGCGCAACGGCGACATGCTGCGCTTTGCGCCCGGTCCCGCCGAGGTGATCGAAGATGCGCCGCATGGTCGTCTCGTCAAGGACGGCGAGATCATCGGCACGACGGAAGAGACCGGTGTGGATGAACGCCGCCGGCTGTCTTTTGCGGGGCACGTCACGGTCAACATCATCGTCAACAAGGACATGGAGATCATCGGCGATCCCGATGTCGTCGCCTACGGTCTGCCGAAGCTGGACGTCCGTGGCGAGGAGATCGAGGACATGCTTTTCGATGCCGCGGTCGAAGCCTATGAGAGCGTGCCGAAAGCGCGCCGCAAGGACCTCGACAAGATGGAGGAATCCGTCAGCCGCGCCGTGCGCGCCGCCGCGCGCGACGCCTGGGGCAAGAAGCCGGTGACGCTGGTCTTCGTGACAAAGGTATAGCTTGCAGGGCAGAGCTGGCGGCTCTTTGCTTTGGAAAGCCGCCGCCATGCTGCACCGGAGGTTTTGATGCTCGATCGCCTGAACCATGTCGCCATCGCCGTGCCGGATCTCGCAGCGGCAACCGCAACCTATGCCGGGTCACTCGGGGCGAAGGTCAGCGCGCCGCAGGCCCTGCCGGAACACGGTGTCACCGTGGTGTTCGTCGATGTCGGCAACACGAAGATCGAATTGCTGGAACCGC
Organism: uncultured Paracoccaceae bacterium; assembly: GCA_937873685.1. Classification (GTDB taxonomy): domain Bacteria; phylum Pseudomonadota; class Alphaproteobacteria; order Rhizobiales; family Rhizobiaceae; genus CALMYO01. The sequence goes on from CALMYO010000029.1 coordinate 10,615, forward strand.
TCGGCGCCGATTCCCCCATCGCCGGATTCCTTGCCAAAAACCCGTCCGGGGGCATGCACCACCTGTGCTACGAGGTGGACGACATCATCGCCGCGCGTGACCATCTGCAAGTGGCAGGCGCCCGTGTCCTTGGGTCCGGCGAGCCGAAGATCGGCGCGCATGGCAAGCCGGTGCTTTTCCTCCACCCGAAGGATTTCCAGGGCACGCTGGTGGAACTGGAGCAGGCCTGACCATGACCGTCGTCTCCGGCATCGCGATCTACTTCATCATCTGGTGGCTGACGCTGTTCTGCATCCTGCCGATCGGGGTGAAGAACCAGGTGGAAGCCGGCGAGCGCGTGCTCGGCACCGATACCGGCGCGCCGGTCAGCGCCCGGCTGCCGTTCAAGCTGTTGCTGACCTCGCTCGTCGCTGGCGTGCTGTTCGGCGTGCTTTATGTCGCGGTCACATTCTACGGCTTCGGTTTCGACGACCTGCCGCATTTCGTTCCCGAATTCCGCTGATCCCAAGCCATTGAAAAGGCCAAAAAAAAATGCAAGGCTTGCGCCTTGCATAGTGTCGCGTCCGGTCCCTTTGCCGAAATTCTCCGGGGCTGCGTATGCCGCGCCGGGGACCATATCCTCCCAAGACATTGACCGCGAAGGATCGTCGCTCGCGGGCGACGATCTCTTTATGCAAAATTGTTAGCCAGTTTGCACAGCTTTGTCACCTGAAAAGAGAAAAAGTGATGCAATTGGCTGCTATCGGCGCGGGCCGTTTGAAGGCGCCCCGGAAAGCGGCAAACTGAGCTTGAGCCATACGGCTCAAGAATGGCGGACTGGAGGAGCCGGCGGCATTGCTTCCCGCGCCGAAGCAGATAAAACCGGCCTGACGAGACGCGAAATCGCCTGATTCACCGGCCATTTCGCCCACATATTCGGTTCGGGACACACCATGCGGCTTTCGCGCTATTTTCTGCCCATTCTCAAGGAGAATCCCAAGGAAGCCGAGATCGTGTCGCATCGCCTGATGCTGCGCGCCGGCATGATCCGGCAGCAGTCCGCCGGCATCTATTCCTGGCTGCCGCTCGGCAAGAAGGTGCTCGACAAGATCTGCGCCATCGTGCGCGAGGAGCAGGATCGCGCCGGCGCGATCGAGATCCTGATGCCCACCATCCAGTCGGCCGATTTGTGGCGCGAGAGCGGCCGCTATGAAGCCTACGGCAAGGAGATGCTGCGCATCAAGGATCGCCATGAGCGCGACATGCTGTTCGGACCGACCAACGAGGAGATGGTCACCGAGATCTTTCGCTCCTATGTCAAGTCCTACAAGGACCTGCCGCTGAACCTCTACCACATCCAGTGGAAGTTCCGCGACGAGGTGCGGCCGCGTTTCGGCGTCATGCGCGGGCGCGAATTCCTGATGAAGGACGCCTATTCCTTCGATCTCGATTTCGAGGGCGCGCGCGCCGCCTACAACCGCATGTTTGTCGCCTATCTGCGCACGTTCGACCGCGTCGGGCTGAAATCGATCCCCATGCGCGCCGACACCGGGCCGATCGGCGGCGATCTCAGCCACGAGTTCATCGTGCTGGCCGACACCGGTGAGAGCCAAGTCTACTGCCATTCCGATTTCGCCGGCTTCGACATTCCGGGCGAGGACACCGATTTCCGCGACAACGACGCGATTGCCGATATCGTCAAGCGCTGGACGACGCCCTATGCGGCGACCGACGAGATGCATGATGAAGCGGCGTGGCAGGACATTCCCGCCGACAAGCGGCTGTCGGCCCGAGGCATCGAGGTCGGCCACATCTTCCATTTCGGCACGAAGTACTCCAAGCCGATGGGCGCGGTGGTGCAGGGGCCGGACGGCCAGCAGCATTCGGTGTCGATGGGATCCTACGGCATCGGCCCGTCGCGTCTGATCGCCGCCGTCATCGAGGCCAGTCACGATGAGGCCGGCATCATCTGGCCGGCGTCGGTTTCCCCGTTCGACATCGGCCTCATCAACATGAAGGCGGGCGACGAAGCCTGCGATACGGCCTGCGAAGGCCTCTACGGCAAGCTCGCCAAAGCCGGCTACGATGTTCTGTACGACGATACCGACCAGCGCGCTGGCGGCAAATTCGCGACGATGGATCTGATCGGCCTGCCGACGCAGGTGATCGTCGGCCCGCGTGGCATCGCCGCTGGCGAGGTGGAGATCAAGGATCGTCGCAGCGGCGCGCGCGAGACGCTGCCCCTGGAAGCAGCGCTCAACAAACTGACCGCCGGTCGTCGCGCATGACCGAAGCAACCGCCACCGAAGCCGCCGCGCCGAAGAAGCCCGAACCGACACGCGCCGGGCCGTTTTCGGCGCTGGAACGCATGATCGCGCTGCGCTACCTGCTCGCGCGTCGCCGCGAGGCTTTCATTTCGGTCATCTCCGTCATCTCCTTTCTCGGCATCATGCTCGGCGTCGCGGCGCTGATCATCGTCATGGCGGTGATGAACGGCTTTCGCGCCGAACTGCTCGACCGCATTCTTGGCCTCAACGGCCACATCATCATCCAGGCGATCGACCGCCCGCTTGATGACTACGAGGAGGTTTCGGCGCGCATTGCCGCTGTTGAAGGCGTGAAGTTCGCAATGCCGCTGGTGGAAGGCCAGACTCTGGCATCCGGCGCGCAGGGCGCTGGCGCCGGAGCGCTGGCGCGGGGCTTGCGCCCCGGCGATTTCAGAAACCTGAACGCTGTCGCCGACAATATCCGCCAGGGGTCGATCGATGATTTCGTCAATGGCGAGGGCGTGGCCATCGGTACGCGCATGGCGCTCAATCTCGGCCTCGCCGCCGGCGACACCATCACGCTGGTTTCGCCAGAAGGCGATGTCACGCCGCTCGGCGTCACGCCGCGCGTCAAGTCCTACGCCGTCGCCGCAGTGTTCGAGATGGGCATGTCGGAGTATGACGCTTCGGTGATCTTCATGCCGCTCGAGGAGGCGCAGCTTTACTTCAATTCCGAAGGTACGGTGCAGACGATCGAACTGTTTGTCGACGACCCCGACAGCGTCGATGCCCTGAAGCCGAAGATTGAGCAGGCGGCGGCGCGGCCGTTGTCGATCGTCGACTGGCGTCAGCGCAACGTGACGTTCTTCTCCACCCTGCAGGTGGAGCGCAACGTGATGTTCATGATCCTGACGCTGATCGTCATTGTCGCCGCGCTCAACATCGTCTCCGGCCTGTTCATGCTGGTCAAGGACAAGGGCCACGATATCGCCATTTTGCGCACCATGGGCGCGACGCGCGGCGCCATCATGCGCATTTTCATCATGACCGGGCTGATCGTCGGTCTGGCCGGCACCTTTGCCGGCTTCCTGCTCGGCGTGCTGGTTTCTGCAAACATTTCCGCGATCCAGCATTTCTTCACCTGGATCACAGGGGCGAATGTGTGGGATCCTACCGTGCGCTTCCTGTCGGAGATTCCCGCCGACATGTCGTTCGGCGAGACGATGGCGGTCCTGCTGATGGCGGTGTTCCTGTCCTTCCTGGCGACGCTGTTTCCGGCCTGGCGCGCCGCAAGCCTCGATCCGGTCGAAGCGCTGAGGTACGAGTGATGGTCGAACCCGTACTCGAACTGAAAGGCGTGGAGCGCCGCTATCGCGAAGCGGGCGGCACGGTGCTGACCATCCTCGACGGAGCGGATTTCAAGCTTCACCCCGGCGAGATGGTGGCGCTGGTCGCGCCGTCCGGCGCCGGCAAGTCGACGCTGCTGCACACCGCCGGGCTTCTTGAGCGGCCCGACGGCGGCGAGGTTTGGCTGAAGGGCAAGGCCTGCGGCACTCTCTCCGACGACCAGCGCACGGCGCGCCGGCGCACCGACATCGGCTTCGTGTACCAGTTCCACCACCTGTTGCCGGAATTCACGGCGCTGGAGAATGTCGCCATTCCCCAGATGGTGCGCGGACTGCCGCGCAAGCAGGCCGAGGAACGGGCGATGCAGTTGCTCGACTACCTGCGCATCGGCGCACGCGCCACGCACCGCCCGGCGGAGCTTTCCGGCGGCGAACAACAGCGTGTGGCGATCGCCCGCGCGGTTGCCAACGCGCCGCTGGTGCTGCTGGCGGACGAGCCGACCGGCAACCTCGACCCGGTGACTTCCGGCCATGTCTTCGACGCGCTGGAAGCGCTGGTGCGCCAGTCTGGCCTTGCCGCGCTCATCGCCACGCACAATTTCGCCCTTGCCGACCGCATGGACCGCAAGGTGACGATTGAGAACGGCAAGATCATCGCCGCAAGCTGAGGTGCTCCGGCGCCTCAATCGACGTGGAAGACTTCCTCCATGCCTGCCCACCATTCGCCTTTGGCGCGTGTTGGAAACGGTTGCTGGCAGGGGCCGCACACCGCCCACCATTCCTGCGTACGCGGGTCGGATTTCATGCGCGCCATGTCGCCTTCGAAATCCGTGCCGTGATACTCGAACACCGAGAACAGCAGGTTCTCCGGCTCGCGAAGGAAGATCGTGTAGTTGCGGATGTTGCAGGCCGAGATCATCGCCAGCACGTCGGGCCACACCGCCGCATGCAGGCGCTTGTATTCCTCCGCCTTGCCGGAAGTGAGCCCGATCACGCCACCGAAACGCTGCATCGCCCCCTCCTATGAAATCGTGAACGCGCTGCCGGGCACGGCCTGGGCGGCGATCGCGCCGAAATCCCAGGCGATCCCCAGTCCGGGTTTTGCCGAGGGAATCGCATGGCCGTTTTCAATACTCATCGGTTCGCTGGTCAGCGTGTCGATCTGCGGGATGTATTCCACCCAGCGCGCATTGGGAACGGCGGCGCACAGCGCGACATGCAGTTCCATCAGGAAATGAGGGCAGACCGGCACGTTGAAGCATTCCGCCATGTGCGCCACCTTCAACCACGGCGTGATGCCGCCGATGCGCGCCACATCCACCTGCACGATGGAGCACGCGCCCTGCTGCAGGTACTCGCGGAAATGCAGGTGGCTGTAGAGGCTCTCACCGACGGCGACGGGCAGGGTGGTGCTCTGCGAAAGCCGCACATGGCCCATCAGGTCGTCGGCGGTCAACGGCTCCTCAAGCCAGGCGATGTCGAGCGGTGTGAGGCAGCGCGCGCGGCGGATCGCCTCGTCGACCGTGAAACGCTGGTTGGCGTCGGTCATGATCTCGAAGGTCGGGCCGACTGCGTCGCGAACGGCGGAAAGCCGAGCCACGTCCTCCGAGACATGCGGTCGGCCGATCTTGATCTTGGAGCCGCCGAAGCCGCGCTCCTTGGCCTGCAAGGCGTCATCGACCAGCGCAGATGTCTCGATATGCAACCAGCCGCCCTCTGTCGTGTAGAGCGGCACTTTTTCCTGTGCGCCGCCAGCCATGCGATGCAGCGGTTCGCCCGCCTTGATGCACTTGAGATCCCACAGCGCCGTGTCGATCGCCGCCAGCGCCAGCGAGGTGATCGCGCCGACCGTGGTGGCATGGGTCAGGAACAACAGGTCGCGCCAGATGCGTTCGATTTCCGACGCCTCGCGCGCGATCAGGGCAGGGCCGAGCGTATGCTCGATCAGCTTCATCACCGAAGGCCCGCCGGTGCCGATGGTGTAGGTGTAGCCGGTGCCCACCGCCCCGTCGGCGTCGAAGATGCGCAGGATCGGGGTTTCCTGGCTGACGAAGGACTGGATCGCGTCGGTGCGCTTTACCTTCGGCACGAGATCGACCATCAGGGCTTCAACGCGGGTGATCTTCGCCATGGCTGCCTGTCCTCCCCTCACGCCGCCTTGCGCTTCTGGATCAATTCCATGATCGCGCGCGACACTCTCTCGTAGTTCCGGTCGTTTTCAACTTCGCCCTTCACCTCGAAGCCGGCCATCACCACGATGCGGTCTGCGACATCGACCATTTCAGGCATGTCGGAGGTGATCAGCAGGATCGCGGTGCCCTGTTCGGCCAGTTCGTGGATCAGGTCGTGCAGGTAAGCCTTGGTCTTGATGTCGATGCCGACGGACGGTTCGTCGACGATCAGCAGCCGCACGCCGGCGGCGATCCATTTGGCGACCGAAACCTTCTGCTGGTTTCCGCCGGAAAGGTTGCCGATCGTCTGCTGCAGCGATGGCGTCTTCACTTCCAGCTTGCGCAGCACCGGGCCGACATGCGCCGTAACCGTCGCGTCGCGCAGGAACCCGAGCGCGGAAGCAAGCTTGCGCCATACCGTTATGCCGGCGTTCTCCAGCACCGAATGCAACAGGATCAAGCCTTCCTGCTTGCGATCTTCGCTTACATAGCCGATGCCGCGCCTGTGCAGCGCCTCCGCCGCCGAGCCGATGTCGACGCTCTTGCCTTCGAGGCGGATTTCGCCGCCGGTGCGGCGCACCATGCCAAGAATGCCCTTGGCCAATTCGCTGCGCCCGGCGCCGACAAGGCCGTACAGCCCGACGATCTCACCCGGCCGCACGGCAAGCGAGACATTGCGGTGACCGGCCGCCGATGCGTAGTTCACCAGTTCCAGCAGCGGCGGCGTTTGCGGTTGCGGGCGAATGGCGCGCTTGGCGATGCGTTCCTCGCGGCCGATCATCATGCGCACCACGCCGGTGCGATCCAGTTCGGCGAGCGGTCGGCTGTCGCAGGCGTTGCGCCCGTCGCGCAGCACCGTGACGGTGTCGCAAATCTCGAACACCTCTTCGAGCTTGTGGCTGACGAAGCACAGGGCGACGCCATCATCGGCGAGCTTGCGCAGGATGCGGAACAGCACCTGCGATTCGTTGCGGGTGAGCGAAGCGGTCGGCTCGTCCAGCAGCAGCACGCGCGATTTCAGGGACAGCGCCTTGCCGATTTCGACAAGCTGCATCTGCGCGACGCTGAGGCGCGAAACCGGCGCGCGCGGATCGACGTCCAGTTCCAGCAGGTCGAGCCATTTTCGCGCCTCGGCGTGCAGGGCGGAATAGTCGATGCGCGACAGGTCGCTTGCGCCTAGCCGCTCCAGCATGATGTTCTCGCCGACCGAGAACCGTGTCACCAGGTTGCGTTCCTGGTGCACGACGCCGACCCCGGCCGCAGCGGCTTGCCGCGTGTTGGCGAAATGCGCGGTGTGGCCATTGACACGGACCTCCCCGCCATCCGGCCGGTGAATGCCGGTGACGATCTTGATCAGCGTCGACTTTCCCGCGCCATTCTCGCCAAGCAGGGCATGGATCGAGCCAGCCGCGAGCGTCATCGACACGTCGTCGAGCGCGCGCACGCCCGGAAACGATTTGGAAACGTGCGAGACTTGCAGCGCGGCGGTCATGCGCGCCCCGCCTGTCCGAGCAGCTTCGCAACGCGTACTTCGCGCAAGCGATTGATTCCAACCGCCCAGAGGATCAATCCGCCAAGCACGATCTGCACGACGAACGGGTCGATCGCAAACAGCACCAGCGCCTGGGTGATGATGGCGATGATCACCACGCCGAAGAAGGCCCCCGCGACGCTGACATGCCCGCCGGCGAGGATCGCGCCGCCGATCACCGGCGCGGCAAAGGAGGAAATCAGCCAGTCGTCGCCGATGGTCGGATGGCCAAGTTGCAGTCGCGCCACCAGCATCATGCCGGCGGTTGCGGCAAACATGGCGGGGATCGCCTGCGCCCAAAACACCGTGCGCCCGACAACGAAGGCCGGCAATTCCGCCGGCACCGAGCGCAAGACCGCCCGCGTCGGCGAAGGCGTCAACATCCTGCTCGTCGACCACGAGGACTCGTTCGTCCACACGCTCGCCAACTACTTCCGCCAGACCGGCGCCAACGTCTCGACCGTGCGTACGCCGGTGGCCGAGGAGTTGTTCGACCGTCTGAAGCCGGACCTCGTCGTGCTCTCGCCCGGCCCCGGCATGCCGAAGGACTTCGACTGCGCCGCCACCATCCGCAAGGCGCGGGCGCGCGACCTGCCGATCTTCGGCGTCTGTCTCGGCCTGCAGGCGCTGGCCGAAGCCTATGGCGGCGAGCTGCGCCAGCTGCACGTGCCGATGCACGGCAAGCCCTCGCGCATCCGCGTCTCGAAGCCGGGCATCGTCTTCTCCGGCCTGCCGAAGGAGGCCACCGTCGGCCGCTACCACTCGATCTTCGCCGATCCCGTCCGCCTTCCCGACGGCTTCACGGTGACGGCCGAGACCGAGGACGGCGTCATCATGGCGTTCGAGCACCGCAAGGAGCCGATCGCGGCCGTGCAATTCCATCCCGAATCGATCATGACGCTCGGCCAGAACGCCGGCATGCGCATGATCGAGAACGTGGTCGCGCACCTGCCACGCAAGGCGAAGGAAAAGGCGGCCTAGAGGAGCAACCGGAGTGGCGGCCAAGGAAACGATCGCGCGCCTCGCCGCCTGGTCGATCGCCGTCGCGCTCGGCGTGATGGCGCTGAAGTTCATCGCCTGCTGGGCGATCGGGGTGAGCCACAAGCCGGCCGACAGCACCCCCCAGCACGGCCACCACAAGGCGGAGTATTTCTCCGCCGTGCTGGAGGGCGTGCTGATCGTGCTCGCCGCCTTCCTGATCATCGCCGAGGTGTGGAAGGCCTGGCAGAATCCGGTCGTCATGGAACAGCCCTGGCAGGGCCTCGCCGTCAACGGTCTGGCGGCGCTGGCCAACGGCGCCTGGGCGGGCCTGCTGATCCGTGCCGGTCGAAAGGGCCGCTCGCCGGCACTGGTCGCCGACGGCAAGCACATCCGGACCGACGTGGTCACTTCGGTGGGCGGGATCGCCGGCCCGA
>CALMYO010000030.1 GCA_937873685.1 uncultured Paracoccaceae bacterium
TCAGCACGGGCTCAGGTGTGATCCCGCCCTCGCCCAACAGCCGCAATGCCGCTTCAAACTCCGGCACAGTGTCGCCTGGACCCAGTTGACCGAGGTGGCCGCCCGAAGCCTTCGATCCGCAGTCGCTTTCGCGGGCAGCAGACGCAAAGCTGCCGGCGTCACCATCAAGCCGCGCCAACAGTATCTTTGCGCGTGATGCTGCGGTGGCCTTTTCCTCTTCTTCGCGAGGATCGCAGGCACACAGGATGTGAGAAACATCCCAGAGAGGCGCCGAGCGGTAACGACCCGGTTCCTTGCTCCATTCCGCAAAAACCGCGTCTTCAGACACGGGCGCGATTTTCAATGCCTCGTCCAGAACGGCGCGGATCAGCGCTTCGTCATCGGTCTCGATACGCCCGGGTGCAAGTTCTATGGGATCGGCTTCAAGCCCGCGCGCCCGTGCCTCCTGCAAAAGGAGCGCGCGGATCGTCAGCGCCTGGGCTGCCTTGCGCCAGGCAATTGCGGGCTTGTTCTTTGGCGAGGCATGATTCTGGGTTTCGTCGGCGATCTTGCGCTTGTCGATAACCTCGCCATTCACAACCAATTCGGTTTCGAACGACGCCGGCACATTTTCAGCACCGGCAATGGTTTGACCGTTGACGGCGATCACTGTTCTTGGGCGCGCGGTCATGGCCTTTACTCCGCCGGGTTGGTGAACGAGGGGCCGCTTTTGGCCTGGACGCTGTCATAGGCGTGACGCCGTTCCTCGAGCGGGCGCCGGCGGCGCGAACGCACGATCTGGTATCCGGAGCGTGCCAGGAGGTAGCGAAAAGGTGCGGCAAAGCCTGACCAGATGTGAACGAGCCGCGTGAACGGGAACAACATGGTGATGATCAGGCCGAGGAAGATGTGCAGCTTGTAGAGCCAATGCACGTCCACAACGTTGACCCAGCCATTGATGTTCCAGGTCACGACACTTTGTGACCAGTTCATGAACCGGACCATTTCGGACCCATCCATGTGCTGGAGCGTCTGGGTAATTGTCAGCAAACCGATGGCAAGCTGCAGCCAGATCAACACCATGATCAGTATATCGGGAATCGTCGAGGTCACACGGATACGCGGGTCGACCAGTCGACGGTGTAGCAACATGGTCGAACCAATCAGTGCGGCAATACCCGCTGGCCCGCCGATCAGCACGGCCATCCATTGTTTCAGGCCGTAGGGGACGCCCAAAGCATCAAGTACCCAGACCGGGGTGAACAGGCCGACAAGGTGACCGAAAAAGACGGTCAGGATGCCGACATGGAAGAGGATCGAGCCCCAGATCAGTTGCTTACGACGAAGAAGCTGGCTCGACGAACTTTTCCATGTAAAGGGATCCCGTTCGTAGCGGGCAATCGACCCGAACAGGAAAACGGTCAATGCCACGTAGGGCATGACGCCGAAGATGACGAAATTGATGTCGAAGTCGCCGAACATGTCATGCGCTCCTGTTCTGGGGGTTGAGGGCGGGCTCGGCGGGATGGTCCATCATGGCCAGCATGTCGCGAACCTGCGGGCAGCCGGCATTGGGGTCCGGACCGAAGGTGACCTCGGTCTCTTCCCAGACGGCATCGAGAGCAGTCAGGTCAGTCGGATCGTCGTCGGGCTCAGCCAGCATGCCGGCGACAGCTGCCTCATCCGCCGCTTTGCCGGAGAGTTGCAACAGCGCCGCAAAGGCATGCGCGTAGTCGCTCTCACGGCGCGCCAATCGGGTGCTGAGCGCGTCAAAGATGTGCGCCGCATCGGAGAGAATGTCCTGTGCTTCCGCGAACGGACGTGTAGACAGGAATTCAAGTAGCACCGGCAAATGGTCAGGTAGTTCGGACGTTGCCGGTTCAAACCCTCCACCGCGATAGGTCTCGATCAGGCTGACCATCGCACCGCCCCTGTCGCGGCTCTCGCCATGGACATGTTCGAACAGGTTCAAGGACAGCGTCCGTGAACGGTCGAACAGCATCACGTAGCTTTCCTCCAGATCGTAAAGGTCGCCTTGTGCGAGCTGTTCGCTCAGCCGTTTCAGTTCGACCCGCGTCTGCGATGCGAGCCGATGATCGGCATCGAAGACTTCAGCAACTGCCGGCATGGCCGCCTGCAATTCGACTGTCGGATAACTCAGGATCAGGGAGAGCGCCTTGATTGTGCGGTCCATCATCAGAATACCTCCTTGGTCAGGGCAAGCGGCTTCTTCTTGCCGCCAAACAGCGTTGTCTTGCCGCTTTCGCCAGTCGAGCACCCATTGCCATCAGTAAAGCCGCAGCCGCCACGAATCTCAGCGCCATGTTCGTGCTGCTCACGGTGCGCGGTCGGGATTGCGAAGCGATCCTCGTAGTCGGCAATCGCCATGATCTTGTACATGTCCTCGATCATGCGGCCGGTCATGCCGACACGGGCGGCAATGCCCTCGTCGCGAACCCCGTCGACGCTGAGCGCACGCATGTAGAGCCGCATGGCAGACATGCGTTCCAGTGCGTGGACGATGGGCTCCTCGTCGCCCGCCGTCAGCATGTTGGCGAGATACTTGACCGGGATGCGCAAGGACCGCACGTCCGGCATCTGGTCGCTCATGGCAATCTGGCCGGCTTGCGCCGCGTTCTGGATCGGCGAAAGCGGCGGGATGTACCAGACCATCGGAAGCGTGCGGTATTCCGGGTGCAGCGGGAATGCCACCTTCCATTCCATCGCCATTTTCCAGATTGGGCTGACCTTGGCGGCCTCGATCCAATCTTCAGGCACGCCGTCACGGCGGGCAGCGGCGATAACCTCGGGATCGTTAGGATCGAGGAACACATCGAGTTGCGCCCCGTAGAGGTCAGTCTCGCGTTCCGCGCTCGCTGCAGCCTCGATCTTGTCAGCGTCGTAGAGGATGACGCCCAAATAGCGGATCCGACCAACGCAGGTTTCCGAACACACGGTCGGCTGGCCGCTTTCGATGCGCGGATAGCAGAAGGTGCACTTCTCCGACTTGCCGGTGTCCCAGTTATAGTAGACCTTCTTGTAGGGGCAGCCGGAAATGCACATCCGCCAGCCGCGGCATTTTTCCTGGTCGATCAGGACGATGCCGTCCTCCTCGCGCTTGTAGATCGCGCCCGACGGGCAGGATGCAGAACATGTCGGGTTGAGGCAATGCTCGCAAAGGCGCGGCAAGTACATCATGAAGGTGTTTTCGTACTCGCCGTAGATCGCCTTCTGGACGTTTTCGAAATTGTAGTCCTCGGACCGTTTCGAGAATTCGCCGCCCAGGATTTCCTCCCAGTTTGGTCCCTTCTCGATCTTTTCCATCCGCTCGCCCGTGATCTTCGAGCGCGGCCGTGCGGTCGGAAAGGCATTCATGTCCGGTGCCGATTTCAGGTGGTCGTAGTCGAAATCGAATGGCTCGTAATAATCGTCGATCTCGGGCATCGACGGATTGGCGAAGATGTTCGCCAGTATCCGCCACTTTGCGCCCTGCTTGGGGTGCAGCTTGCCAGACTTGGACCGGGACCAGCCACCGTTCCAACGCTTCTGGTTTTCCCAGTCCGTCGGATAGCCGGTCCCGGGCTTGGTCTCGACATTGTTGAACCATGCGTATTCAACACCTTCGCGCGTCGTCCACACATTCTTGCAGGTGACCGAGCAGGTGTGGCACCCGATGCATTTGTCGAGGTTCAGAACCTTGCCGATTTGCGCACGAACTTTCATTCTGCGGCCTCCAGTTTGCCGGTTGCAGGCTGATCCAGCCAGTCAATGTTCTTCATCTTGCGAACGATCACGAATTCGTCGCGGTTGCTGCCGACGGTGCCGTAGTAGTTGAAGCCGTAGGACAGTTGTGCATAGCCGCCGATCATGTGGGTAGGCTTGAGGGTCGCGCGCGTTACCGAGTTGTGAATGCCGCCGCGATTGCCTGTCTTCTCGGAACCGGGCGTGTTCACGATCTTTTCCTGCGCGTGATACATGAACAGCGTGCCCTGCTTGATCCGCTGGCTCACCACCACGCGGGCGGTCAGCGCGCCGTTTATGTTGTAGGCTTCCACCCAGTCGTTATCGACCAGGCCGGCAATCTTTGCGTCGGCCTCAGACATCCAGACCACCGGGCCGCCGCGGTTGAGCGTCAGCATCAGGAGATTGTCGGTATAGGTCGAGTGGATGCCCCATTTCTGGTGCGGCGTGATGAAGTTCAGCACCACGTGGGGGTTACCGTCAGCTGCGTCGTTGTTGACCGCCTTGGTGATGGTTTTCAGATCGACCGGCGGGCGGTAGCTGACGAAGCCCTCGCCAAAGGCCCGCATCCACAAATGATCTTGATAGAGCTGCTGACGGCCCGTCAGCGTCCGCCACGGGATCAGTTCGTGGACGTTGGTGTAGCCCGCGTTGTAGCAGACCTCCTCGCTTTCGATGCCGGACCATGTGGGCGACGAGATGATCTTGCGCGGTTGCGCCGCGATGTCGCGGAAGCGGATCTTGGTGTGGTGGGCGCCTTCGGCGAGGTGTGCGTGGTGGCGGCCGGTTGGCTTTTCCAATTCCTCCCAGGCCTTCACTGCCACTTCGCCATTGGTCTCCGGCGCCAGCATGAGGATCATCTCGGCAGCGTCAATTGCAGTTTCCAGTCTCGGCTGACCCTTCGAGACACCCTCGTCCTGAACGACGCCGTTCAGGTCGCGCAGATGCTTGACCTCGACCTTGGTGTCCCAGTTGATCCCCTTGCCACCGTTGCCCAGTTTTTCGAGCAGCGGCCCGACCGAGGTGAACTTCTTGTAAAGGTTGGGATAATCACGCTCGACGGTGATGTAGTTCGGCGCGGTCTTGCCGGGGATCAGGTCGCATTCGCCCTTCTTCCAGTCCTTCACATGGGCCTGCGCCAGTTCGCCAGGGGTGTCGTGCAGCAGCGGAAGCTGGACGATATCGGTCTCGACACCCAGCACTTCGGGCGCAACCTCCGAGAACTTCCGGGCAATGGCCTTGAAAATTTCCCAGTCCGACTTGCTCTCATAGGCGGGGTCCACGGCCGCCTGCAACGGGTGGATGAAGGGGTGCATGTCCGAGGTGTTGAGGTCGTCCTTTTCATACCAGGACGCCGTGGGCAGCACGATGTCGGAATAGACCGCCGTGGTCGACATCCGGAAGTCGATGCAGACCAGCAGGTCGAGTTTGCCCTTTGGCGCCTCCTCGTGCCAGACGGCCTCTTTCGGCTTGGCATGGCCTTCCTCGCCCAGGTCCTTGCCCATCACGCCGTGCTGCGTACCCAGGAGGTGCTTGAGAAAGTACTCGTGCCCCTTGCCGCTCGACCCCATGAGGTTCGAGCGCCAGACGAACAGGTTGCGCGGCCAGTTTTCGGGTGCATCCGGGTCCTCGCAGGACATCTGCAGATCGCCGGATTTCAGCTGCTCAGCGACGTAGTCCTTGATCTCCCTGCCCGCAGCCTTGGCCTGTTTGGACACTTCGAGCGGGTTGGTTTTCAACTGCGGGGCCGAGGGCAGCCAGCCCATCCGCTCGGCACGGATGTTGTAGTCGATCAGGGAGATGTCCCAATCACCCTCAGGGGCCGTCGGCGACAGGATTTCGCCCGCGCGTAGCGTCTCGTAACGCCACTGGTCGGTATGGGCATACCACGCGCTGGTCGAATTCATGTGCCGCGGCGGACGATTCCAATCGAGCGCGAAGGCAAGCGGCTGCCAGCCGGTTTGCGGGCGCAGCTTCTCCTGACCGACATAGTGCGACCAGCCGCCACCTTCCTGACCGATGCAGCCGCACATCACCAGCATGTTGATGATGCCGCGGTAGTTCATGTCCATATGGTACCAATGGTTCAGCCCGGCACCGAGGATGACCATGGACTTGCCGTGGGTCTTTTCGGCATTGCCCGCGAATTCACGGGCGACCGCGATGATCTTCTCGCGTTCGACGCCGGTGATCTTTTCGGCCCAGGCCGGTGTGTAAGGAAGGTCGTCGTTGAAGTCCTTCGACACCCATTTTCCGCCGAGCCCGCGATCAAGACCGTAATTGGCGCAGAACAGATCAAACACCGTGGCGACAGGGACCTCCTTCCCGCTAGCGAGCTTGATGCGCTTGACCGGGACGTTCCGGGTCAGCACCTCGGGGTGGTCGCATTTCACGAAATCCCCAGTGGCAACACCGCCGAAATAGGGGAATGCCACGCCGACGACATCGTCATGATCATTGTCGAGGATCTGGCTCAGGCGCAGGCTGACATCGGCATCTTTCGCGCGCTGCTCAAGATTCCACTTGCCCTCTTCGCCCCAACGGAAGCCGATCGAGCCGTTCGGAACAACAATCTGACCGGATGCGTCGTCATAAGCGACCGTCTTCCAGTCCGGATTGTTCTTCTCACCGAGGTTGCCCTTGAAGTCGTCTGCCCGCAGCATCCGGCCCGGCACAAGATGGCCGTCTTTCTGTTCCAGTTGCACCAGCATCGGCATGTCGGTGTACTTGCGCGCATAGTCCTCGAAATACTCGGCCTGCCGATCGAGATGGAATTCACGCAGGATCACATGGCCCATGGCCATGGCAAGCGCCGCATCGGTGCCAGCCTGCGGGTTGAGCCAGATGTCGCCGAACTTGGCCGCCTCGGAATAGTCGGGGCTGACGACGGCAGACTTGGTGCCGCGATAGCGGACCTCGGTGTAGAAATGGGCATCGGGTGTGCGCGTCTGCGGCACGTTCGACCCCCAGAGCATCAGGAAGCCCGCATTGTACCAGTCGGCCGATTCCGGCACGTCGGTCTGTTCGCCCCAGGTCTGCGGCGATGCCGGCGGCAGGTCGCAATACCAGTCGTAGAAGGACATGCAAGTGCCGCCCAGCAGGCTCAGATAGCGCGAGCCGGCCGCATAGCTGACCATCGACATGGCCGGGATCGGCGAGAAGCCGAACACCCGATCAGGGCCCCATTTCTTCGCCGTGTGAGCGTTGGCGGCGGCGACGATCTCGGTCGCCTCGTCCCAGGAAACGCGCACGAATCCGCCCTTGCCGCGCGTCTTGGTGTAGGAGGCACGCAGGATCGGGTCGTTCTGGATCGCGGCCCAGGCCGCCACTGGCGTCATCGTCGCGCGCATCTTGCGCCAGGCGCGCATCAGGCTGCCCCGGATCAGAGGATTCTTCACCCGGTTCGCAGAATAGAGATACCAGCTGTAGGACGCGCCACGCGCGCAACCGCGCGGTTCATGGTTCGGCAAGCCAGCCCGGGTGCGCGGATAGTCGGTCTGCTGGGTCTCCCAGGTCACGATGCCGGATTTGACATAGATCTTCCATGAACATGACCCGGTGCAGTTCACCCCGTGGGTCGAGCGGACGATCTTGTCGTGCCGCCAGCGGTTTCTGTAGGTGTCTTCCCAGTCGCGGTTCTCCTTTGTTGTCTGACCCCAACCGTCCGAGAAAGTCTCCAAGGCCGTGCTCTGGAGGAAGTTCAGTCTGTCGAGAAGATGGCTCATCGGGCTTTCCTTTCGTTATTCCGCAGGTTGTGCGTTGGCGGGGGCCTTGGGCGCCCGGCCATGTTCGATATCGTGGAGCAGGCCGCCGGCACGCGTGTAAACGGCCCAGGTGATGGCGAGGCAGAGTACGTAGAAGATCAGGAAGCCCCAGAGTGCGCCCACCGCAGACCCGGTCATCGCGATTGACGTCCCGTAGGCCTTGGGGATGAAGAAGGCGCCATAAGCCGCTATGGCCGAGGTGAACGCGGTGATCGAACCAGACTCCATGGCGATCTGGCGCTTGCGTTCCTCGGTGCCGAGGTTGGGCATGAGGCGCGGCACTTCCTTGCCCATGATCACCGGGATCATCTGGAAGGTCGAGGCATTGCCAACGCCGGTCAGGAAGAACAGCGCCATGAAGCAGGCGAAGAAGCCGACGAAAGAGCCAAGTCCGAGGAAGGTGATCACGCCGAAGGTTGCCACGATCATCGCAGCAAAAGTCCAGAAGGTCACGCGACCACCACCGAACTTGTCCGAGATCCAGCCGGTGGCAGCCCGGCTGAGTGCCCCAACCAACGGACCAAGGAAGACGTAGTTAAGTGCATTGACTTCGGGGAAGGCGAGCTTCGTCAACAGCGGGAAACCGGCCGAGTAGCCAATGAAGCTGCCGAACGTCCCGGTATAGAGGATGCACATCAGCCAATTTTGCTTGCGTCCGAAAATCACCGCCTGATCGGAGAAGCTGGCGCGCGCATCGGCAATGTCGTTCATGCCAAGCCAGGCTGCAATCGTGGCCACAAGGATGAAGGGCACCCAGACGAAGCCTGCGTTCTGCATCCACAGTTGTCCACCATCGGAAAGCGTCACGGGCTCGCCCCCAATGGCCCCAAACACGCCAGCCGTAATGACGATGGGAACGAGAAACTGCATGACGGAAACACCGAGGTTGCCCAGGCCGGCATTCAAAGCCAAGGCGTTGCCCTTTTCGGCTTTCGGGAAAAAATAGCCGATATTGGCCATCGATGAGGCGAAGTTGCCGCCACCGAAACCACAAAGCAAAGCCAGCGTCAGGAAAATGAGGTACGGTGTGTCGGGGTTCTGAACCGCGTAACCGATGCCGACAGCCGGCAGGAGCAGCGAAGCCGTCGACAGGGTCGTCCATAGCCTGCCGCCAAAGATTGGCACCATGAAGCTGTAGAATATGCGAAGCGTTGCCCCCGACAATCCCGGCAAGGCAGCAAGCCAAAACAATTCACTGGGCGTGAAGTCGAACCCGATGGCCGGAAGCCTGGCGACAACCATGGACCAAACCATCCAGACCGAAAAGGCCAGGAGCAGCGCCGGGATCGAGATCCAGAGGTTGCGGCGGGCAACAGCCCTGCCCTTCACGGTCCAGAATTGGGCATCCTCCGGACGCCAGTCCTCCAGCACGCGCGGCATCGCGGTGCGTTCAGGATGGTGGATTTCTTGCATTTCGGGCAGTTGGGGCAAGCGATCGAGCACTTCGCCATGTGCTGCACGTTCCATTGCCCGGATCGACAAGTGCATCCAGGTCAACGCAATGGCGACCAGCCCGAAAAGAAGGGCGAAGCACGACGTGTAAATGCCCGTGAGGTCGAGAAGCGCGCCGAAGGCAATGGGCAGCACAAAACCGCCGAGCCCGCCGATCATGCCAACAAGGCCGCCGACCGCACCAACATGATTCGGATAGTAAACAGGGATGTGCTTGAAGACCGCTGCCTTGCCGAGGCTCATGAAGAACCCGAGTGCAAAGAGGGTAATGATAAAGGGCCACAGACCCATCTCGGTCGAGAAGGCGATTGGGCCATCCTTGCCCTGTATGATGTAGTCCGTGGGGGGGTAGGACAACATGAACAGGAAAAGGAGTGAGAAACCGAAGGTCCAGTACATGACAGAGCGTGCACCGAACTTGTCCGACAAAACGCCACCATAGGCGCGAAACAGCGAGGCGGAGAGACTGAAGGAGGCTGCCGCCATCCCGGCGAAGCGGACGTCGATGTCATAGACGTCGATCAGGTAGTGCGGCATCCACAAAGCAAGCGCGACAAACGCACCGAACACGAAGAAATAGTAGAGCGAAAAGCGCCAAACCTGCAGGTTCTTCAGTGGAGCAAATTGTTGCGCAAGCGAGGGCGCCTTGGCACCGGTCTTGCGCCGCTCGACCAGTTGCGGGTCATCCTTAGCCAGCAGGAAGAACAGCACGCCGATGATGGCAAGTCCCGCTGCCCAGACATAAGCCACACCATGCCAACCATAGGCGACCATGACGAAGGGGGCCACGAACTTGGTGACCGCGGCACCGACATTACCTGCGCCGAAGATGCCCAGCGCCGTGCCCTGATGGCCCGCATCATACCAGCGACTGACATAGGCCACACCGATGATGAACGACCCACCAGCAAGGCCAATGCCCAGAGCGGCAATCAGGTACATCATGTAGCTATCCGCCAGCGTAAGGGCCCATGTAGCCAGCGCTGTCAGGATCATTTGGGCCGAGAACACCAGCCGCCCGCCGTATTTCTCGGTCCAGACACCGAGGAACAGGCGGGTGACCGAGCCTGTGAGGATCGGTGTAGCAACCAGCAGGCCAAACTGTGTGTCATTGAGACCAAGCTCACCTTTGATGGCGACACCGATGATGGAAAAGATTGTCCAGACCGCGAAACAGGCGGTGAAGGCGATCGTACTGAGGCTCAAGGCCCGCGTCTGATCGGCAGTTGAAGCTGGTTGAGCGGCTTGCATGGCAATGACTCCGGCAAATTTGGCGATGCCGTCCTAAGAAGGAGGCGTTGCGCCAGACATGCTTGGTCACCGACCGGAATTGATTGATCCAGATCATTTCAACGCAAATATCATAGTGAAATAAATGGCTTAATGAATTTTGTCGGCTCTTTGAATTAACATGATCAAGGCTGCCGATCGCAGCAATCATCTGGACTCTTGACAATTATCAATTGATGATACGACATTTGTCGGACTTCATACAGGGGATCATGAATGCCGGTTTTTGAATATGGCGACGTGCGTCGGCTTGACCTGTTTTCAGGCATGTCAGACGCGAACTTCACAGCACTCATGCGCGGAGCCTATGTTCAAAACTTTCCGGCACATGTGGAGTTGGTGTCGGAAGGCGAACCCAGCGACTTCCTGCATGTCATTCTTTCGGGATCGGTGGACCTGTTTTCAGAATGGAACGGCCGTGACACAAGCATGGCGACAGTACGACCGATTTCCACCTTCATTCTGGCTGCGACGATCAAGGATGCACCTTATCTCATGTCTGCGCGCACATTGGAGAAAAGCCGGATTGCACTCATTCCCAGTCAAGACGTGCGTGCAGTATTTGACATCGACAGTAATTTTGCGCGCGCGATCGTGACCGAATTGGCCCAGTGCTATCGGTCGGTAATCAAGGCTCAAAAGGACCTCAAACTTCGCACTTCGCTCGAACGCCTCGCAAACTATCTCCTACGCAAACAAAAGCATGCAGGCGGCCAACCGGTCTTTGACCTCGATTTCGAAAAACGTCGCCTCGCCTCCGTTTTGGGGATGACACCCGAAAATCTCAGCCGCGCGTTCAAGGGACTCCAGCCATATGGCGTGTCCGTCGAAGGCAATCGTATTATGATCAGCAATCAGGCAGACCTCGAGCGCTTTGCAAAGCCAAACCCACTGATAGATGATCATTCCAGCTAAAGGATCGACCAATGACAAAATCCATGCCCGGCGCAGCCGGTGATCTTGCCGAACAGTTCCCCGATGTGTGGAAAGCCTATGCTGCCCTTGGCAAGACTACTGCCGAGAGCGGCCCCTTGACGTCACGTGAGTTGCGGCTCGTCAAGCTTGCACTCGCCATCGGCGCTGGCTCAGAGGGTGCAGTGCATTCCCACACCCGGCGCGCCAGATCAGAGGGCATCGAAGCCGCGGCGATCACACAGGTTGCCATGCTGGCCATCGGCCCTCTCGGCCTGCCACGCGCCGTCGCGGCGAAGACCTGGATCGAAGACATCAAGGATTGACGCTTAGGGAATCGGGCTGACGCCAAAGAAAATGGGATGCGCCCAGAGCAGCGCCCCGTAGAGCGCAATGCCTGCCGCAACCCGCAGGAACGCGCGCCCTGACGGTGCCGCCAAGAGCAGTGGCGCCTGCCGTCGCGCGGCGTCGAGGGCTTGCCATGTCCCGCCCATCTCGCGGCGCTTGCGCCGGTCGATCAGTCGGCCTCCCAGCAGCGCAAAGGCGGCGAAAGTGCCGAACAGGATCACATGGGCCAGATCTCCGTTGGGCACGACATGGGCCGCTGCCCAAAGGGCCAACGCCAGCAGCAGCGGATGACGCGACAAGCGAACTATGCCAGGCCGTGCCGGGTCGAACTGGTCGTTTCGTGCGCCCCCGAAGGAGAACGGGTTGGGCCGGCCGATGGACAGGGCAAGGATCAAGCAGACCGGTCCCATGATTGTCAGTGGGAGATGGAAGTGCCATGGTGCCCAATC
>CALMYO010000031.1 GCA_937873685.1 uncultured Paracoccaceae bacterium
GAGAGGAATGCCGAAATTACTTCCAAGCTGCAGGCTACGATGCAACTTGATCGAACAACGCTCTAAAGCGTCGTTCGATCAAATTGGAGCAGTTTAGTGGCAAGGATTTTTTCGTTTTGGCAAGGAGAACACCGCAGCACGATATTAATATCGCGCGAGGATTTCGACGCCGCCGAAGCGGAAAAGACCGCCAAGCCGGGGCAATCAAACCATTGATTTGGTTTATAAACTGCAATCGTTTGGACTTGGTATCTTGCGCCCTGGACATCGTCGCGAAACGCTGGCGGTGCTCGCACCGCGTCGCCTTCCGCTCCTTGCCAGACCGCACGATACCGGCGTCCAAACGATTCAATTTGATCGAACAACGCTCTAGCGCCGGCATCGCAATTACAAATCCAACACCAGCCGTTCCGGATCCTCAAGGCTCTCCTTCACCCGTACCAGGAAGGTCACAGCTTCCTTGCCGTCGACGATGCGGTGATCGTAGGAAAGCGCCAGATACATCATCGAGCGAATGACGATCTGGCCGCCGACCACCATCGGCCGCTCCTGGATCTTGTGCATGCCCAAAATACCCGATTGCGGCGCATTGAGGATCGGCGTCGACATCAGCGAGCCGTAGACACCACCGTTCGAGATCGTGAATGTGCCGCCCTGCATGTCGGCGATGGTCAGTTCGCCGTCGCGCGCCTTGCGGCCGAGATTGCCGATCTCCTTCTCGATTTCGGCAATAGACATCTGGTCGGCGTCGCGCACCACCGGCACGACGAGGCCCTTGTCGGTGCCGACGGCGACGCCGACATGGCAATAGTTCTTGTAGATGATGTCCGTGCCGTCGATCTCGGCGTTGACGGCCGGGATCTCCTTCAGCGCATGCGTCACCGCCTTGGTGAAGAAGCCCATGAAGCCGAGCTTGACGCCGTGCTTCTTCTCGAACACGTCCTTGTACTTGTTGCGCAGCGCCATCACCGCGCTCATGTCCACCTCGTTGAAGGTGGTGAGCATGGCCGCGGTGTTCTGCGCATCCTTCAGCCGGCGCGCGATGGTCTGGCGCAGCTTGGTCATGCGCACGCGCTCCTCGCGCGCCGCGTCGGCCGCGCCCGAAGGCGCTCGGGGGGCGGCCGGTGCGGCCTGCGGCGCGGCGGCTGGCGCGGACGCGCCCTTTGCCACCGCCGCGATCACGTCGCCTTTCAGCACCTGTCCGCGCTTGCCGGAGCCTTCCACTGTATCGGCTGACACGCCCTTCTCGGCCATCATCCTCGCGGCGGATGGCGCCGGCGGCATGTCGGACGCCTTGCCCTTGGCGGCAGGCGTCGTCTCGGCCTTGGGCGCGGGCGCAGCGTCGGCCTTTGCGGCCGGCGCCTCCGCTTTGGCGGCCGGCGCCCCGACGCCTTCGGCGATCATGCCGAGCAGAGCGCCCACACCAACCGTCTCGCCCTCCTTCACGGCGATCTCGGCGAGCGATCCGGCGGCCGGCGCCGGCACTTCCACCGTCACCTTGTCGGTCTCTAGCTCCACAAGCGGCTCATCGGCGGCGATCGCATCGCCAACCTGCTTGAACCACTTGCCGATGGTTGCCTCGGCGACCGATTCGCCGAGCGTGGGAACGCGGATTTCTGTGGCCATGTCAGCGTCTTCCATTTTCTTTGCCGGCAATATTTGCCGGCTCTGCGTTGATATTCGTGCGCGTCAGGCGCCGAGTGCATCCTCAAGGAAGGAATCCAGCTGCGCCTTGTGCTTCGACATCAGCCCGGTCGCCGGCGACGCGGCTGCCGGTCGCCCGGTGTAGCGCACGCGCTGGAATTTGGCGTCGATATGCGCCAGAACCCATTCCAGATACGGATCGATGAACGACCACGCGCCCATGTTCTTCGGCTCTTCCTGGCACCAAACCATTTCGGCGCTGCGGAAGCGCGACAGTTCGGTGATCAAAGCCTTGGCCGGGAACGGATAAAGCTGTTCCAGCCGCAGCAGGTAGACGTCGTTGACGCCGCGCGCCTCGCGCTCCTCATAGAGGTCATAATAGACCTTGCCGGTGCACATGACGACGCGCCGGATCCTGGAGTCGGAGACAAGCTTGATCGCCTCGCCCTTGCGGTACTCGGCGTCGTCCCACAGCAGGCGGTGAAACGAGCTTTCGCCGCTCATTTCGGCAAGCGAGGAGACGCAACGTTTGTGTCGCAGAAGCGATTTCGGCGTCATCAGGATGAGCGGCTTGCGGAATTCGCGGTTGAGTTGCCGGCGCAGGATGTGGAAATAATTTGCCGGCGTAGTACAGTTCGCAACCTGCATGTTGTCCTCCGCGCACATCTGCAGGAAGCGTTCCAGTCGCGCCGAGGAGTGTTCCGGCCCCTGTCCCTCGAAACCGTGCGGCAACAGGCAGACAAGGCCGGACATGCGCAGCCACTTGCGCTCGCCGCTGCTGATGAACTGGTCGAACACCACCTGCGCGCCATTGGCGAAATCGCCGAACTGCGCCTCCCAGAGCGTCAGCGCATTCGGTTCGGCAAGCGTGTAGCCGTATTCGAAGCCGAGCACGGCCTCTTCCGAGAGCATCGAATTGATGACCTCGTAATGGGCCTGGCCGCCCTTCAGGTTGTTGAGCGAAATGAACCGGTCCTCGTTTTCCTGATCATACAGCACAGAATGGCGTTGCGAAAACGTGCCGCGTTCGCAATCCTGTCCCGAAAGGCGCACCGGATGCCCTTCCATGAGCAGCGAACCGAAGGCCAGCGCCTCGCCGGTCGCCCAATCGATGCCCTCGCCGCTCTCGATCATCGTGGCGCGGTTGTCGAGGAAGCGGCGGATTGTGCGGTGTACGTTGAAGTTTTCGGGCACCGTGACCAGCTTCTTGCCGATTTCCTTCAGCGTCTTCACCGGCACGGCGGTCTTGCCGCGGCGACGATCGTCTTCCGCGTCGGCCTTGGTGAGGCCCGACCACTTGCCGTCGAGCCAGTCGGCCTTGTTCGGCCGGTAAGCTTCGCCGGCCTCGAACTCGACTTCCAGTTTGGAGCGCCATTCGGCTTTCATCACCTCGAACTCGTCGGAGGTAATCAGCCCCTCGGCGACCAGCTTTTCGCCGTAGATCTGCACCGTTGTCTTGTGGGCGCGGATCCTGCGATACATGATCGGCTGAGTGAACGCCGGCTCGTCGCCCTCATTGTGGCCGAATCGGCGATAGCAGAACATGTCGATGACGACCGGTTTGCGGAACAGCATGCGGAATTCGGTCGCAACCTTCGCCGCATAGACCACGGCTTCCGGGTCGTCGCCATTCACATGGAAGATCGGCGCCTCGATCATCTTGGCCACATCGGACGGATAGGGCGAGGAACGCGAAAAGCGCGGATTGGTGGTAAACCCGATCTGGTTGTTGATGATGAAATGGATGGTTCCGGCAACCCTGTGGCCGCGCAATGCCGACAGGCCGAGACACTCCGCCACGACGCCCTGGCCGGCAAACGCCGCATCGCCGTGGATCAGCAGGGGCATCACCTTGGCGCGCTCTTCCAGCGGCACCACTTCCTCGCGCCCGCGGCCGTAGTGCTGATCCTGCTTGGCGCGCGCCTTGCCCATCACCACCGGATTGACGATTTCCAGATGCGAAGGGTTCGCGGTCAACGAAAGATGCACCTTGTTACCGTCGAACTCACGGTCAGACGATGCGCCGAGATGATACTTGACGTCGCCTGAACCCTCCACGTCGTCGGGCGCCGCCGAACCGCCCTTGAACTCGTGAAACACCACGCGATGTGGCTTGGCCATCACCTGGGTCAGCACATTCAGACGGCCGCGATGGGCCATGCCCAGCACGATCTCCTTCAGCCCCATGTTTCCGCCGCGCTTGATGATCTGCTCCAGCGCCGGAATCAGCGATTCACCGCCATCGAGACCGAAGCGCTTGGTGCCCTTGTACTTGACGTCGATGAACTGCTCGAAGCCTTCCGCCTCGATCAGCTTTTGCAGGATCGCCTTCTTGCCGTTGGCGGTGAAGTCGATCGCCTTGTCCGGCCCCTCGATGCGCTCCTGAATCCACGCCTTCTCCTTTGGATCGGAGATGTGCATGAACTCGACGCCGAGCGTTGAGCAATAGGTGCGCTGAAGGATGTCGATCATCTCGCGAATGGTGGCGTATTCCAGACCGAGCACATGATCGATGAAAATGCTGCGGTCGTAGTCGGCCGCGGTGAAGCCGTAGTTTTCCGGCGACAGGTCGTTGTAATCTTCGCGCTCTCCGGCAATGCCGAGCGGATCGAGATTGGCGTGCAGATGGCCCCGCATGCGATAGGCGCGGATCATCATGATGGCGCGCACCGAATCGCGGGTCGCCTGCACGATGTCGGCCTCGGACGCTACCACGCCTTTCTGGGCCGATTTCTCGCGGATCTTGGCGCCGACATGCTTCTCTACAGCGCCCCAGTCGCCGTCGAGCGCCGAGACCAGCTCGCCATTGGCGGCGATCGGCCAGTTCGACCGTTGCCATGAGGGCTTCGGGGCTTCCTCGCCGTACAGCGCTTCCAGGAAGGCCACGCTGGAGCCCGAAAGGGCGGAAACGTCGGTCAGGGTGTTGTCGTCCATGGAATTGTCCCTGTTGTCAGTCGACAATGAACATTCTTGCATTTCGCGTTGAAACCGGGCGAGACTGATACAGGTCTGCGCCCGGCTTCATCGCGTCAATTGCCTTTCAGCACCTCGACCAGCGTCTTGCCGAGTTGCGCCGGCGAGGGCGAAACGCGAATGCCCGCCGCCTCCATCGCCGCGATCTTGTCTTCCGCGCCGCCCTTGCCGCCTGAGATCACCGCGCCAGCATGGCCCATGGTGCGGCCGGGAGGCGCCGTGCGGCCGGCGATGAAGCCGACCATCGGCTTGGCGCGGCCCTTCGCCTTCTGTTCGGTCAGCCAGGCGGCCGCGTCTTCCTCGGCCGAGCCGCCGATCTCGCCGATCATGATGATCGATTCCGTCTCGGGATCGTCGAGGAACATGTCGAGCACGTCGATGAATTCGGTGCCCTTCACCGGGTCGCCGCCGATGCCGACCGCCGTCGACTGGCCAAGCCCTTCGTTGGTGGTCTGGAACACCGCCTCATAGGTGAGGGTGCCGGAGCGCGACAGGATGCCGACAGAGCCCTTGCGGAAGATGTTGCCCGGCATGATGCCGATCTTGCACTGTTCCGGCGTCAGCACGCCGGGGCAGTTGGGGCCGAGCAGGCGCGATTTCGAGGCGTCGAGCCGCGCCTTCACCTTCACCATGTCCATCACCGGAATGCCCTCGGTGATGCAGACGATGAACGGGATTTCGGCGTCTATCGCCTCGATGATCGCGGCGGCCGCGCCCGCTGGCGGCACATAGACCACCGAGGCGTTGGCGCCGGTCGCTTCCTTCGCTTCGGCAACGCTGGCGAAGATCGGCAGTTCGGCGCCGGCCTTCTCGCCCGCGCCCTCGCCAGCCGTCCAGGTCTCGCCACCCTTGTTGGGGTGAATGCCGGCGACCATCTGCGTGCCGTGGTAGGCCAGCGCCTGTTCGGTGTGGAAGGTGCCGGTCTTGCCGGTCAGGCCCTGGACGATGACCCTTGTATCGGAGTTGACGAGAATGGACATGCTTGGGCTTCCCCCGGTGTTCAGATTCTAAAGAAACGGGTTGACGGCACGGACACTGCCGTAGGTCTGACCGTGATTGAGGTCTTCGGTGTAGAGCGTCTTGCAGCCAAGACGTTCGGCGGCGGCGATGATGGCGCCGTCCCAATAGGAGATTCCGTAATTTTGGGCGTTTGCCATGCCTTGCCGTACAATGGCCGCGTCAACCGGTACGAAGGGTTTGCGCAGCAGCAACGCAATCCACTTGTTTGCCTCCGCAGGCAACAACGGAACTCCGCCTTTCTTCTTCTTTTTAGTCGTATTCACATAAAACTCCGCCAGAACCTGACCACTGGTGCCGAAATTCATGGAAAGCATGCCATATGCCACTTGCCACTTGGCATGATCGTCAATTCTGCCTCTGGCCGCGTAGAACAGGATGTTCGTGTCGAAAAAAGCGTCCGGGTCATCGATCAAATCGCGTTTCCCCGGAGTAGGTTTCAGCGCGGCTTGGTTTCCAGCCACCTGTCGACGCCGTGCTTTCGCGCGAAAGCTTCAGCAATTCGGCGGTTACCTCGTCGCGCCCTTTCTCCTGCTCGATCTCTCTTTGCAGGAACTCCCGCACCATCTCATTGACGCTGGTGCGGCGCATCGCGGCGAGCACCCGCGCCTTGTCGAGCAAGTTCTCGTCGATCGCGAGGGTCAGGTTTTTGGTCATTTCGCTCACCTCCGTTTACACAGGTTATGTGTAAACGTGTGGTATTTCAATGACAGCCGGAATGCAGCCGCGCCACCAAGCGACAATCCGGTCAGGCCCTGGACGATGCCCCGGGTATCGGAGTTGACGTGAATGGACATTGAGTTGGTCGACCTTTCGATGGGTGCCTATTCCTAACTGTAATAAATCGGCAGTTAGCGGTACATGTATTCTCTGAGGAACGATCCTCGCGAAAGACCGGCTCCTGCCTCCGCTGATTCGGCCAAAAGCTTACGCGTCATTTCTGTCACGTTTACTTTCTCCTGATCGGCGAGAAACTGAATCTGCTCAAGCGTCTCCGGCGAGATGGCCACATTGATATGATGCGATCGATCTTGGTTTGTCATCTTTCGCTCTCCCCATCGCGGTACAGACGAACGCAGAAATCGCCGGTCTCGAAGTTTGGCCGTTCACATAACGCCCAGTAAGTCCCTTCAAGTTCCCATGCTTGAGCCGTCCCCGGATTATCTTCAGGCATTCCGTCCCTGATCACTACGTCGACTCGACCTTGGAACTGGTCCCATGCATGCTGCAAATGGCTTAGTCGTTTTTTATGTTTGGGGTTACTGCGCCAGTCTCCCGGCCCTCCATGAAGTCTAGTATCGAAGACCAAAGGTTGCTTATGAGGTATCTCGCCTCGCCAAAGCGCTAAGCAAACGCCCTTGTTGCACAGCACCGACCAAGCGTATCGATCCGGCAAACCGTAGCCCAACTTCTTGAACGCCGCGACCGGCCCCACAATCCTACCCCTCCCCCACCGCCGCGACGATCTTCTTTGCGGCATCGTCGAGATCGTCGGCCGCGATCACGTTGAGGCCGCTGTCGTTGAGGATCGCTTTGCCCTTGTCGACATTGGTGCCTTCCAGCCGCACCACCAGCGGCACTGTCAGGCCCACTTCCTTCACCGCGGCGATCACGCCCTCGGCGATGATGTCGCATTTCATGATGCCGCCGAAGATGTTGACGAGGATGCCCTTCACGGCCGGATCGGCAGTGATGATCTTGAACGCCGCCGTCACCTTTTCCTTGCTCGCGCCGCCGCCGACATCGAGGAAGTTCGCCGGCTCCGCGCCATAGAGCTTGATGATGTCCATCGTCGCCATGGCAAGGCCGGCGCCGTTGACCATGCAGCCGATATTGCCGTCGAGCGCCACATAGGCGAGATCGTGCTTCGACGCCTCGATCTCCTTTTCGTCCTCTTCCGACTTGTCGCGCAGCGCCATCACGTCGTCGTGGCGGAACAGCGCGTTGTTGTCGAACGACACCTTGGCGTCGAGGACGCGCATGCGCCCGTTCTTCATCACGATCAGCGGGTTCACCTCAAGCAGGCTCATGTCCTTTTCGGTGAATGCCTTGTAGAGGATCGCGAAAATGTTCAGCGCGTCGGCGCGCGCCTCGCCTTCCAGCGACAGCGCATCGGCGAGCGCTGCCCCGTCCGCGTCGGTGAAGCCGGCGACCGGGTCGAACGCGGGTGACGATCTTCTCCGGCGTGTCATGCGCCACCGCCTCGATATCCATGCCGCCTTCGGTGGAGACCACGAAGGCCGGCCGGCCAACCGAACGGTCGATCAGGATCGACAGGTAGAGCTCGCGCTCGATATCGGCGCCGTCCTCGATGTAGAGGCGGTTGACCTGCTTGCCTGCCGGGCCGGTCTGCTTGGTCACCAGCGTCTTGCCGAGCATCTCCTCGACATTGGCCACCACCTCGTCGACCGAGCGCGCCAGCCGCACGCCGCCCTTGGCGTCGTCGCCCAGTTCCTTGAAGCGGCCCTTGCCGCGTCCGCCGGCGTGGATCTGGCTTTTCACCACCCACAACGGTCCGGGCATCTTTGCCGCCCATTCCCGCGCCTGCTCCACCGAATAGATGGCGACGCCCGGAGCCACCGGAGCGCCAAAGGAATGCAGCAGCCGCTTGGCCTGATACTCATGGATGTTCATGGCTTCTCTCCAGCCCGGAAAGGAATGCAGTCGGGACCAGGCCCGGCCGCCGCGATCACTTCAGGTTCGGCGCAATGCCGCGGCAGGCGTCGCACAGGCCCATCACGGCCTCCACCGACTTGTCAAACATCTTCTGCTCGGCCTTGTTGAGGTCGATCTCGATGACGCGCTCGACGCCGCCGGCGCCGAGCACCACCGGCACGCCGACATACATGTTCTTGACGCCATACTGGCCGGACAGATGCGCCGCGCACGGCAGTACGCGCTTCTTGTCCTTCAGGTAGCTCTCGGCCATCGCCACGGCAGAAGCCGCCGGCGCGTAGTAGGCCGAACCGGTCTTCAGCAGGCCGACGATCTCGGCGCCGCCGTCACGGGTGCGCTGCACGATCGCGTCGAGCTTTTCCTTGCTGGTCCAGCCCATCTTCACGAGATCAGGCAGCGGAATGCCGGCTACCGTGGAGTAGCGCGTCAGCGGCACCATCGTGTCGCCGTGCCCCCCGAGCACGAAGGCGGTGACGTCCTCCACCGACACGCCGAATTCCTCGGCGAGGAAATAGCGGAAGCGCGAGGAATCCAGCACGCCGGCCATGCCGACGACCTTGTTGACCGGCAGGCCGGAGAACTGCTGCAGCGCCCACACCATCGCGTCGAGCGGGTTGGTGATGCAGATGACGAAGGCGTCGGGCGCATATTTCTTCAAGCCGGCGCCCACCTGCTCCATGACCTTGAGATTGATGCCGAGCAGGTCGTCGCGGCTCATGCCGGGCTTGCGCGGCACGCCGGCAGTGACGATCGCCACGTCGGCGCCGGCGATCGCCTCGTAGGTCGAACCGCCGGAATAGCGCGCGTCGAAGCCGTCCACCGGCGAGGACTGCGCGATGTCGAGGCCCTTGCCCTGCGGAATGCCGTCGGCGATGTCGAACAGCACCACGTCGCCGAGTTCCTTCAGGCCGATCAGGTGAGCCAGCGTGCCGCCGATCATGCCCGAGCCGATCAGCGCGATTTTGTTGCGAGCCATGCGCATTTCCCTTGAGTTGACGAAACCTGCCGTCAATTCCCTTGTCGCTGCAGGATGCGACAATACGGTGACGGAAACTTTCGCGCCGCAACAATCATGCTCCGCCAACAAAAGCAACTGAAACTTTCGTCATGAGGAAATTCAATCGGTTAAGTCATTTCTTATTGACGTATACGTCAAATTTGTATCGTCCGGCGCGCGTATTCGCGCAGCTTGCGCGATGCAAAAGCCTTTCAGCTTTCCTTTTCCTCCACCGAATGGCGCATGATCAGCGGCATCTGCGAGAAGGTGAAGGCAAGGGTGATCGGCATCACGCCCCATACCTTGAAGGCGACCCAGGCGTCGGTGGAAAGCATGCGCCAAACCACCTCGTTCAGCAGCGCCAGGAACAGGAAGAACAGCCCCCAGCGCAGCGTCAGCTTGCGCCAGCCCTCGGCATCGAGCCGGAAAGCGGAATCGAACACGTAGCCGAGGAACGATTTCCCGAAGGCCAGCCCGCCAAGCAGGATCAGCCCGAACAAGGTGTTGATGATCGTCGGCTTGATCTTGATGAAGAATTCGTCGTGCAGCCAAAGCGTCAGCGCGCCGAACACCAGCACGACGATGCCCGAAATCAGCGGCATCAGCGGCAGGGTGCGCGTCAGCGCCCAGGAGACCGACAATGCAATTACCGTCGCCAACATGAACAGGGCGGTGGCGATGAAGATCGGCCCGCCAAGCCCGGCAAGTGACGGGAGCATCTCCGCCAGCTTCTCGCCGCGCGAGTTGGCGAAGAAGAATACGACAAGCGGCCCGAGTTCAAGCGCGATCTTCAACAGCGGATTGATGTGCTTGCGCTTCGGATCTGCCGGATCGCGCTCGAAAACCGGTTCGGACAAGGGATCGCCTCGTTTCTCGGCGCCGTTTCGGCGCGTGCGGGGTTGGCGATGACATAGCGAAGGACCGGCGGGAATGAAAGCGGCGGGAGCCGGTTTGCGGCGGCGGCAACCGTGAAATTGCCTGCCCGCCGAAGCCTTCGACCAGGAGATCGGCCGGACTGTCGCGCCAACGCTTGGCCTTTGGGTCGCCGTCACAGCGAAACGGTAATCCCCCCGTCCACATACAGCACATGTCCGTTGACGAAGGAGGCGGCGTCGGAGGCAAGGAAGATGCAGGCGCCGACCAGTTCCTCCACATTGCCCCAGCGCCCGGCCGGCGTGCGCTTCTCCAGCCAGGCATTGAAGGCCGGATCGCCCTTAAGCGCCGCATTGAGCGGCGTGTCGAAATACCCCGGCGCGATCGCATTGCATTGCAGCCCGTGGCGCGCCCAGTCCGTCGCCATGCCCTTGGTCAGGTTGGCGACCGCTCCCTTGGTCGCCGTGTAGGGCGCAATCGACGGGCGCGCCAGCGCGCTCTGCACCGAGGCGATATTGACAATCCTGCCGCGGCCGCGCCCGATCATGTGGCGCGCCACGGCCTGCCCGACATGGAAAACCGAGGCGATGTTGGTCTGCAGCAGCCGCTCGAAGGCGTCGGCCGGGAAGTCCTCCAGCGGCGAACGGTACTGCATGCCGGCATTGTTGACGCAGATGTCGATCGGCCCGGTTGCGGCTTCGAAGGCGTCGATCGCCGCCCGGCTCGCCTCGTGGTCGGTGACATCAAAGACAAGTTTGTGGACGGTTGCGCCCTCGCCTCGGAGCATTGCGGCGGCGGCATCGAGCTTTGCCGTGTCTCGCCCGTTCAGAACAACCGCCGCGCCCGCAGCCGCAAGGCCGCGCGCCAGCGCCAGGCCGATACCCTGTGACGAGCCGGTAACAAGCGCCGTGCGGCCGGCGAGATCAAACAGGGCAAGGCTCATGGGGCATTCTCCTCGGACGCGGCGCTTCAAGGCGCCGGTCGTGCGAGCGATTTCGCGGCTTGTCAACCGGCGCCGCATCTAAGGACGTTTCGCAAACCCGAAATACCCTTGCGCATATTGCACTGCAGCATATCCCCTACTAACGTGGCATGTCCCGCAGTTCCTCCCGGAAAGCCGCGCATTGATGAAAATCTCCAAGATCCTCGTCGCCAACCGCTCCGAAATCGCCATCCGCGTCTTTCGCGCCGCCAACGAACTCGGCATCAAGACCGTGGCGATCTGGGCCGAGGAGGACAAATACGCCCTGCACCGGTTCAAGGCCGACGAAAGCTACCCGATCGGCCGCGGACCGCACTTGCAGAAGGATCTCGGGCCGATCGAAAGCTATTTGTCGATTACCGAGGTGCTGCGCGTCGCAAGGCTTTCCGGGGCCGACGCCATCCATCCGGGCTACGGGCTGCTGTCGGAAAGCCCGGAATTTGCAGAGGCCTGCAAGGCCGCCGGCATCACCTTCATCGGCCCGACGCCGGAAACCATGCGCCGCCTCGGCAACAAGGTCGCCGCGCGCAATCTCGCGATCGAGATCGGCGTGCCGGTGGTGCCCGCGACCGAACCGCTGCCCGACGACATGGATGCCGTGAAGGCCATGGCGGCGGAAATCGGCTATCCGGTGATGCTGAAGGCCTCCTGGGGCGGCGGCGGGCGTGGCATGCGCGCCATCCGTTCGCAGACGGACATCGCGCGCGAGGTGACGGAAGCCAAGCGGGAGGCCAAGGCCGCTTTCGGCAAGGACGAGGGCTATCTCGAAAA
>CALMYO010000032.1 GCA_937873685.1 uncultured Paracoccaceae bacterium
GCCGGAGAGCTCGGCGATCAATGCCGTCAGCTACACCACTCCATGGGACATGATCCTTGCGGCCAACTTTCAAGCTCTGTTGCGCGGCAATCGAACGGACAACGAATCCACCTGACCCTTGCACCGAAAGCCGCCAATGACCGATACCGCCGAAACCTTCTTGCGCATCACCCGCGACGGCCCGGTCGCCCATGTCGTCATGAACCGGCCGGACAAACTCAACGCCATGTCGCCGGCGTTCTGGGCTGAACTGCCGGTCGTCATGCGCAACCTTGCAGACGAGGGCGGCGTGCGCGCCGCCGTCCTTTCCGGCGAGGGGCGGCATTTCACGGCGGGGATGGATCTCGCCTCGTTCAACGACATTGCGGCGCTGCTTGCGGGCGAACCCGGGCGCGCGGCGCATGCGCTGCGCGGGCTGATCGTGAAGTTGCAGGACGCGATCACGTCGATCGAGCGCGCGCCATTTCCAGTGATCGCAGCCGTGCATGGGCTGTGCATCGGCGCTGGCGTCGACCTGATCACTGCCTGCGACATCCGCCTCGCTACAGCGGACGCCGCCTTTGCAATCGAGGAAATTCATATCGGCATGGCCGCCGATGTCGGCACGTTGCAGCGCCTGCCGAAGCTGATTGCGCCTTCGGTCGCTGCCGAACTGGCCTATACCGGCCGGCGCTTCGATGCAGCGGAGGCGAAGGCGATCGGCCTCGTCAGCGCGGTTGCAGACGATCGGGAGGGCTTGATGGCGCGCGCGAACGATCTGGCGCAAGCCATTGCCCAAAAATCGCCTTTGGCGATTGCCGGCGTCAAGCGCAATCTCGCCTTTGCGCGCGACCATTCCGTCGCCGACGGGCTGGACTATATCGCCACGTGGAATGCGGGAATGCTGCGCGCCGAAGACCTGATGGCGGCGATCGGCGCGCGGGCGGCGAAGCGCCAGGCGATGTTTGCCGAACTCGGCAAGCCGGCCTGAGCCGGATCAGCGCAGTTCGCCGGCAAAGCCTGTGTACTTGTCGGCGATCAGCAACGCCACGGCCGGTGCGGGATCGACGCCGCCGAGGCGGGCGATGGCGAATTGCACCAGCGTTGCACTCAATGCTTCCGCGAAAACCAGCACGACAAATGCCGGTGCTGCAACTCCGGACGCCAGAACACCAGGGCCGAAAAGCGCCTGCGCGGCGGCTATCGCCAACCAGAGCAGCATTGCGGCCAGCACAGGCGCGGAAAAGCGCAAGGCAGCGCGCATCGCACCCGACCGCGCGCCATCGCGAACGACAAGCATCGCAAGGCCCGCCAGAACCACACTGAGCACCGACACGGTCGCCGCTGTCACGGCGATCGACGGCTGTAGCAAGGCCGCGCCAAGCCCGACCACCGCAAACAGGCCGACGAACATCCCGGAAAACGGGGCCTGCGCGTCGTCAGTCCGCAGACCGCTAAGGCCGGTCAATGTCGAATTCAGGCTGGTCATGGCGCATCCCTGTACTGCTTTTGCAGCACAATACGCGCATGAACGCCAAGCCGTCGTTAACTGGTCCGATTTGTTGAGGCAGCGGTAAACCGCCGGTTAAGTGCGTTCAACTGCGGATCAGAGCCTTTGCCGTCCGCCCCTCGGTGCGATCGTAACGCAAAAGCGCCGTGAACGCCGAAAGCGCCAGATCGGGCGTCTTTCCGTCGGCAAGCGCGTAGATGTGTTCGTAGTACCAGCCGAGCGATCCCCAGGCATTGAGATCGCGCAGGAATGAAATCGGTGAGCGCGGCCCGAGCAGGCCTGTGCCGATGACGAGATCGTCGTCGCGGCTGAGCAGCTTCGTCACCTGCCCCGCAAGGATCTTCCTTGCCGCATCGGGATCGATCACCATCGGCCGCCCGAGGCCGATGAGGTCGACGCCATCCTCGCCGACGGCGCGGTTCATCGCCTCCACACTGCGGAACCCGCCGGTGACCATGACCGGAATGGAAACCTTGCTGCGCAGTTTCGGCACGAAATCGAGGAAATAGGCTTCGCGCTTAAGCGTGCTTTCACGCTTGTCTGCGGCAAGCGGATCCTTCCGGTTGAAGTCGATCATCCGCGGCTGCTCGTAATTGCCGCCAGACACCTCGATGAAATCGACGCCCGCCTCCTGAAGCCAGCCGGCAACAGTCGCTGAATCGTCCTCGGAAAATCCGCCTCGCTGGAAATCGGCAGAATTGAGCTTCACCGACACGATGAATTGTTGACGCGCGCGGTCGCGAATGCGGCGTACGCACTCGAGAAGGAAGCGGGCTCGGTTTTCCAGCGATCCGCCGAACCGGTCGTCGCGCCGGTTGGAAAGCGGCGACAGGAACTGCGAGGTGAGATAGCCGTGCGCGGCATGCACCTGCACGCCGTCGAAACCGGTCTGTTCGGCGATGCGCGCGGCGTGGACAAAGCCGTCGATTGTCTTTTCGATTTCCCCGGCGGTCATCGGCGTCGGCATCGCAAAGCGTCCATTGCCCATTTTCAGGCCGATGTTCGACGGCGCCTTGGGGTGCTTGTTGATCATCTTCTGGGTCTGGCGACCGGCATGGTTCAACTGCATCACGATCAGCGAACCATGCGCCTTGGCGGCCTCGGCGATTGCGGCAAGCTGAGCCAGCGCCTCGTTCGACTGGGCGCCTTCAATGGCGAGATTGCCGCCGCGCTCCAGATGCCAGCGATCGACAAGCACGTTTCCGGTGATCAGCAGCCCGGCACCGCCCTCGCCCCAGCGGCGGTACAGCCGCACGAAGCGTTCGTTGGCCCGGTTGTCGCCCGCCGCCAGACCTTCTGTCATGGCCGCCTTGGCGATGCGGTTGGCAAGAACTGCGCCGCAAGGCAGCACGACCCGATCGGAAAGCACTCTTTGAACCGTCACTCGATACTCCGCCATTCTCACCGGCGGTTGCATCCTAGCCAACCGTCATGGTTAGCGAAAGGTTAAGGGAAGGGCGATCTCTCGAAAGGGTTAACGCGGCAAACCCGGCTTGCCGGCTTCCGAAGGATTGAGCCGCACATAGCGCGCCTTGATCGTCTCCGACGTGTCGCGCGAGCCGTCATGGCTCCAGCCGGGCGGCATGAACAGGTAGCCGAGACGCTGGGATGGCGTCAGCCCCGGTCGGGCGGCGTCACGGAACATACCGATCCATTCATGGAACGCGACCTTAAACGGATTAAAGGTGCCGATGTTCTTGACGATGCCATAGCGCGGCCGGTCGGCCTCGTTCTCGGGCACGAAGGTGCCGAACATGCGGTCCCAGATGATCAAAGTGCCGGCGTAGTTGGCGTCAAGATAACGGGCGTTGGTGGCGTGATGGACGCGGTGGTGCGAGGGCGTGTTGAACACCGCCTCGAACCAGCCCGGCATCCTTCCGATCGTTTCGGTATGGATCCAGAACTGCCAGACCAGATTGAATCCGAAGACGAAGGCGAGCAGCCCGGGGTGGAAGCCGAGCAGCGCCAGCGGCGCTTGCAACACGAATGCGCCGGTGAAGGTTCCGGTCCAGCTTTGCCTCAGGGCGGTGGAAAGATTGTAGTGCTGGCTGGAGTGGTGGTTGACGTGTTCCGCCCACACCCAGCGCACCCGATGGGCGATGCGGTGATACCAGTAGTAGCGCAGGTCATCGAGCAGGAAGGCGACGACGAATACCCACCAGTGCAGACCAAGATCGAAGATGCGGAACTGCCATACGAAGGATAGCGCCGTATAGGCGACGAAGCCGAGCAGGATACCCGCCACCACGTTGCCGGTTCCCATCAACAGCGAGGTCAGCGTGTCGCGGGTCTCGAACTCGCCCTTCGCGCGGCCGGAGCGGATGACCCACAGTTCAATCAACATGGCGGCGATGAAGAAGGGGATGGCGAGCTCGGTCACCTTCGGAAATGCGATCTGGTCCATCAGGCTGTCTCCCTGGCCCCTGCCCGTTCAAGCGCGGCGTGCGCCGTGTCGAACGACTCATCGTCACAGAAGCGCATGCTCAAGGCCGGGCATGTGAAATCGTCCAGCGTCACCGTCAACGCGCGCGAGTCGCCCGAAGCGACGACCACTCCATCGCCGACGAGTCGGCGCGTCAGAAACCGGTCGCCGAAAGCATGGATGATTCCCGCCGCGCCGCCGGCAAGCGCAAGCACCGCGTTTCGGCCGTCGGCGTCGAGCACGACGGTCTCGATCTGGTCTTCGGGAAAATCCTGTATGTACCGCTCCCGCGCCTGCCGTTCATCGGCGAGGCGCGCCATCACAGTGCCGCCGGTGACATGCACCGCCAGCACGGTCATCCCAATTCCGCCAACCACCAGGACCACCAGAAGCCAAAGCGGCACCACACCCTCCCCGCCATTGCGGCGCGATCGGACTGTTTGACAAATCTTGACGTTTACGTCAAAGGAAAAAGCGCATCTTGCCCGAACGGCGACCAGGCCCCGTCTGGCGCCGGCGGGCGAAGTCCCTTATCCCTTGCGCGGCAGTTTCGGCACCGGCGAACGTGGCGTGCGCCGCGCAGGAGCGCTGTCCGAACCGGCAGAGGCGATCGCTGCCTTGGCCACGGCCGGTTTACGCGTCCTGACCGCCGGCTTCTTGCGTGGCGCTTCGGGCTTGGGCTTTACCGGAGTCTCGTCGGCAACCGTATCCAGCTTCAGAACCGTTTCGCCGGCGGCGTTTTCCTGCGTGGCGACCTTCACAGTGCCGCCCTTCTTCAGCTTTCCGAACAGCAGTTCTTCGGCCAGCGGCTTCTTGATGTTTTCCTGGATGACGCGGGCAAGCGGACGCGCGCCCATGCGCTCGTCATAGCCCTTGTCGGCCAGCCAGGAGACGGCTTCGTCGGTCAGCTCGAAGGTGACGCCGCGATCGGCAAGCTGCGCCTCCAGTTGCAACACGAATTTCTGCACCACCTTGTGGATCACAGGAATTGGCAGCGGACCGAAGGGGATCACCGCATCGAGACGGTTGCGGAATTCGGGCGAGAACAGGCGGTTGATCGCCTCCTCGTCATCGCCCTCGCGTTTCGACGAGCGAAAACCGATGGCGTTCCTAGCGAGATCCGACGCGCCGGCATTCGTGGTCATGATGATGATCACGTTGCGGAAGTTGATCTGTTTGCCATTGTGGTCGGTCAGCTTGCCGTGGTCCATCACCTGCAACAGGATGTTGAACAGGTCGGGATGCGCCTTCTCAATCTCGTCGAGAAGCAGCACGCAATGGGGATGCTGGTCGACACCGTCGGTCAGCAGCCCGCCCTGATCGAAGCCGACATAGCCGGGAGGCGCGCCGATCAGCCGCGACACCGTGTGACGCTCCATGTATTCGCTCATGTCGAAGCGCAGCATCTCGACGCCGAGCGATGAGGCAAGCTGGCGGGCAACCTCGGTCTTGCCGACACCGGTCGGGCCGGAGAAAAGGTAGCTGCCGATCGGCTTTTCCGGTTCGCGCAAACCCGCGCGCGCCAGCTTGATCGCCGAAGACAGCGCCTCGATCGCCAGATCCTGGCCATAGACCATGCGCTTCAGTTCGGCTTCCAGATTGGCGAGCACCTTCTCGTCATCCTTGGAGACCGACTTTGGCGGGATGCGCGCCATCGTGGCGATGGTTTCCTCGATCTCTTTGACGCCAATCGTCTTCTTGCGGCGGTTTTCCGGCAGCAGCATCTGGCTGGCGCCGGTCTCGTCCACCACGTCGATAGCCTTGTCGGGCAGCTTGCGGTCATGGATATGGCGAACGGATAGCTCCACCGCAGCCTTGATGGCGTCGTTGGTGTACTTCACCTTGTGGAAGCTCTCGAAATAGGGTTTCAGCCCCTTCATGATCTCGATTGCATCAGGAACAGACGGCTCATTGACGTCAATCTTCTGGAAGCGGCGCACCAGCGCCCGATCCTTCTCAAAGAACTGGCGAAACTCCTTGTAAGTGGTTGATCCAATGCAACGGATTGCCCCACTGGATAGTGCCGGCTTGAGCAGGTTCGAGGCGTCCATCGCGCCGCCGGATGTGGCGCCGGCGCCGATCACCGTATGGATTTCGTCGATGAACAGAACGGCGCCGGGATACTCCTCGAGTTCCTTCACTACCTGCTTCAACCGCTCCTCGAAATCGCCGCGATAACGCGTGCCGGCGAGCAGCGTACCCATGTCGAGGGCAAAGATCGTCGAGTCCTGCAAGAC
The DNA here is from genome assembly GCA_937873685.1 of uncultured Paracoccaceae bacterium. Classification (GTDB taxonomy): domain Bacteria; phylum Pseudomonadota; class Alphaproteobacteria; order Rhizobiales; family Rhizobiaceae; genus CALMYO01. Next base: position 6,149 of record CALMYO010000032.1, read on the forward strand.
TTCAGGCACATCGCCCTCAACGATGCGCTTCGCAAGCCCCTCGGCGATCGCCGTCTTGCCGACGCCGGGATCGCCCACATAAAGCGGGTTGTTCTTGGAGCGGCGGCACAAAACCTGAATGGTGCGATTGATTTCCGAAGCGCGGCCGATCAGCGGATCGATCTTGCCGTCGCGCGCCTTGACATTGAGGTTGACGCAATAGGTCGTCAGGGCGTCTTGCGGCTTCTTCTTCCCGTTCTCGTCTGTCTCCCCGCCGGCGTTTGGCGCTTCATCCTCCTGCGCGCCGCGCGGCGAGCGTAATTCGGAACCGCCCGGCCGCTTGGCGATGCCGTGCGAGATGTAATTGACCGCATCGTAGCGGGTCATCTGCTGTTCCTGCAGGAA
>CALMYO010000033.1 GCA_937873685.1 uncultured Paracoccaceae bacterium
GTAGCTCAGCTGGGAGAGCGCGTCGTTCGCAATGACGAGGTCAGGGGTTCGATCCCCCTCGGCTCCACCAATGTCATCCGTCGCATAGGAAGAAGATGCGGGCCATGGAGCTTCGCCGACAATGGCGAGTGAATCATGGCAAGTGAATTGCAACCCGTCATCGCCTTCGCTTGCGCGGCCAGCAAAACCGGACCGGCAGATCCATTCGCGCCCTGTCGCGATTGACGGTTAATGACAGTTAAGGTCCAGGCAGATCGCCATCGGTGGGGTGAACTGGCAAGGCGAACTGGGCGAACTTGCCAAAGAACAGCGCCAGAAGCCGGATTCGGCCATCAGGCCGCATGTCGTTCCGATGGTTCAGGCAGCTTTTCATTGTTGCGCTGGCGTGTGCGATGTGGCATCAGGCCACCGTTTCGCGTCGGGCTGCGGTAGCTCAGTGGTAGAGCACACCCTTGGTAAGGGTGAGGTCGAGAGTTCAATCCTCTCTCGCAGCACCAGTCTCCCCGTGACGGCGCGGGGCGACGGGAAGGCGTTCCCCGCTACTGGCCGAACCGGAAATCCAGCCAGGCGGCCAGCGCGATCTGCGCCGAAAGCAGCACCAGCATCAGCCCGAGAACGCCGGCAAGCCGCCGGCGTCGAATCAGCGCACGCCCGTTCAACTGGCGATAGGCGTCAGCCCGGCCGGCGAGCACGATCGCCGCGCGATGCGGTTCGGCGCCGATCAGTTCTGTCGCCGACGGATCGCCGTATCGCGCCTGGCGCAACACCGACAGCACTGGCAGAACGGCGAACACCAGCAATGCTGCAAGAAGGCCGGCAAGGACGTAGATCGTGTCATAGGCGAAGTGGGCGAAGCTGGAGGCGGCCGCCGGCGGCCGGTCGACGAGCGCCGTCGCGAAACCCGAGGCGGTTGGAAACAGCGCGAAGGCGGCGGGCGGCGGGGCAAAACACTGGTCGCTTTTATCGGCGCGGTCACGCTCCGCAAGAAACAGCCGCTCGGCGAGGTCGCGCCTTTCGGTGTCGTCCGGGATCTCGTTTCCAGCTGGATCCTGCCGCATTTCCGCGCCGTTCGTCGTCACGCCGGTATCTGTTGCGTGTTGCAATGAATTCCCCCGCCCATCTCGACGATCGTGTCGACCGCGACAGACAGCGCCGGCCGGCCGGAAAGCCGTGTAAACAACTCCCGCGCCGCCTCGTCGCGCACACGGTCGCCGAACTTCGGCAACACCACGCCGCCATTGGCGATATAGGCGTTGACATAGGCGCCGGCGAAATCCTCCCCGCGCTCGCCGATCCGGTCGTAACGCGGCCGGAGCAGTTCGTGCAGCGTGACGGGCCGGCCAGTGGCGTCGGTGAGGCCGCGCAGCCGCGCCTGGTTGTCCTGCAACTCCTCGTATTCCGGATCTTCCGGGTCATCGGTCACCTCGACAACAAGCTGTCCGGGCGCGAGGAACTTCACCACGCCGTCGACATGGCCCTCGGTGATGCGGTCGACACGAGATCCGGCGAGCCAGACCACCTTCGAGGCGCCGAGCAGCCGGGTCCATTCCGCCTCCACCGCAGCCTTGTTGATGCCCGGATTGCGGTTTGCGTTGAGGACCGCTGTCTCGGTCGTGATCGCCAGCCCGGCGCCATCGGTCTCGATTGATCCGCCCTCCATCACCAGCCGGGATGCCTCGAACGGCAGGTCGTTCAGCCGCGCGAAGCGTTCGGCGAGGTCGCGGTCACGCGCGTAGCCCTGTTCGAACTTTTCGCCCCATGCGTTGAAGTTCCAGCCGATCGCATGACGTTTGCCAGCCTCGTCCCTGACGATAGTCGGCAAGGTGTCGCGGGTCCACACATCGTCGTGCCAGCCGGTCACGATCTCGACCGTCGGCCCGCACAGCACCCGCGCCGCGTCGGTGTCTTCGGGATTGACCAGCATGGTGACCGGCTCGAAGCCGGCAATGGCCTTGGCGATGCGCGCCTGCTCGAAGCGGATCGCCTCCACATCGGCGTCGCCATACACGTCCCAGGCCGCGCAGAAGGCCATGACGCAGCGCTCATGCTGCTCCCACTCGGCCGGCATGCGCAGGCGCGGCGGCGCGGCTTGCCCGCTGCGCGCAAAACCGCCGAGCGTCGCCGCTCCGGCCAGCGCCTTGAGGAATGTCTTGCGGCTCATCGGCACGGCGTGGCGGGAAGGCTGGGCGATTTCAAGGCACGATCAGCGTGCCCGCGCCGTGCTCGGTGAACAGTTCCAGCAGCACCGCGTGCGGCGTCTTGCCGTTCAGGATGACGACGCCCTTCACGCCGCGCTCGATCGCCTCGATGCAGGTTTCCACTTTCGGGATCATGCCGCCGGAGATCGTACCATCGGCGATCAGCGCCTTCGCGTCGGCGACGCTCAACTCGTCGATCAGTTTCTTGTCCTTGTCCAGCACACCCGGCACGTCGGTCAGGAACAGCAGGCGCGAGGCCTCCATGGCGCCGGCAATGGCGCCGGCGAACGTGTCGGCGTTGATGTTGTAGGTGTGGCCGTCGCGTCCGGGCGCGACCGGCGCGATCACCGGGATCATCTCGGAGCGGGCAAGCAGGTCGAGCAGCGTGCGGTCGACCTCGACCGGCTCGCCGACGAAGCCGAGATCGAGCACGCGTTCGATGTTGGAATCGGGGTCGGTGACGCGCTTCTGCGCCTTCTGGGCATAGACCATGTTGCCGTCCTTGCCGCACAGCCCGATCGCCCATTCGCCCTCGACATTGATCATCTGGACGATGTCCTTGTTGATGGCGCCGCACAGCACCATCTCGACGATCTCCACCGTGGCGCGGTCGGTGACGCGCAGCCCGCCCTCGAAGCGCGATTCGATACCCATCTTGGCCAGCATCGCGCCGATCTGCGGCCCGCCGCCGTGCACGACGACCGGGTTGACGCCGGACTGCTTCAAAAGCGCGATGTCCTGCGCAAACGCCTTGCCGAGCGCCGCATCGCCCATGGCGTGGCCGCCGTACTTCACCACCACCGTGCGGTTCTCGTAGCGCTGCATGAAGGGCAGCGCGCGGGCCAGGATGTCGGCCTCGGTTTCGGGCTTCGGGCGGATGTCGCTCATGGCGCTCTCTCGGACTCGGAAATGGGGATCGCCGGCCTTGTAACCGTCGGGCGCAGTGTCTGCAATTGCCCGCCCTTGCGCGTTGCGGCGCATTCTGGTTTTCATGCGCATGCGCGAAGGAAAGCTCCGCCTTGTCGACGCCTGAAGAAATCGCCCGCCTGCTCTCTCGCGTCGCCTTGCGCGACCGCGCGGCGTTCGATGTGCTCTACGGTCATGTGTCGGCGAAACTTTTCGGCGTCTGCCTGCGTCTGCTACGGGACAGGCAGGAATCCGAGGATGCGTTGCAGGAGGTCTTCGTCAAGGTGTGGCACAAGGCGGACCGCTATGCCGCGTCCGGCGCGAGCCCGATGCCCTGGCTGATCGCGATTGCGCGCAACCATGCGATCGACCGGCTGCGGGCGCGCCGGCCGGCCGGTTCGGAAATCGGCGAGGCCGAATGGGTCGTCGACGATGCGCCGACGCCTGAGTCCTCGGCGGTGCAACGTTCGGAACGGCGTCGCATTGACGATTGCCTCGATCGCCTGCAGGACGAGCGCGCGGCGGCGGTGCGCGGCGCCTACCTGGACGGCGACAGTTACGAAATCCTGGCGGAACGGTTCGCCGTGCCGCTCAACACCATGCGGACCTGGCTGCGCCGGTCCCTGATCAAGCTTCGTGAGTGTCTCGAGGAATGAGCAACGGCGACGACAACGACCTGACGGTACCCGAAACCGGCGACGATGCGCTGGCGGCGGAGTACGTGCTCGGCGTGCTGCCGTTTGCCGAGCGCGCCGCGGCAGCCGCGCGTGTCGAGGTCGATCCGGCCTTCGCGCGGCGCGTTGCCGGCTGGGAGCGCCGCCTCTCCCCCTTCGATGACGAAACCGCGCCTGTCGCCCCGCCACCGGCGCTGAAGAGCGCGCTCGACCGCCGCCTGTTCGGCGAGGCTCAGAAGCCGGCAGGCTGGTGGCGCAGCCTTGCGCTGTGGCGTCCGCTGGCGATTGCCTCGCTTGCCGCCTGCGCACTGCTGGCCGGCATGCTCGCAAACGAGATTGCCACGCGTCCGCCGGAAAGCGTCGCGCGGCTGGTGGTGCAACTCGAGGCGCCGGACAGCCCGGTGAAGATGCTGGCGCTGTTCGAGCCGGGATCAAGCGCCGTGCGGCTTTCGGCAGTATCCGGGACGCCGGATAGCGGTCGCGATTTCGAACTCTGGCTTATCGAGGGCGACAATCCGCCCGCTTCGCTCGGCGTGCTGCCGCCTTCCGGCGCGGCGACGCTCGACATTCCCGAGAGCCTGCAGGCGAGTTTTGCCGCCGGGGCGACGTTGGCGATCAGCGTCGAGCCGGCGGGCGGTTCGCCGACCGGGCAGCCGACCGGCCCTGTCGTCGCCGCCGGTCAGCTGCGCGCGATCTGACGCGCCGCCGGTCGCGCTTCATCCTGCCGGGCTTCGGCCGAGCGAGAAAAAAAGCAAACAGGGTGAAACTTTCCTTTTCATGCCTCCGTCTCTTCCGTTGTCCCCCGCGCAAACGGGGAAGCAACCCGAACAGGAGACGATCCATGAACCGCAAAGCCAACATCCTTGCCGCCGGCGCGCTGGCGCTCGCCGCCACCGCCGCCTTCGCAGCCGAAAACCCGATGGTGGGCGGCGCGCCAATGTATGCCGAGAAGAGCATCGTCGAGAATGCCGTGAACTCCAAGGACCACACCACGCTCGTTGCCGCCGTGCAGGCCGCCGGCCTGGTCGAGACGCTGCAGGGCGCCGGTCCCTTCACCGTCTTTGCGCCGACCAACGACGCATTCGCCGCGCTGCCGGAAGGCACGGTCGAGACGCTGCTGAAGCCGGAGAACAAGGACCAGTTGACGAAGATCCTCACCTGCCATGTGGTGGCGGCCGACGCGATGAGCGACGCGATCAAGAAGATGGTGATGGATGACGGCGGCGCGCACCCCGTCAAGACCGTCGGCGGCTGCGAGTTCACCGCCATGGAAAAGGATGGCGTCATCATGATCAAGGACGGGCAGGGCAATGTCGCCAATGTGACGATTGCCGATGTCGACCAGTCGAACGGCGTCATCCATGTCATCGACAAGGTGCTGTTGCCGGCTTCCTGATCGACAGCCGCAACGGGGCGACGCCTTCCTGCCCCTGAAGGCGTCGCCCTTGTCGCCCGATCACGGCGATTTCAATCGCAGCCGCGCGATCGTGACTGCGGCGCGCCGCAGAACGCGCTACATGGGCAACATCGAATTGTCACAACAGGAGCAAACCATGCTTGACCGACGCAAACTGATCGGCGCGGCTGCGATTGCGGCGCTGTCCGGAACCGTTCTCACGCGGCTTTGGCCGGCCAACGCCGCCTCGGGCAAGTTCGAGATCGAAAAGACCGAAGCCGAATGGCGCGCCATTCTCGACGAGGCGCAATACGCAGTGCTGCGCGAGGAGGCGACGGAGCGCGCCTTCACCAGCCCGCTCAACGACGAGAAGCGCAAGGGTGTGTTCCACTGCGCCGGCTGCGACCTGCCGCTGTATTCGTCCGACACGAAATATGACAGCGGCACCGGTTGGCCCAGTTTCTGGGCGCCGCTCGACAATGCGGTCGCCACCAGCACGGACTACAAGCTGATCTATCCGCGCACCGAGGTGCATTGCCGTCGCTGTGGCGGCCATCTCGGCCACGTGTTCAACGACGGACCGCAGCCGACAGGCCTTCGCTACTGCATGAACGGCGTGGCGATGACCTTCAAGCCGGCGACAGCCTGACGCGCGCCGCATCGCGGGGATGGCGAACGCCGCCGTTGCGTCAGCTCAGTCCGGAATCTCGAGGGGTGCGCGGCGTGTCAGCCAACCCGACATCGGCTCGAACTGGCCGGCAAGCGACAGCAGCGTTTCCTCGTCCCCGATCCTCCCGACGAACTGCACACCAAGCGGCAGGCCTTGCCCGGTCACATGCACCGGCAAGGCTATCGCCGGCTGGCCCGAGACATTCTGGATTGCCGGCCAGTGCGTGAACCACAGGCTGGAATCCAGCATCTTGTCGAGCAGCGGGCCGATCCGCATCAGTCGTGTGAGGCGTAACCGGTCCAGCGCCTTTTCGGCGAGAAGGTCGGCGCCTGTCGGCTCCAGCCCGCCGCACACCACCGGCGGGTGAGCGATCAGCGGCATCAGTACCGCATCGAACCGGTTGGTGATCTGCAGCATTTCGATCGATGCGGCTTGCAGGCGCATCAGCGCGGCGGAAATCTCGCCGGCGCTGTACATCTCGCCGAGTCGCGCCATCATGCGTGCAAGCCGCTCGACCCCATGCATGGCCGATCTGCCGATCCGCTCGCTTTCCAGGCGCAGCGCGCCGGCCTGCGCCGAAGCCACCACCCGCGCGAAATCGGCGATGAAGGCGCGGTTGAGCATCGGCAGGTCGATCTCTTCGACCCTGTGGCCGGCGTCGCGACAGAGCCCGGCAGCCGTGTCGAAGGCCTTGTTGGAATCTTCCGAGACTGACAGATCGAGCGGGGAACGCCGGAAAAGGCCGATCCTCAGCTTCTTCGGCATTCGGGCAGCGGCGTCGGCAAAGCGGCCGGAAGGAGCGGGCGCCTGATAAGGTGAAAGCGGGTCGTGGGCAGAAGAGAGATCGAGCATCGCGGCGCTGTCGCGCACCGAACGGGTGACGGAATGTTGTACCGCAAGCCCGTACCAACCCTCGGCGATATCGGGCGTCAGCGGAACGCGGCCGCGTGACGGTTTCAATCCGACCAATCCGCAGCACGCCGACGGCACACGAATCGATCCGCCGCCGTCGGAGGCGTGGGCGACAGGAACGACACCGGCCGCAACCAGCGCGGCCGCGCCTCCGGACGAACCGCCGGTGACATGTCCGGTGTTCCACGGATTGCGGGTGATCCCGAAACGCTCGCTCTCGGTCACCAGCCGCAGGCCGAATTCAGGCGTCGTAGAAGTCGCGATTGCAATGAATCCGGCGGCGCGATAGCGCGCGATTATAGTGGAATCGCGCTCGCCGATTATCGGTGGCAAGCGGCTACCGCTGTGAACCGGCACGCCCTCCATTGATACGCCGAGATCCTTGATGGCGATCGGCACGCCGGCGAATGGCAGGCTGCGGTCGACGGTGGCGGCGTCGCGCCGCGCGCGTTCATAGATGCGTTCGGCAATCGCGTTGATCTTCGGATTGACGCGTTCGGCGCGAGCAATGGCCGCGTCGACCAGTTCTCGCGCATCGATCTCGCCTGTGCGCACGCCTGCAGCGAGCGCGGTGGCGTCACTTTCCCACAGGAGCCTTTCCATTGACATCGCGTTTTCCATGTCCGGTTTCGCAGCAAGGGTAACTGGGCGCGGCGCCGCAGGAAAGCGCGAAAAGAAAATCGCCAATGAAGTGCGGCCGGCGCAAGGTGCGTCGCCGGCCGCTGCAAGCGCGTCCGAGGGGTGGTCAGGGTGCGCGCTTGCGTCCGGTGAACATCGACCGCACCAGATTCTCGCGGTGCTCGAGCGAAGCGAAAACGACGCCGGCGACATGCGCCACGACGAGAGCGATGGCGACCCACACGAAAGCCTCGTGCGCCTCTTCCACCCATTCGACGCCCCAGAAGGCGTCCGTGGTCATCATGTAACCGGTGGCGCTGATGGCCGAGATTGTCGCGATCAGCGCCAGCACCATCGCGCCGCCGGCCGGATTGTGGCCGAGATGGCGCGGCGCGCGCATCTGCGCCGTCTGTCGCAGGAAGCGCAGCACCGTTCCCGGACCGGTGACGAAATCCGCAAAGCGGGCGTGGCGCGGGCCGACAAAGCCCCAAGCGATGCGCAGGGCAACGAGGACGGCGATGGCGTAGCCGACCGGCTCATGCACCTTGCCCCATTCGTCGCCGGTGACGAAGGCTGCGATGAACAGGACCACGAGCGACCAGTGGAACAGCCGCACGAACGGGTCCCACACCTTGACCGTGGACGGCGCCGATGCGCCGTCCGTGGCCGTAGACGTGATCGCGGCCATCAGTCGTCGACCTTCTGGCGCACGACTTCACCGGTGACCGGATGCATGTAGGCCTCGATTCGCTGGCCCTTGGCGTCGATGGCGTAGACCTCGTAGCAGCCGTCCTCGGTCTTGACGCTGCGCACTTTCAGGCCCATCGCCTCGGCCTTGGCGGAAATGTCGGCGACGCTCATCCACGACGCCTTGTCGGTCGCGCCGCATTTGCGGGAATCGTCGGAGTCGCTGCTGGCGAAAGCCGGAGACAGGGCGGTGGCGACAATCAGGGTTGCAAGCAGGATACGCATGGGGGATGTCCTTTCAGTCGGGTTTGTTGCTCGGTCCGCCGAAGCGGTGATCGCCTTTTCGCAGCCTTGCCGTGACGGATCGCTGAGACGCGCGTTCAGCGTTTTGTCATCCGGGCGAAAGCATGCTGGCCAGATGGACAGACGCGCCTTCCTCCTCATCCTGCCGTCCCTCATGATTGCGGGCGCATCCGCGCGCGCCGACCGCAAGGGTCGCGACGACGATGACGACGATCGCGACCGCGCGGACGAAGTGTTGCGCGAACGCACGGCCGGCCGCATCAAGCCGTTGGCGGAGATCCTCGCAATCGTGCGCAGGCGCTTCCCCGGGCGGGTGTTGCGCACCGAGTTCGAGAACGACGATGGTGTGCCGATGTACGAGGTCTACATCCTGCAGCCGAACGGCCGCCGTCGCGAGGTGAAGCTCGATGCGCGCAACGGCCGCATTCTCGAAGTCGAAGACTGAGCATGCGCATCCTGCTGGTCGAGGACGACGCCCGCATCGCCGCCGACGTTGAAACGGCGCTGAAGGCGCAGGGCTACCTTGTCGAAAACGCCCGCGACGGCGAGGATGCCTGGTTTCTCGGCGATACCGAGGATTACGCGGCGATCGTGCTCGATCTCGGCCTGCCCGGCATGGACGGATTGTCGGTGCTCAAGCGCTGGCGCGAGAACGGCCGCAAGACGCCGGTGTTGGTTCTCACCGCCCGCGGCAGTTGGTCCGAACGCGTCGAGGGCATCGATGCCGGCGCCGACGATTACCTGCCGAAGCCGTTTCACATGGACGAACTGCTCGCGCGCCTGCGCGCCGTGCTGCGCCGCAGCGCCGGCCAGGCGACGCCGCTCCTCAAGGCAGGCGACGTCACGCTCGACCCGCGCCAGATGCGGGTGACGCGGCGCGGCGTTCCTGTGGCGCTGACGCCGCAGGAGTACCGCCTCGTCGCTTACCTGATGCACCATGCAGGCCGTGTGGTGCCGCAGCAGGAACTGGCCGAGCATCTCCAGGCGGAACATTACGAACGCGAATCGAACGCGGTGGAAGTGCTGGTCGGCCGCGTGCGGCGCAAGCTCGGCCCCGACCTGATCGAGACGCGGCGCGGCTTCGGCTACCTTGTGGCCGACGCATGAGACGGCTCGCCGGCTCGATCCGCCTGCGCATGCTGCTCTATGCGTTCCTCGGCACGCTCTTTGCGCTGGCCGTTTCCGGCGCGGGCCTCAACGCCCTCTTCTCGCTTTATCTGGACCGCCGGCTCGGCCTGGAAGTGGACGCCCATGTCGCCCAGCTTGCCGGCAACCTGCAGATCGACAACGCGGGCTCGCCGCTGCGGCTCGTTGCCGAACCGGCCGATCCCCGTTTCCGCTCGCTCTATTCCGGCCTCTACTGGGAGGTGCGCGACGAGAAGCGCGGCGAGGCGCTGCGATCGGTTTCGTTGTGGGATTCCGAACTGCCCCTGCCGGCGGATGCCCTGCCGCCCGGCGCGACCCATGTCCATCAGGTTGCCGCGCCCGAGGGCGGCATGCTGATGCTGCACGAGACGCGCATCATCCTGGCCGATGGCGACGGCGAACGCACCGTGCGCATCTCGGTCGGCGTCAACCGCGCCGAGGCCGACATCCTGGCTGAAGGGTTCTTCTTCGACATGCTGCCCGGGCTGGCGCTGCTGTTTGCCGCGCTCGTCGCCGGCGCCTGGGTGCAGGTCGGCGCGGGGCTGCGTCCGGTGGCGCGCGTGGGAAAGGAGGTGCAGGCCGTGCGCGAGGGACGCCTGCAACGGCTTGGCGCGGCGGTCCCGACCGAGATTCTGCCGCTGGTGGAAGAGACCAACTCCCTGCTCACCGAACGCGAGGACGCCGTGCGGCGCGCCCGTGACCGCGCCACAGACCTGGCGCACGGGCTGAAGACGCCGCTGACTGCGCTCAACGCCGATATTGCACGCCTGCGCGACAAGGGCGAAACCGGCCTTGCCGACAACATCGAGGCGCTGGCGTTGCGCATGCGCCGCACCGTGGAGCGCGAACTGGCGCGGGCGCGGATGCGCCACCATGGCGGCGTCGGCGAGGGCGCTAGCCCGGCCGAGGCAGCAGACGCGATAGCGCGCATCCTTCAACGCACGCCCGCCGCCGACGGCAAATCCGTCACCGTCTCCGGCGGGCGGGACGTGCGCGTGGCGCTCGATCCGGACGATCTGAACGAGGTGCTCGGCAACCTGATCGAGAATGCTGTGCGCCATGCCGCTTCCCGCGTCGCAGTCGCCGTCAACCGCGTCGAAGGGGGCGTTCGTGTCAGCATCGACGACGATGGCGCCGGCGCCGGTCACGGGACACTGGAGCGCCTGACGCAGCGCGGCGTGCGCGATGACGAGCGCGGCGGCTCGGCCGGGCTCGGCCTTGCGATCGTCTCTGACATTCTGGCGCTGTACGACCGCGCGCCGCATTTCGACGCCTCGCCGCTCGGCGGGCTACAAGTCAGCGTGGTCTTGCCGATCCATGCTGGCGGGCGCGCCTGAAAAGCGAGCAATGCCACGCGGGATTGTAGAGCGCCGAGCGCAAACCATGCCCTCGCGCTGTCATCGTTTGGTAACGAAACCGTAAATCATCCGTCATCGCTTCCCGTTAGACACACCTGTCTTTAACAGGGGGATTCCACCATGCTTCGCCTGCTCGCCGCTGCGGCCATTGCGTTGACCGCGTTCACGGCAAATGCCGCCGACAAGATTCGTTTCGCTGTGACCGATATCGAAGGGCTGGAGCAACTCCAGACCGAATACGGTCCGTTCCGCGACGCGCTCTCCGCCGCCACCGGCTACGAGATCGAGTTTTTCGCGGTCAACAGCCGTACCGCTGCGGTCGAGGCGCTGAATGCGGATCAGGTCGACATGGTTCTAACCGGCCCCGCCGAGTATGTCGTCATGAAGGAACTGACCGACGCGCAGATCGTCGTTGCCTGGCAGCGCCCGGATTACTTTGCTCAAATCGTGACGCTGGCCGGCGGCGAGATCAAGACAGCCGCCGATTTGAAAGGCAAGAAGGTCACTTTCGGCGAAGTCGGCTCCACCTCCCAGCATCTCGGCCCCGCGCAAGCGCTGGCCGATCTTGGTCTCAAATATGGCGAAGACTACGAAGCGCTGATCATCAAGCGCAACACCGCCATCGAGGCGCTGATCCGCGGCGAGATCGCTGCCGTCGGCATGAATTTCGGCCACCTGAATGGCGCGCGCGAAGCCTATCCCGACGTCGCTTTCAAGGTGGTCGCCCGCGGCCCGGACCTGCCGGATGACATTCTCGTCGCCTCCAAGTCGGTTTCTGCCGATATCGTCGCCAAGATGCGGGACACCTTCCTGAAGGATGGCAAGTCCCTCATGGAAGCGGTGCTGAAAGGTGAAGATACCCAGAAGTATCGCGGCGGGTTCTTCATCGCCACGGTCAACGACAGCGATTACGACTACGTGCGTTCGATGTACCGCGCGATTGGCGTCGAGAGCTTCTCGAGCTTCGTCGGTGAATGATGTCATCGATGCGGCTGCGCCGCCGGTCGTCGCCGGTGCAGCCGTAAGGGATACTGTTGGCCGGCTGGCGGAAACGCCGGCCGGCGACGCAATTTTGAACGCAATAGGGCTGTGGAAATCCTACGGCGCGGACGTAACGGTTCTGCGTGACGTGGAGCTGACAGTGCGCGAGGGCGAATCCGTCGCGCTGATCGGCGCCAACGGGTCCGGCAAGTCGACACTTCTGAAATGCCTCGTCGGCTTGCTGGCGATCGATCGCGGCGAGATCGACCTTTTCGGTTGCCGCGTGCGACGCGACGGGCGCGGGGCGGCGCTACGCGCCATCCGCCGCCAGACGGGCTTCGTGTTCCAGAACCACGGCTTGGTGCGCCGGCTTTGTGCGCTGTCCAACGTGGTTCACGGCCGACTGGGCGATGGCGGCTCCTGGCTAGCGGTTCATCATGCAATCGCCCCGGCCGCAATCCGCCGTGAAGCCTTTGCGGCGCTCGACGCCGTCGGCCTCGCCGACAAGGCGATGGCGCGCGCCGACGAACTGTCGGGCGGACAGGCGCAGCGTGTGGCGATCGCCCGCGCTTTGGTGCGCAAGCCGCGACTTCTCATTGCCGACGAGCCGGCCGCAAGCCTTGATCCTGCCGCCGGCCACGAGGTCATGCACACCTTCGCCCGCATTGCCGCAAGCGGCACATCGACCTTGTTGTTCACGACGCACGACATGGAGCACGCGCTTCATTTCGCCACACGGATCGTCGGCCTCAGGCAGGGCGTCGTCGCGCTCGATGCTCCGGCCGCCACATTGCGCCGGTCCGATCTGGAGCACCTTTTCGCATGAGCGCGACCGATGTCCATGAACGCGAAACGCCCGGCCGGTTCGCGCGACTGAGCCCGGCCGCTTTCGCGATCGCAGTTGCCGCTGCGGCGCTGGTGCTGGCGTCGGTTGCAACGGTGGCGCCGTCGCCAGACCGCCTGGCCGCCGGATTGCCGCGGATGGCCAACCTGATCGGACGCATGTTGCCGCCGGAGACCGATCCGGCGTTCCTCGCCCGCATGGGGCTGCGCATCCTGGAAACCTTCGCCATCGCCATCGCCGGGACGGCCATTGGCGTCGTACTCTCGCTGCCGGTCGCGTGGCTGGCGGCGCGCGGCGTGTCGCCTGTCGGCGCCGCGACCTTCCTGTTCAAGGGATTTGTATCCTTCCTGCGCACCGTGCCCGATCTGGTCTGGGCGCTGATCTTTGTCGCCTCGATCGGTCTTGGACCCGTGGCCGGCGTGATGACCATCGTCGTCGACACGATCGGCTTTTGCGGGCGCTTCTTTGCAGAGGCGATGGAGGACGCCGACAAGGGACCGCAGGAAGCGCTTGCCGCGACCGGTGCAAGCCGCTTTGCCATCCTTGCGGCTGCGATCATTCCCGACACCCTTCCGTCGATGATCAACACCACGTTGTTTGCGCTCGAAAAGGCCGTCCGCTCCTCGGTGGTTCTTGGTCTCGTCGGCGCCGGTGGCATCGGCCAGGAACTGGAAACGGCGTTCAGCCTGTTCCAGTATCCGAAAGCGATGACGATCATTCTTGCGATCTTCGTCGTCGTCATCGCGATGGAGTATGTCGCCGACCGGCTGCGCGCCCGCGTTCGCTGACCGCACCTACCGTCTTTCGGCGACGAGATGCCAGTGCCAGTGTCCGGGCCGGTGCTCGTGGTCGACCAGCGACCGCACATCGAAACCGGGAAGCATCGCCGTCAGTTCGGCCGCATCGCAATAGAAGTGGGGATGCACCTTGTCGTCGGGCGCGTCGGGAACCACGAAGGCTCCGGGGGCGACTTCCACGCCGACGCCATGGCCCGTGTTGCGCTTCGAGAGCATGGTCAGGAACAGCGTTCCGCCGGCGCGCGTCACCCGCGTGATCTCGTCGATCGCCTGCTGCACCACATCGGGTGCGCCGTGGTAGATGACGTTGAAGCAGATCACCAGGTCGAAGGCATTGTCGCCGAAGGGCAGTTCGGTCATCAGCCCGCAATGTGCGTCGATGGCGAGACCTAGGTCGTTAGCGGCGCCCTTCAGAGCCTCAATTCCGCTTTCGCTGCCATCGATCGCCGAGGTGGCGTAGCCAAGCCTGGCGAGAGCCAGCGCATGACGCCCGACGCCACAACCGAGATCGAGCGCGTCGTGGGCGCCCGCGAGCCGTGTTTTCGCCGCGCAAGCGACAACTTGCGGATCGGGGTCGGACCATTGTTTGCGGCCCGCGGCATCCCGCCAGGTCCGGTTCCAATGGGTATGGGCTGTGTCTGAACGTTCCATGCGATGCTTCTCCTGTTTGCTGGCCGATAGTGCGGCCCGGTAACAGGAATGCGTCAGGCCACCGCGGTCATGATCGCCGCGCGCAATTCTTCCACACCTTCGCCCTTTTCCGACGAAGTTGCGATGATGGCGGGATAGGCGGCGGGGCGCTTGCGAATGGCGCTCGCCGTTTCCTCGATGAGCTTCGGCACGCCGGCCGCCTTGATCTTGTCGGTCTTGGTGAGCACGACCTGGTAGGAGACCGCCGCCTTGTCGAGCAGGTCCATCACTTCCGCATCGTTCTTCTTCACGCCGTGGCGCGCGTCGATCAGCAGGTAGACGCGCTTCAGCGTCACGCGGCCCCGCAGGTAGTCGAAGACGAGCTTCGTCCAGGCGTCGACCTTTTCCTTCGGCGCTTCGGCAAAGCCGTATCCCGGCATATCGACCAGCGCCATCGGCGGCAGGTCGCCGGCCGCGCCGCTGTGGCCTTCCGGCACGAAGTAGTTCAGTTCCTGCGTGCGGCCCGGCGTGTTGGAGGTGCGCGCCAGCCCCTTGCGCGCTGTCAGTGCATTGATCAGCGACGACTTGCCGACATTGGAGCGGCCGGCAAACGCGATCTCCGGCGGGCCTTGCGGCGGCAACACCGCCATCGAGGGTACGGAACGGATGAAGGTCCAACCGACTGGAAAGCGCGGCGCGTCATCCGGCGGAACGTCCGGCTGGGTCTCGTGCGGGGCGGGAGGCTTGCTGTTCATGTCCGCCGCATCGGCGTGAAATCGCGTCTTGTCAACCGCAGGCGCATGACATCGCGGCGCCGGCGTGCTTTCTCACGCTGGCGTGATCGATGCGACAACGTTCTTGACACTACCGTGCATCAAGCCGTTGTGACTTGCGGTGAACGCTCCGATGAACGATCTCCGCCTCGGACGCGGCGCGCGGGCGCCGGTTACGCAACGAGGCAAGGCATGACAACGATGGTCGACAAGAACGAAGCGACGGGCAGAAGCGGTATCGTCCGCTTCATGCCGCTGGCGATTATCGCCGGCGGGCTCCTGTTCGGTTACGCGATGGGCTGGCATCGTTTCCTGTCTTTCGAATACCTGATCGAGAGTCGCGAAACGCTCGCGGTCTGGGTCTCGGCCAATCCGGTGCTTGCGCCGTTGCTGTTTGGCGCGGTCTATGCGCTGGCGACGGCGTTTTCCTTTCCGGCCGCGTCCTTGTTGACGGTTTTCGGCGGTCTACTGTTTGGCTGGGCAATTGCCGCGCCGGTGGTGGCGGTGGCCGCAACGCTTGGCGCCACCGCCCTGTTCATCGCCGCGCGCAGCGCCTTCGGCGATTTCTTTCGCTCAAAGGCAGGCGGCGTGCTGGCGCGACTGAAGGACGGGTTCGAGAAGGACGCCTTCGGGTACCTGTTCGTCCTGCGGCTTGCGCCGCTGTTTCCGTTCTGGATCGTCAACATCGCGCCGGCCTTCTTCAAGGTGTCGCTGCGCGATTATGTGACGGCGACATTTCTCGGCATCCTGCCCGGCGTCGTTGCGTATTCCTGGCTCGGCCAGGGGCTCGATTCGGTGATCTCCGCAGCCAAGGCTGCGGGGCGCGATGTCGGTCTGGCCGATATCGCCACGCCTGAGATCCGTATCGCCTTCATTGCCCTCGCCATCGTGGCCGCCATCCCCATGATCGTGCGCAAGTGGCGCGCTCGCATCTGATCCTCCCCGACACATCGGAGTTTCCCTTGTCATGAGCGACATCCTCACGCCCGACATCTGCGTTATCGGGGCCGGCTCCGGCGGCCTGACGGTCGCCGCTGCCGCCGCCGCGTTCGGCGTCTCTGTCGTTTTGATCGAAAAGGGCAAGATGGGCGGCGATTGCCTCAACTATGGCTGCGTTCCCTCCAAGGCCCTGATCGCCGCTGCCAAGACGGCGGACGCCATGCGCCACGCGGATCGTTTCGGCATCAAGGCCGTTGAGCCGGAGGTGAATTTCGGCCGTGTGCACGATCACGTGCATGGCGTGATCGCAGCTATCGCCCCCAATGATTCGGTGGAGCGCTTCACCGCGCTCGGCGTTGAGGTGATAGAGGCGGCGGGCCGCTTCGTCGATGCGAACACGGTCGAAGCCGGCGGCAAGACAATCCGCGCCCGCCGCTTCGTTGTCGCCACCGGCCCGTCGGCCTTCATCCCGCCGCTCCCCGGCCTTGCCGGAACGCCCTCTCTCACCCACGAAACCCACCTCCAGGAAACCCGCCAGCCGCAGCGGCTGATCGTCATCGGCGGCGGGCCAATCGGCATGGAAATGGCGCAGGCCCATCGCCGCCTTGGCAGCGAGGTTGTGGTTCTCGAAGGGCTGAAGGCGCTTGGCAAGGACGATCCTGAACTGGCGGCGATCGTGCTCGACCGGACCCGCGCGGACGGCATCGATTTGCGCGAGGGCGCCAAGGTGACGCGTGTGGAAGCGCGCGGCAAGGCCGGGGTGCGGGTGCATGTCGAGACGGCCGAGGGCGAGGAAGCGGTCGACGGCACGCATCTGCTCGTCGCCGTCGGGCGCACGCCGAACGTGAACGGCCTCGATCTGGAGAAGGCCGGCATCGTCTTCGATCGCAAGGGGATCAAGGTGGATGGCGCGCTGCGCACGACCAATCGTCGCGTCTTCGCTATCGGCGATGTCGCCGGCTCCCTGCAATTCACCCACGTCGCCGGGTATCACGCTGGGCTGGTCGTGCAGACGATCCTGTTCCGCTTGCCCGGCAAGCCGGACATATCGATCATTCCGTGGGCGACCTACACCGATCCGGAACTCGCCCATGTCGGCCTGACCGAAGCGGCTGCCCGAGAGAAACACCGCGACGTTACTGTTCTGCGCTGGCCTTTCGCCGAGAACGATCGCGCCCAAGCGGAGCGCAAGACCGCTGGTCTGATCAAGGTGACGACAGATCGCAAGGGTCGCATCCTCGGCGCGTCGATCGTAGGCGCCAATGCCGGCGAGTTGATCAACCTTTGGGCGCTTGCGGTGGCGAAGAAGATGAAGATCGGCGATGTGCGCGGTTTCGTGCCGCCTTATCCGACGCTTGGCGAGGTGTCGAAGAGGGCGGCGACCTCTTACTACGCGCCGGTCACTCGCAGTCCATGGATCAGGAGGGTAATCGCTTTTCTGCGGCGGTTCGGTTAGGATAGCGATCGACCGGTTTGAATCGTCTGGACGCGGGAATCGTGCGTTCTGGCAAGGAGCAGAACGCGATACAGCGCGACCTCGTTGGTGTCTGGCGGCGACAACGACGGCGCGAGAGGTCGGGTCCGGACGATCGGAGCCGGTCATACAACGCTCTGGAATACCTCGTAAGTGGCGGAAGTCCCGAAACACGGGATGCGCCTGGATACATTGTCGGATGGCTGGAAAAGAAGCAGCATCAGCACCCCCACCGGTTTCAGTCGCGGCTGGCGCATCTGCGCCCGGTTCGGCGTCCGAAGGGGCGATGCCGGCCATCGCGCGCCGCCTTGCCAGCCGCCTGCTGCTGCTGACGGTGATGTTCGTCATGGTCGCGGAAGTGCTGATCTTCCTGCCGTCGGTGGCCAATTTCCGCATCGGCTGGCTGAAGGAGCGGCTCGACGCCGCCGCCGTCGCCTCGATCCTGATCACCCAGTCGAGTTCCGAGGATCTGCCGCCGGATATGCGCCGCGATGTGCTGATGGCGACAGGCGCCAAGGCCATCGCTTTGCGCGAGGCGGAAAGCTCCCGAATTCTGGTGATGAGCGACATGCCGGTGACGGTCGACAAGCATGTGGATGTGACCGAGGTGCGGCCGACCATCGCCATTGTCGACGCCTTCGACACGCTTCTGTTCGGCGGTGACCGGGTGATCCGGGTGTTCGGACCCGCCGGCGACACCGGCAAGCGCATCGAGGTCATCATGCCCGATGCGCCGTTGCGCGCCGCCATGCTGGTCTATGCCCGCAATGTGGCCCTGCTTTCGCTGCTGATCTCGCTTTTCACAGCGGCGCTGGTGTTTGTCGCGATCAATTCGATGATGATCCGCCCGGTGCGGCGGATGACGCGGGCGATGCTCCGGTTCGCCATGGCCCCGGACGACCCGGGCGCGATCATCCAGCCTTCGACACGCTCCGACGAGATCGGCATAGCCGAACGCGAATTGAACACCATGCAACGCCAATTACACGAGACGCTGCGCAACCAGAAACATCTCGCCGATCTCGGTCTCGCGGTCTCCAAGATCAACCATGACATGCGCAATCTTCTCGCTTCGGCGCAGCTGATGTCGGACCGGCTGTCGACGGTCAGCGACCCGGCAGTGCAGCGCTTCGCGCCGAAGCTCGTCCGCACCATCGATCGCGCGGTCGCCTATTCGGAAAATGTGCTTGCCTATGGCCGGGCGCGCGAGGACGAACCGAAGCGCCGCCGGGCGCCGCTGCATCCTCTGCTTGGCGATGTCGTTGATCTGCTCGGGCTGGAGCGCCATGAAGGGATGGAGATCGTCAACACCGTGCCCGCCGAACTGGAAATCGACGCCGATCCGGAACAGCTGTTTCGCGTCTTGACCAACCTCGGACGCAACGCCGTGCAGGCTATGGTCAATGACGACAGGCAAGGCGCAACGAAGCGTTTGAGCTTTGCAGCGGCGCGCATGGGCGCAACCGTGATCGTTTCAGTGCGCGACAGCGGGCCGGGATTGCCGCCGAAGGCGCGCGAGAACCTGTTTTCAGCGTTCAAGGGTTCTGCGCGCTCCGGCGGCACTGGGCTTGGCCTTGCGATCGCGCACGAACTTGTCCGCGCCCATGGTGGCACGCTGGAACTTCGCGACGATGGCGGAGACGGCGCCTGTTTCGAGATCCGCATTCCCGATGCGCCAGTGCCGCTGAATGCCGTGCGGGCCGACCGGGGCGGACGCAAGGCCGCAGTGGTTTCACGCGAAGGATAACGCCGCAATCTGGCGCGGGATCCACATCCGCGATGCGGTCCGCCAGATAAAAAGAAGCCCGGCGCGGCGGCCGGGCTTCTTCGACCTGTGGTGTGCGCCGGTCAGGCGGCGGAATTCTTGATCCAGTCGGTAAGCCGGCCCTTCGGTGCGGCGCCGATCATGTTGGCGGCAACCTCGCCGTTCTTGAACATCAGCAACGTCGGGATCGAACGGATGCCGTACTGGGCTGCGATCTCCGGGTTCTCGTCGATGTTGACCTTGGCGATCTTAACCTTGCCGGCCATCTCACCAGAAATCTCCTCCAGAGCGGGACCGATCATCTTGCAGGGGCCGCACCACTCGGCCCAGAAATCCACGACGACCGGCTCCTTGGAGTCAAGCACGCCGGACTTGAAGTTCGAATTGTCTATCTTGACGGTCGCCATCGCGAATCCCCTTCCTGTATTTCAGTGATCGCTAATATATGTATGGGAGCTGCCAATTTCAAGCGTTTTCGCAACAAGCCCGATCACGTGCCCGCGAGCGCCGCCAGCGCCTCGTCCAGCGCCTGCGCCGGCACGGGAACGAGCGTTGCGGTTTCAGTATACACGATGACAGTTTCAATTGCGCGGTCCGGGTAGAGCGACCGCAACAGGGCGCGATACAAGGCCAGCTGCGCGCGATAAGTCGGCGGCACATCGGCGGGCGATGAAGCCGGCGTCCGGTCGGTCTTGTAGTCGGCAACCAGCACCGAACCGGGCGTGACCGCCAACCGGTCGATGACGCCGGAGACGGCGCGCGGCCGCCCCGCGATCTCGACCGTTCCCATCACCGCCACCTCGGCCGCCGAGCCTTCGGCAAACAGCGGGGCGAAACGCGGATCGTCCAGCACCCGCAAGACGCTTGCAAGGATGGCCCGGCGTTCGGCGTCGCTCCAATCCGGTTCGAGCGCGGCAAGCCAGGCAAGCGCGCGGTTGTCCCGGTCGGCCTGCGGGCAATCGGGCAGGACCTGCAGCAAGCGATGGATGGCCGCGCCGCGCTGCAACGCCGTGCGCGCGGCGCCCTCGCGGCCAACCGGTTCCCCGCTTTGCGTTTGCGCCGTCAGGAGCGGCGATGACCAGGACGGCGATTCGCTCCGGGCGCGGAACTCGCCGATCACCAGTGAGGCGCCTGAAGGCTGCAACGGGCGCGGCGGCGGCGGTTCGGGCGCCGCCGGTTCGCCAAGCCAGCCAGGCGCCGTGTCTGGCGCGGCCTCCTTGCGCGCATCCTCCCCGGCCGATTCTGCGGGGCGCGTGCGATCCAGTTCGAACCGCTTCGCGGTGAAGCCGTCGCGCGCGATTTCGCGGCAATGCGGGCCGAGCGCCGCCTCGATCATCGCGTGCCAGGTTCCCTCGCCGCCGCCTCGCGGCGTGGCGTAACCGGCAACGATCAGCCGGTCGGCGGCGCGCGTCATCGCGACATAGAGCAGGCGGCGGTATTCCTCTTCGGCACGCGCCTTCAGGCGTGCGCCATTCTGCGCCATCACGGCGTTCTTCGCGTGTTCGCCGATGCGCCACAGGAACAGCGGGCTGGTCCAATCCGGCGGCGCGTGTTCGATTTCCATCAGGTCAGGCAGATGCGCGTGCGAGAATGCCTTGGAACCCGGATCGACCAGGACTACCACCGGCGCTTCCAGCCCCTTGGACGCATGCACGGTCATGATGCGCACCTCGCCGCGCCGTGCATCCATCTCGCGCTTGATTTCGGGCCGCGCGGTGTCGAGCGTGGCGAGAAAGTTTTCCAGGCCCGGCAAGCCCACCCGCTCCTGCGCGAGCGCAAAGGCGAGGAACTCGTCCAGCATGTCGGCGGTTTCGGTTCCCAGCCGCGCGATCAGGCGCGCGCGCCCGGCCTCCGGCCCGAGGATGCTGTCGTAGAACTCGAACACCGAAACCCGGTCGGCCCGCGCCCGCCAGCGCGACAGCGTCTCCACCGCCGAGGCGAAACGCACCTCGCCGCGCGCCTTCTCCCGCATCGACTGGAACAGCGTCGCCGCGCCGCGTCCGTGCGCGAGAACGAAAAGATCGTCATCGCTGAAGTCGAACAGCGGGCTTTTCAGCAGCGCGGCAAGCGACAGATCGTCGGCTGGCTGAAGCACGAAGCGGCCGATCGCCATCAGGTCCTGCACGGCTATGTGGTCGGTCAGCCGCAGCCGGTCGGCGCCCGCGACAGGCACATGGCGATTCTTCAGCGCGCGCGACAGCGCGTGCATGAAGCGGTCGCGCTTGCGCACCAGCACGAGGATGTCGCCCGGCCGGATCGCTTCACCCGTACCCTCCAAGCGCTCGCCATCCTTGAGCCAGCCGTGAATCGTCGAGGCGATCCGCTCGGCAACCAGCACCTCCGGCGCCCGTTCGGCGTCGATCGGCTCCTTCCAGTCCTCCGGTTCCTCGGCGGGCGTTGCCCGTTCCAGCGGCCACAATTCCACATGGCCCGGCTCGCCCATCCGGTTCGACTGGTGGACCGGAAAGCCATCCTCGCCAAAGCTCAGGCCGCGCCGCGCATCGGGATCGGCAAAGACCGTCTCGACAGCGGCCAGCACGTCGGCGGTGGAGCGGAACGACAGCGTCAGCGGCACACGGTCCCATTCCTTGCCGGCCTTTGCGCGCGCCCGCTCGCCGGCGGCGGCAAAGCCGGCCGGGTCCGCGCCCTGGAAGGAGTAGATGGACTGCTTCTCGTCGCCGACGGCAAACAGCGTGCGGCGCAGGTTGCGCGCACCGGCGCCGGCGAAGAACTCTTCCGCCAGGCGCTCGATCACCTGCCATTGGCGGGGTGCTGTATCTTGCGCCTCGTCAACGAGGATGTGATCGATCCCCTGGTCCAGCTTGTATTGCACCCAGCGTCCGGCGTCGCGCTCAAACAGCGCTGCGGCGCGCTCGATCAGGTCGTCGAAATCGAGGAATCCGCGCGCCCGTTTCAGCGCCTCATAGCCGCGGATCAGCCGGTCGGCGATCTGCAGGGCCGAAAGCGTAGCCCCGATCTGGCGAAACAGGGCAAGCCGGTCGCGCACATTGGCGAACTGCATCGCAGCGTCCTCGATCCGCCCGGCAATGTCGGGGATGGCGGCAACGATGGCCTTGGTCGCCAGCGTGCCGAGCTTGCGCGGCGCACCGGCCTTGGTGAGGAAGATGTTGCCCAGCATCGCGAACCGCTCGGCCGGGTCCGTCTCCTTCGACACCATGCCGAGACCGTAGGCGAACTCGTAGGGCTTGGTGTTTCCCGACTTTTCGGCGGCGCGGTACATCTCGCGCAGCATCTCCACCGGCAGGGAATCGAGCGGCCATGGCTCGGCCATGATCTCCGCTTCTGTTGTTTCGGTATCGAAACAGAATGTGGAAAGATAGGCTTGTCGCCGTTCCTCATGGTTCGGGAGCGCATCGAGCAGACGGCGCAGCTTGCTGCGCTGGCGTACGATCTCGGCGATCAGCATCTCCAGCCCGAAGGCGCCCGCCTCGGCAATCACCGCCGCGAAGGCGGCGTGGTCCTCGCCGCCCGTATCCGGCGCGCCGATCGCCGCCACCATGGCATTGGCCGCTTCGGCCGTGAGCGCGGTTGCCGACAGGTTGTCCAGCATCTCGAAATGGCCGGGCACATTGGCTTCCAGCGGAAAGCGGTGCAGCAGCGATTCGCAGAAGGCGTGGATGGTGCGGATGTTGAGGCCGCCCGGTGTTTCGAGCGCGCGGGCAAACAGCCGTCGCGCCGTCGCCCGTTTCGCCGCATCGGGGGGGCGACCTTCCATGCGCCCGATCTCGGCGTCGAGCGCCGTATCGTCGAGGCGGGTCCAGTCGGCGAGGCGCTTGAACACGCGGTTGGACATCTCCGCCGCCGCGGCGCGGGTGTATGTCAGGCACAGGATACGGGCGGGATCGGCCTCGTTCAGGAGCAGGCGGATCACCCGTTCCGACAGCACCCAGGTCTTGCCGGAACCGGCATTGGCGGAAACCCACACCGTGCGCGCCGGATCGGCGGCGCGCGCCTGTGCGGCCCGGGTCTCGTCAGGAACGGTGCGCACGACGCGGCTCACGACGGCTCCTCCGCCTCGCCGTTGCCGGCCGACCACTCCAGCACCCTAGCGAGGTGGTCGTAATCACCCTCGATGTCGCCCTGTCGAAACGGCATCGCCCGCGACAGGTAACCTTGCGCCGGGTCGTTGTAGCTCGCGACGAGATCCTCCAGCTTTTCCCAGGCCTGCTGCGAAAGCTCAGCGGCGGTTTTCGCCGATCCCTGGATTTTCAGGATCGAATCGTGCTGCACATCGCCCTTCGGCTTCAGCCGCACATAGGCGAGATCGCCGGGTGTCGTCGGTGCGAAGCCGTGGAACGCTCCGCGCTGCAACAGCGCGCCTTCCAGCGGCAATTGCGGAGCGACCAGTATGTGCGCCTGCTTTGGCGACGGATAGGTTCCGGTCTTGTAGTCGAGAATGGCGGCGCTGCCATCCTTCAGACGGTCGATCCGGTCGGCGCGGCCGGAAAGCGTCACCCCGGTGTCGCCGATTTCGGTCGCCCGCGCGCCGATCTCGACCACGCGCGCGGCGATGTCGGCGGCGCGTTCGCGTTCCCATGCGATGATGTTTGGCGCCATCGCCGCAAAGCGCGGCCACCACACGGCATGCACTTCCGGCGGCAGTTCTTCCGCCTCGAAATGCCGCGCGCCGATCGCGAGCAGTTGCTCCTGCGCATCGTCGGCGAGGGGATCGACTTTCTCGTGCACAAAGGTTTCGAGGATGTCGTGGAACAGTTGCCCGCGCTCGGCGGCATCGGGATCGCGCACGAACGGATCGAGCGGCTGCAGGGCGAGCACCTTTCTGGCGTAGATCGCATAGGCGTCGCGGCGCAGCGTCTCGATTTCGGTGACGGAGAAGCGTTTCGGCCGGGCTGCGAGCGGCGGTCTCGGCTCCGGCCGCGGCGCGAACGGCACATCGCTTCGCCGGTCGAGTGCGCGCGCCCATGCGAGTTTCTCGTCGCCGGCTGCGCGCATGCGCTGGACCGCGTCCTCGCCGGCGACAGTGACGAGGCGTTGCCACCAGCGCGAGGCGACAGTCGGCGCGCCTTCCGAGCGAGCAGAGCGCGTCAGCAGCACGGCCGGGGCGCCCATCGCCATCTGGAAATCATGCGCCGCCTGGCCGATCCGGCGCTCCGGCGGGGCAAGGCGCATCATCGTCTTCATCGGCCGCGACAGGAACGGATCGTCGCCCGAAACCGAGGGCCAGCTTCCCTCGTTCAGCCCACCGAGCACGAGGAAATCGACCGTCTGCAACCGCGCTTCGAGCGCGCCCCAGATCGAGACGCGCGGGTGACCGCCAGGATCGGGCTTGACCGAGACCGGATCGACCAGCGCGTCCAGCACGGACGGGAACTCGGCGGCCGTGCAATCCAGCCGCTCGCCGCTCTCGATCAGCCCGCGCATCAGCGAAAGAAAGGCTTCGCCCGCCGGTCCGTCATAGAGCGGCACGGCATCGCCCGCCGGCCCGCGTGCCAGCGCCTCGGCGGCCTGCACGAGCGCCTGCGCGAAGACCGGCAGCCGGTGGCGACCGTCGCGCAATGCGCCAAGCGGCGACATCGCCGCGTCGAAGGCAGCCGCCATCGCGCGCAGTTCGGCCAGCTTCTCCTCGTTCACGTGCCCGGACCATTCCGGCGGGCGGTTCGAGAGGGAAGAGAGCGACAGGCGGGTCTCGAAGAAGTCCGTCAGCGCCAACGGGTCGGGACGCCCGACGCCGCCGCGCATCGCCACCCGCTCGAACAGTTCCGCGCGGGCGCGCATCTCTGCCCGGTCGAGACTGAGCCGCACCAGCGGATGCTTCAACAGGGTCAGCAGCCCGGCAGGATCGACAGGACCGAAGGCGGCGGCGACGATCAGGCGCGCCAGCCCGCCGGGAAGGGTGGTGGAAAACGGCGCGCCGCCGGAATCGTCAGCCTCGATGCCGAAGCGCTGCAACTCGCGGCAGGGCGCGGTCCGGCGTGACCAGCGCCGCGGCCCTGCCCGGCTCCCGGATCGCCTCGCGCAGCGCAATCGCGATGGCAAGCGCCTCCTCGCGCTCGTTGCCCGCTTCGAGGATCGCAACGTCGTTCAGCGCGCCGATCGATGGTTCACGTCGCAGATCGGCCCATGCTTCAGTAGTTTCCGCAGGTCGTAACGCTTCTGAAACGACATGGCCGCGCGCGGCGAGAGCTGCCGGCGCAGAACCGATGGAGGCCACGTCGCGCCTTGCGATTCCCATGCGCTGCAGCAGCATCGCCAGGCCGAATTGCGGATGGCCATGGATCGACGCCGGCCGGTCCGCCGCGGTCAGCATCGCGAAAGCCGCGTCATCGAGGTCGAAGTCGAGCCCGGGCAGCACCACCGCGCCCTGCGGCAGTTGCGCCACCGCACGGATAAGGCGGGCGGTCGCGGGAATCGAACCGGTCGAGCCCGCCACGATGACCGGCCCTGCCGGAGGCGCGGCGGCAAGGCGCGCAGTTTCCAGGTCGATCAACCGGTTGCGATGGGCGAGCGGATCCATGCGCCCGCGCTCCGCCAGCGCTTTTGGCCAGCTAACGGAAACGATGGTCAGGAAGGCGAGCGTGATCTGCCACCATGCGGCAAGGTCGTCGGGCGCCAGCGCCGCGAGTTCGGCCCAGTTCGCCTCCTCGTTCTCCACCTGGTCCATCAGTTCGGAAAGGTCGCCGGCAAGCCGAAGCGCGTCGGCGGTCGAGGCCGGGGCGACGATCTCCTCCTCGCCGTAGAGGCCGAGTTCGGCCGCGCCGAGATGGCGTTTCCAAGCGCGCACCAGTTCGGCCAGCATCAGCATACGGTCGGGCGGCGGCACCGGCGGCGGCAGGTCGAGGAACGCCGCGGTCTCGTCGCCGAAGAAGGCGGCGTCGTCGGAAAACTCGCCAAGCGGGCGGATGCGCGGCAGGATGACGGTCTCGCTGCCGATCGCATCGAGAAAGGCGGAGCGCAATTCGCGCGCCGCGCGCCGGGTCGGCACGAAGATGGTGGCCGAGGCCAGCTTCAGCGGTTCGCCGCCATAGGCAAAACCTTCGACCAGATGGCCGTCGCACAAGGCGCTCGCAAGCGTCGGCAGGAAGGGTGCGCCTGCGGGGATCGACAGGACGCGCGGGATCCGGGTCGCGGCTTCAGGCGCAGGCACCGGCAAGCGCCTCGCGCACCACCGCCTCGGCGGGCGCGATGACGTCCGGCGTGCCGACGGTGATCCAGCGACCCGTCATCGGCATGCCAAACAGCCGGCCGGCGGCAATCGCCCGGTCGAAATGCCGGTTCAGCGAATGCGGCTCGGCGTCGAAACCGTCGAACAGCCGGGGGTGAAACAGGATGGCGCCGGCATAGACATAGCCCTCGCGCCCGCCCTTCGGTGCCCGCGCCAGCCGGCCTTCCCCATCCAGCAGGAAATCGGTTCCACCATCGTGTCCGGTCGCCTGGTCGAGGCTCGCCAGCATCAGCAATCCGTCCATCAGCGTGTCATCGAAGGCGGACGCCATGCGCGAAAGGTTCGCCTCGCCTTCGTCGATCCAGAAGGTGTCGGCATTGAGCACGAAAAACGGCGCGCGTTCAAGCAAGGCGAGTGCGGCGACGACGCCGCCGCCGGAATCGAGCAGCCGCTCGCGCTCGTCCGAAATGGCGATCGCGGGACGTTCGCGGCGGGCCAGATGCGCGATCAACTGGTCGGGCAAGTAATGGACGTTGACGGCTGCGCGGTTGACGCCAACGCCCGCCAGCGCATCCAGCCCCCAGTCGATCAGCGGCTTGCCCGCGACCGGCACCAGAGGCTTCGGCATGGTCGCGGTGATCGGCCGCATGCGCATGCCGAGGCCTGCGGCCAGAACGACGGCCTGGCCGGGCATCGTCATGCAGCTTCCAGCCCCTGCAGCAAGCCGGCTTCCTCGCACCAGGCCTTGTACTCGGCGAGCACAGGGTGGGCGAGGCAGCGGGCAAGATAGGCCTGCATGCGCGGAAGATGCTGCAGGTACCCGGGCTTGCCGTCACGCAGGTTCAGCCGCACGAAGATGCCGAGGATCTTGGTGGCGCGCTGCGCCGCCAGGATCGCGTATTCCTCCAGGAAGGCGTCGCGGTCGAAACCGCCGCCGCGCGCTGCGACATAGCGTTCCACCAATTCGTGCTCCAGCGCCGCCGGCACCGTGGCGCGCGCATCCTGCGCCAGCGAAGCGACGTCATAGGCGGCAGGCCCGATCATCGCGTCCTGGAAATCGATCAGGCCGATCCGGTCCAGACCGCCGCGGTCGTCCCGCCACAGGATGTTCGGTGAATGATAATCGCGCAGCACCAGCGTCTTCTCGGCTGACGCCAATCGGTCGATCAGCCGGTCCCACAACGCGACAAAGCTTTCGCGCGCCGCATCGCTGGCGGGCCTTCCGGTCATGCCGGGAAGGTACCAATCGGTCAGCAACGCGACCTCGATCTGCATCGCGCCGCGATCGTAATCCGCAACAATGTGTTCCCCCGCACCCTCAACGGGCAGCGCCTTCGGCCACCGATGTTGGTGCAGTTCGGCCAGCAGGTTGACCGACGCGTGATAGCGCTCCGGGATCGGCCGGCGTTCAGGGTCGAGGATGCCCTCGCCGCCGAGATGTTCGACCATCAGGATGCCGGCGTCGAGATCGGCCGCATGGATGACGGGCGCACTGAAGCCTTGCGCCTTCAGCGCCCGGCCGACGGCGACAAAAGGCGTCACCGATTCGGCGAGATGGGCGATCTGGCTGTAGGGCTTGCCGTCGCGCACCGGCGGCCCGTCCGGCTGGCGCGGCGAATTCATGACGACCCGCGTCTCGCCGGCGAGCGTCGCCGTCTCGTAGGCTCGCATCGAGGCATCGCCGAACAGGAACAGGCGATTGGCATCGCCCCAGCCATGCGCCGCAAGGAAGCCGCGGATGGCAAGCGACCGTTCGAGCCGCGCCATGAAAGCGGCAGGACCGGAGATTTCCGCCAGTCGCCCGCCCTGTGGCGGGATCGATAGCGTCACAAGCGCCATCGTCGACGGAAGGCGCGACGGCGCGCGCTCCGGCCATTCCACCAGCGCCGCTCCAGCCTCCAGCTCCTCGTCGATGGCGAGTTCGTCGACTTCCGCTTCCGACCCGATGCGATAAAGATCGACATGGGCGACCGGCAGACGCCCGCCATAGTGTTGCACCAGCGTGAAGGTCGGACTTGGAACCTCCAGCGTTTCATCCCCGGCAAGCGTACGCAAGATGGCGCGCGCAAGCGCTGTCTTGCCGGCGCCGAGATCGCCGCAGAGGCCGATCGTGTCACCTGTTTTCAGAGCAAGCGCCAGATCGTCGCCAAGCTGCGCCGTCGCGCGATCATCGGGGAGCGCAAGCCGTAGCGATGCCGGCGCCGTTCCTGAGACAGCGGCGGACCGCGTCATTGCGCCGCCTTCGACCAGCCGCGCGGCACGGCGGGAAAGCGGCAGGTTACAGCGGTTCCGCGCGGGCCGCTGTCGATGTCGACTGTGCCGCCATGCAGTTCGACGAATGAGCGCACGATTGAGAGCCCCAGCCCGGGACCGCGCCTGCGGCTGCCGCGAACGCTGCGCGAAAACCGGCCGAACACGTCGTCGCGCACGCTGTCGTCAATGCCGGGGCCGCTGTCGGTGACGGTGAAGGTCCATCCGTTCGGATCGGCAGCGCAGACCAGTGAAACGCGGCTGCCGGCCGGCGCGAAATTCGATGCGTTGGACAGCAGGTTGAACAGGATCTGCCTGAGCCGCGCCTGGTCGGCCAGCATCAGCACCTGCGGCGGCGGCAGCTTGATGTCGAGCGCGATATCGTGCTCGTTCAGCTTCTCGCGTACGGGCTCCGCGGCCGCCTGCACGGTCTCGGCGATGTCGATCTCGGCGATGTCGAGTTCCATGATGCCGGCGTCGACAGTGGCGAGATCGAGCACGTTGTTGATGATGGTGAGCAGCGCGCCGGAGGAAACGGCGATGTGATCGACATACTCGGCCTGACGAACATTCAACGGACCTGTGTCGCCCATCTGCAGCAACTCGGTGAAGCCGATGATGTTGGTGAGCGGCGAACGCAACTCGTAGGAAACGTGCTGGACAAACTCGTCCTTCAGCCGATCGGCTTTCTGCAGCGCCTCATTGCGCTCGGTCAGCGCCCGCTCCACCTGCTCCGTGTCGGTGATGTCGATGAAGCTCAGCATCATCTGGCCGTTCGGGAGGGGCAGCAGCGACCAGGCGAAACTGCGGCCGTTATAGGAAAGTCGTCCCGCCTCCTGTTTGCGCGCCTCGTCGAAGCCGGTCACCGCGCCGACGAAGTGCGACCACGCTCCGGCTGCCTGGTCGCCGCAATGATTGGCGATGCGCGAGATGTGCGCGCCTTCACCCGCCAGGATCTCCGGCAGTGCGAAGAAATGGGCGAAGGCCGGATTGGCGAGCCGCACACGGCCGTCGGAGCCGAACACCACCACCGCTTCGGCGAGATTGTCCAGCGTTTCACCCTGCACATGCAGCAGCGTGTTGTAGCGGCTTTCCAGATCGAATTTCTCGGTCAGGTTCTCGAACACCCAGGTTACGCCGCCCTTGGGATGGGGATTGGCGATGACACGCAATGTCTGGCCGTCGGGCAGGTGCCACCAGTGTTCCTGGCTTTCCATGGCGCGATAGGCGGAGAGCAGCGTCTCCTTCCACCGCCGCCAGTCCTGCTGTTCGGGCAGTCTCCCCTCCGAGCGCAGACGGTCGAGCAGCAATGCGTTGTCGGGATTGGATTCGACAAAGGCCTGATCGAGCTTCCACAATTTCTGGAAGGCGCTGTTGTGGAATTGCATGCGGCCTTCGCCATCGAACATCGCGATGGCGGTGTTGAGCTGGTCCAGCGTCTCGCGATGGCTGGCGATCGTCTTGTTGAGTTCGGCGCGCATGGCGTCGGTCTCGGAAATGTCGATGGCGAGCCCGGCCGAACCGTGCGGACCCGTGGCCTCGGTCACCGCAAAAAGTTTGCGGTCGCCGCCGACCACAGCTGACATTTCGCGTCGCGCCCAACCGTTGGCGGCGCGCTCGCGCTGCAGCGGTTCGCGCGCCTGAGCGGCAAACAGTTCGCGCTGTTCTGAGACCGCAGTGCGTGTGTCGGCAACGTCGACCGAGCGCGCATAGGCTGCGTTGGACCAGGTGATCTTGCCATCGCGATCGCGTATCCACACCGGCGAAGGCAATTTGTCGATCAGCGCGCGCAATGTGTCGGCGGTGGCGACCATCCGATCATAATCGAGCTTCAGCCGCGCATGTTCGTTGCGTTCGGCGCCAAGCGCCAGGAACCGGAGCACCGCGCTGCCGCCGGCAGTTCGGCCGGATATCTCCAGCGGTTGGCCTGATTGGGTCTCGGACAGGATGACAAACGGTTTCGCCTGTTCGCGCAGGCCCGACACGGCGGCGTCGAGGTTGGCCGCCGAGGCGGCGGTGAGCCAGCGTCCGAAAGCGAGAAAAGCGGCGCGTTCTTCCGGCACGCCGCTGTCGACGGGAAGCGAGCCGATGACAGCGGGTTTGGCCGACGTATCCGACCAGACAATGGCGCGCTGGCCCTCGGTGCGGGTCAGGGCCTCGGCGTTCTGCAAACGGGCGGTAAGGTCTGAAACGCGGTCGCGCAGGGATTCGATCTGCGCCGCCATGCGGCTGCGCTGCCGGATCAGCCAGGCAGCGGAAAGCAATGCGGCGCTCATCGCGCCGGCGAACATGGCGAACTGCACCACCTCGAAGGAGCCGAACGAAAGGCCGAGCGGTCCTTTCACCATCATGTCCTCCGCGGCATGGGAGACCGCCGGGAAGGCGCCTGAAACAGCCGCAGCCAATGCCGCGCCCCGCGCCGCGCCTGCTCCTTGAATGCTCGATCGCCGATAGCCCGGCTCGCCGCCATCCGGCATATTTCGCCCTCTCGTGCCATCTGGCGCTCACGCGCCAAGCTCCGGAATCCGGAGCCATGACCCCAGCACCGTCCCCGACGGCCGGACTTTTCGACGCGATACAAACGGAAATTTCCGGCCAAAGACGCCGCGAATCACCGCAATCTAGCCAACGGGTGAATCGCGGTGAAGCCAAAAAGGCAAAAAAAACGAGGCGCGACATCACAAGATGTCACGCCCCCTAGATGTTGTGTATCGTTCTTGGGAAATCAATATCTGTAGTGTTCTGCCTTGAACGGGCCAGTCTTTGAAACGCCGATGTAACCCGCCTGCTCTTCAGAAAGCTCGGTCAGCCGCACGCCGAGCTTGTCGAGATGCAACTTGGCGACCTTTTCGTCGAGCGCTTTCGGCAGCACGTAAACCTCATGCCTGTAGTTTTCACCCTTGGTGAACAGCTCGATCTGCGCCAGCACCTGGTTGGTGAATGAGGCGCTCATCACGAAGGACGGGTGACCAGTCGCATTGCCGAGATTGAGCAGGCGGCCTTCCGACAGCAGGAGCATGCGGTTGCCCTTCGGGAACTCGATCATGTCGACCTGCGGCTTGATGTTGGTCCATTTCAGGTTCTTCAGCGCCGCGACCTGGATCTCGTTGTCGAAATGGCCGATGTTGCCGACGATCGCCATGTCCTTCATCTCGCGCATGTGCTCGATGCGGATCACGTCCTTGTTGCCGGTGGTGGTGATGAAGATGTCGGCGCTCGACACCACATCCTCAAGCGTGACGACCTCGTAGCCGTCCATCGCCGCCTGCAGCGCGCAGATCGGGTCGATCTCGGTGACCTTGACGCGGGCGCCGGCGCCGCGCAGCGAAGCGGCCGATCCCTTGCCGACATCGCCATAGCCGGCGACGACGGCAACCTTGCCGGCCATCATCGTGTCGGTGGCGCGTCGGATGCCGTCGACCAGCGATTCCTTGCAGCCGTACTTGTTGTCGAATTTCGACTTGGTGACGCTGTCGTTGACGTTGATCGCCGGGAAGGGAAGCAGGCCCTTCTTCTGTAGCTGGTATAGGCGGTTGACGCCGGTGGTCGTCTCCTCGGTTACGCCGCGGATCGCATGGCGCTGCTTGACGAACCAGCCGGGCGAAGCGGCCATGCGCTTCCTGATCTTGGCGAACAGGATCTCCTCTTCTTCCGAGTCGGCATGCGACAGCACATCCTCGCCCTCTTCGGCGCGGGCGCCGAGCAGGATGTACATCGTGGCGTCGCCGCCATCGTCGAGGATCATGTTGGAATAGCCGCCATCGGGCCATTGGAAGATTGCGTCGGTGTAGGTCCAGTAGTCCTCGAGGCTTTCGCCCTTGACCGCGAAGACCGGCGTGCCGGTCGCGGCGATCGCGGCGGCGGCGTGATCTTGGGTTGAGAAGATGTTGCACGAGGCCCAGCGCACATCTGCGCCGAGCGCCTTCAACGTCTCGATCAGCACGGCCGTCTGGATCGTCATGTGCAGCGAACCGGTGATGCGGGCGCCCTTGAGCGGCCTGGATTCGCCGAACTCGGCGCGACAGGCCATGAGGCCCGGCATTTCGGTTTCGGCGATGTCGATTTCCTTGCGGCCGAATTCGGCAAGCGCGATGTCTGCGACGACGTAATCCTGCGTCATGTGCTGTCTCCTGGAATGGGCGGCGCGCCAAATGTCGGCGCGGATTGGCGCGGCCTATATCAAAGCCTGTCATTCAGGGCAATCGGATATAAAGAAATCTTTATTCCTGCATGTCCACGGAAAGTCGTTCAGGCCTCTTCGCCGAACCGTTCGGCGATCAGCATTTCGATCGCCGCCATGACGTCGGCGGCCTCGGGGCCGCTTGCAATGACCCGAATCGCGCTTCCCGGAGCGGCGGCGAGCATCATCAGGTCGAGGATTGAACCGCCGTCGACGCGCAACCCTTCCTTCTCCACTTCCACCCTTGCGTTATAGCCGGAGACGAGCTGGACGAACTTGGCGGAGGCGCGCGCATGCAGGCCGCGCTTGTTGACGATGGCGATGTCGCGTTCCAGGGCGGTGGCGCCAGGCAGGCAGGCATCGTTCATTTGCCGGCCAGGACCTGGCTTGCGACGTTGATGTACTTGCGACCGGCCTCCTGTGCTTCGCCGAGCGCGGCGGCCATGGGCGCGGAAGCGCGCACGCCGGCAAGCTTGATCAGCATCGGCAGGTTCATGCCGGCGATCACCTCCACCCGTCCGGCATCCATCACCGAAATGGCCAGGTTGGATGGGGTTCCGCCGAACATGTCGGTGACGATGATCACACCGGCGCCGGTGTCGGCGCGCGCCACCGCCTCGATGATGTCGCGGCGTCGCTGCTCGATATCGTCCTCAGCGCCGATCGACACGGTCTCGAACGCCTCCTGGGGACCGACGACATGTTCCACGGCCGCGCGGAACTCATCCGCAAGCTGGCCATGCGTGACAAGCACGAGCCCGATCATTTGCTGGAGTTCTCCCGTCGCCGCGACCAATGGCATTCGCACGGCCGCTTCTGCTTCTTGTTGCACTGCGGCAAGTCGCGCATCTTGTCATCGTGACGCCCGATTTCAAGCAAAAAATACTCGAGCGGGGCGCGACAATGGGCGCATGCCCCGCGAGTGCGGTTAGTCGGCCGGCAGATCGAGAATGAAACGGGCGCCAAGCACGCGTTCAGGATCGGCCGGATCGATGATGTTCTCCGCCTTCAACGTGCCGCCATGGGCCTCGGCAATCTGGCGCGAAATCGAAAGGCCGAGGCCGGAATTCTGCCCGAAGGACTCTTCGCCGGGACGGTCTGTGTAGAACCGTGCGAAGATCGATTCAATGTTGGCGGCGCGAATGCCCGGCCCGTTGTCCTCGACCATGATTCGCGTGCGACCGCCCTGATGCTTGAGTACAACGCGGATACGGCCTGTCCCATCATCGACGAACGAGCGCGCGTTTTCGATCAGGTTGGTGACGATCTGGCCGAGGCGCGATTCATGTCCGTTGACAAAGAACCCGCCGCGACCGGCTGGCGGCGGATTGCGCGCCAATTCGATCCGGACCGCCTTGTCGCGCCGCACCTCGTTGGTGATGGCGACAAGGTTGGCCAGCAGCTTGTCGAGATCGACGATCTGCGAATCGGCGCGGGCGAGTTCGGCGTCGAGTCGCGAGGCGTCGGAGATATCGGAGATCAGCCTGTCGAGCCGCCGCACATCGTGGTTGATCACCGCGAGCAGGCGCTGGCGCGAGGTTTCGTTTTTTGCCAGCGGCAGGGTTTCAACGGCGCTGCGCAACGAGGTGAGCGGATTTTTCAGTTCGTGACTGACATCGGCGGCGAAGCTCTCGATTGCATCGATGCGCGCATAGAGCGATTTCGTCATGTCGCGCAGCGCAATCGACAGGTTGCCGATCTCGTCCTGGCGGTCGGAGAAATCCGGGATTTCCTCGCGCACGCGCACGCCGCGGCGCACCCGCACCGCCGCCGCCGCCAGACGGCGCAAAGGGTTGGCGATGGTCGAGGCGAGAAGCATCGAAAGCAACATGGTGACAACGAGCGCCACGCCGCCGACGCGCATGATCGCCAGCCGCTCGGCCTCCACGATGGCATCGATATCGCCGCCCTGGGTCGACAGTTGCAGCACGCCGAGCACGGCCCGGAACCGCTGCACCGGCACTGCCACCGAGACGATCAGCTCGCCCTTCTCGCTCATCCGCTCCACCGGCACCCGGTTGCCGGTCAGGGCCGCCATCACTTCCGGGTAGCTGCCGCCGCTGCCGCCCGGTTCCTCGCGGTCGATCGGCAGGTCGTTGCGGCGGAAGATGCCGCCGATCCAGTCGCCGGCACGCTCGAGGAACCCTGGCTGCCCGGTTTCGATCGGCGGCAGGCCATAGCGAAGGATCTGCCCTTGCGAGTAGAGATGCGAGGAATCGAGGATGAGATTGGCGTCGCGGTCGTAGATGCGCGCGCGGGTGCGTGTCGGCGAGATCAGCCGGCGCAGCACCGGGGCGACACGCTCCGGACTGATCGGGAAATCGAGATTGTCGAGGCTGTCGATGGTGGGCACCGTGCTCTCGCCGGCCTGCAGTTCGAGCAGCTTCTCCGGATCGAGCAGGATGGCGTTGGTCTCTACGGTGGCGGAGGCCGAAATCGCCGCGGCGATGATCTCGCCCTGGGTCATCAGGCTTTCCACCCGCGCATCGATCAGCCCCTCGCGGAACTGGTTCAGGTACAAGATGCCGGAAATCAGAACGCCGAGCGCGGCGAGATTGAGAAAAAGGATGCGCCGCGTCAGCGAGGAAAAGACATAGTGGCCGAGAATGCGGCGCGCCGGCGTCAGCAACCAGGGCGCCCGCAGCCGCACGCCCCTGCGTCGCGCGGTCGCGCGCGCGAGAGGTCTGTCGCCTGTATCGACCGCCATGGCTTTCGTTCGCCTGTTCCGCTCAGCTCTCGCGGAACCGGTAACCGACCCCGTAGAGCGTTTCGATCATGTCGAAGCTGTCGTCGACCACCTTGAATTTCTTGCGCAGCCGCTTGATGTGGCTGTCGATCGTGCGGTCGTCAACATAGACCTGTTCATCATACGCCGCATCCATCAGCGAATCACGGCTTTTCACGACCCCTGGACGCTGTGCCAGCGCATGCAGGATCAGGAACTCTGTGACGGTGAGAGTGACCGCCTCGCCTTTCCAGGTGCAAGTATGACGCTCCTGGTCGAGCGCCAACTGGCCGCGCACCAGGGATTGCGCGGCGGTTTCGGTCCCGCCCTTGGCGGAATTGTCGCGCGCGGCGGTGCGCCGCAGCACCGCCTTCACCCGCTCCACCAGCAGGCGCTGCGAGAACGGCTTGGTGATGAAATCGTCGGCGCCCATCTTCAGGCCGAACAGTTCGTCGATCTCGTCATCCTTGGAGGTGAGGAAAATCACCGGAAGGTCTGACTTCTGTCGCAACCGGCGCAGCAGTTCCATGCCGTCCATGCGCGGCATCTTGATGTCGAAGATGGCGAGATTCGGCGGGCTCTTGGTCAGGCCGTCTAGCGCGGAGGCGCCGTCGGTATAGGATTCGACGCGATAACCCTCCGACTCCAGCGCGATGGCGACAGAGGTCAGGATGTTGCGATCGTCGTCAACCAGCGCGATGGTCTGCATCGAATTCGTCTCCCTGGTCATGCGGCGTCCCTTCCGTGAGCATCGCCGCCGCTTCGATTACCAAAAGGGGGAAAAAATGTGGCGCACAAAAAAATGGGCGACGCAACGCTGCCACAACGGTTCATTCATCATGCAGGGCAATACATGGTAAAAAAACAGTTAAATCACGAAAAAATTCAAACGATTAAACGCTTTTTGAAATCTTTAAACCGATTTTAGATTTGCCGGCGGCCGACAATTCTGGTTTCAGCCGGCACCTGGTTTTGGGCCGGTCGCGCCGGCGGCGAGCAAGCGACAAATACTGAGGGCGGAGGAAATAACCATGACAATCAAGGGCGTATTCAATCCGAAGGTCACGATTGCAACGGCTGGCGTCGCAGCTCCCGCAGCGGTTTTCTACAATCTTGGCGAGGCGGAACTGGTTGAATCGGCGATTGCGCGCGGCGAGGCCATGCTCTCCGCCCATGGCGCGCTTGTCGCCCGCACCGGTCAGCACACCGGCCGCTCGGCTCAGGACAAGTTCGTGGTGCGCGATGCGCAAACCGAACCGCAAGTTTGGTGGGACGGCAACAAGGCGATCAGCGTCGAGGCCTTCGACCGTCTGCATGCCGATTTCCTCGCCCATGCCGACGGCCGCGACCTGTTCGTGCAGGATCTCGTCGGCGGCGCCGACCCGGCCAATGCCCTTCCCGTGCGTGTCGTCACCGAACTCGCCTGGCATTCCCTGTTCATCCGCAACCTGCTGATCCGCCCCGACCGCGCCGAACTTGCCGCCTTCGTTCCGCAGATGACAATCATCGACCTGCCATCCTTCCGCGCCGATCCGGCGCGCCACGGGTGCCGTACCGAAACCGTTATCGCCGTCGACCTGACGCGCCGCATCGTGCTGATCGGCGGCACCACCTATGCCGGCGAGATGAAGAAGAGCGTGTTTACCGCGCTGAATTACCTGTTGCCGCAAAAGGGCGTGATGCCGATGCACTGCTCGGCCAATGCCGGCGCCGCAGGCGACACGGCGGTCTTCTTCGGCCTGTCCGGCACCGGCAAGACGACCTTGTCGGCCGACGCCAGGCGCACGCTGATCGGCGATGACGAACACGGCTGGGGTCAGGACGGCGTGTTCAACTTCGAGGGCGGTTGCTACGCCAAGACCATCCGCCTGTCGGCCGAGGCCGAGCCCGAGATCTTCGCCACAACGCGCCGCTTCGGCACGGTGCTGGAGAATGTCGTGCTGGACGAAAGCCGGGTTCCGGATTTCGACGACGGCTCGCTGACCGAGAACACGCGCTGCGCCTATCCGCTGCATTTCATCCCGAATGCGTCGGCCACCGGCCGCGCGCCGCATCCGAAGAACATCGTCATGCTGACCGCCGATGCCTTCGGCGTGCTGCCGCCGATCGCCAAGCTGACGCCGGCGCAAGCAATGTATCACTTCCTGTCCGGCTACACCGCCAAGGTGGCGGGTACCGAGAAGGGAGTCACCGAACCGCAGGCGACCTTTTCCACCTGCTTCGGCGCACCCTTCATGCCGCGCCACCCGGCCGAGTACGGCGACCTGCTGCGCGACCTGATCGCCCGCCACGGCGTCGATTGCTGGCTGGTCAACACCGGCTGGACCGGCGGCGCCTACGGAACCGGCCGGCGCATGCCGATCAAGGCGACGCGGGCACTGCTCGCCGCTGCGCTCGACGGTTCGCTGAAGACGGCCGAATTCCGCACCGACCCGCATTTCGGCTTCGCCGTGCCGCTCGCCGTCGACGGCGTCGACGCTTCGATCCTCGATCCGCGCGCGACCTGGGCGGACGGCGCCGCCTACGATGCGCAGGCCCGCAAGCTGGTCGACATGTTCATCGCCAATTTCGCCAAGTTCGAGGACCATGTCGACGCTGGCGTGATGGGCGCCGCGCCGCGCACGCTCATCGCCGCAGAATGACTGGTTTCCAGGGAGGAGGCATGCCAAAAACCTGCCGGCGCGCGCCGGCGGGTTTTCTTGCGATTCATCCCTTGAAGCCACTGTCCCGGCGCATTGCAGGAAGCGGCGGCGGCCGATATGGAAAGGACCGGCAGCCGGCGCCTTCGTTAGAGTATCCGTGATTATCAAGCCACTTTTTCCTGCCATGGCTTTCCTTTCTTGAGGAGTGCGTTGGCG
>CALMYO010000034.1 GCA_937873685.1 uncultured Paracoccaceae bacterium
GTTTTGGGGGGTGTAGCGGGGGTGGGGGCGCGGCATTGGGTGGGCCGCCC
This sequence comes from uncultured Paracoccaceae bacterium, assembly GCA_937873685.1. GTDB lineage: Bacteria > Pseudomonadota > Alphaproteobacteria > Rhizobiales > Rhizobiaceae > CALMYO01. Next base: position 51 of record CALMYO010000034.1, read on the forward strand.
CGGGGGGGGGCCCCGCTTTGGGCGAATTGCATCCCTCCAGCCTCCAAACCGCCATACCGGCTGCTCGTGCTCGGCAGCGCGGCGCCCGGATGGTATGCGGCAACCGATGAGGAGCGCACGCAGGTCGCGCTGCCGCGGCTGATCGAGGTTTGTCGCGGATGGGAGAAATCCGGCGCGCGGCTGGTCACCACGCTCGACGACGATTTCTTTACCGTCGGCGAGCCGCAAACGACAGCCTATAGCTGGTATTTGATCTACGAGATCGACGACATCGCAGTCGCGGTGGCGATGATCGACAGTTTCCGCAAGTCAAAGGATGGCGCGCGACTCGACCGCTGGTTCCGGCTTGAGGCGCGCATCTGCCGGCCGTTCTTTCCGATCGAGGGGTGAACGGGCGCGCCCGGTCTGGCTTTAGCCTGAACGGCGACGCTACCCATAACCCAACCATTTCCCGCGCCGTTCCAGCGCGGCGATGATCGCGGCGGCGACGGGATGCATGATGCCCGGTTGGCCGACGAGCATGGTGACGCTGGAGACATGCCGGTCCGAAGCGGTTTCAAGTGTTGCGGAAATGACGTGTGGCGCGCCCGGTTCGGTGCAGGAAAGCCTCACAGTGGTGTTGTCGATGCCCGGTCCGCAAAGCGCGGCGGCGCACGCCGTATTGAGGTGGTGCGGGAAACGCTGCAATGCCTCGCGCAAGGGCCCGTCGAACACGATGCCGGGCCGTTCGCCAAGCCCCGGCGCGGATTGCTCGACATGCAGGCTCGCGGCCTGCGAAACCGGGTGGAGGCCGATGCCGCCGATCCAGCCGGTGAAGAGGCGAAGCCGGTGGCCGGTCGCGGCGGCGATCGCCGCCATCTCTTCGCGGAATGCATCATCGGCGAGCGCCACGGCGCCGACACTCCACAATTCGCCTTGCCGCAACAGGCGCGGACCGTACTGCCGCAAGGCGTCCGGCCCCGCCGTATCGATCGAAAGCTCCGCTGGACGCCAGGCCGTGGTGTCGCGCCGCAAAATGTCCTGAAGCGCAAACCCGCTGTTCGCACCGAGCCACGTGGCGACCGGGCGGCCGATCGCGCCCGAGCCGATCATGTTGACGGTCGTGGTCATGGCTTGCGTGCGCGATCCCGGCCACGCGGGCCGGGCTCGTCTCGATCATCTGGCGCTTACTGCAGCGTCGCCATGAAGGCGTTCACTTCTTCCAGCGTCAGGTAGCGCTTCTCGTCGATGCCGCCTTCGCCGAAGGCCCAGATCACGGCCGGCGCCGAGACATCGCCGTACTTGTCGAACTGCACCGCGCCGGTGCCGCCCTGGAAGGAAACCGGCTTGCCTTTTTTCAGAAGCGCCATCGCCTTCTTCAGGCCCTCGACATCGCCGCCGACCTTCTCGCCGGCCGGATCGGTGACCATGGCGACCTTGGCCGCGATCTCCGCTCCCGTCGCGCCGTTGCCGGCAGCCGAATAGGCGAGCAGCGCGATCGCCATGGCGTCGAAGCTGTTGGCAAGGCCCGGGCCGTTTGGCTCGGAGCCGAACTTCGCCTTGTAGGCTTCCTTGAACGCGGTTGCGGAATCGACGCGCGGCGCTGCGTTGTCGACGCCGATGAAGTCGCCCAGATACTGCAGGCCGACGGCATCCTTGAATTCGTCGGATTTCAGCGAGTTGGCGCCGATCATCTTCGTTGTGCCGCCAAGCGAGATCCACTCGCGCGCAACAGAAATGCCTTCCTTCGGATACAGCGCCATGTAGAGCGCGTCCGGCTGCGTCCCCAGCGCCTCGGTCACCTCGGCGCGATAGCTCGGCTGGTTGTCGGTGATGGCCACATTGGCGACGACCTCGATGCCGACCGCCTTCAAGCCTGCGGCCACGAACTTGCCGATGTCCTGGCCCCAGTCGTCATTCTTGTAGAGGATCGCGACCTTCTTGTAGCCGGCGTCCTTTGCCGCCATGGCGGTGACGGCGGCTGGAACGTTCGAGGTCGCGAAGGTGCGGAAGAACAGGCCCTTGCTGGTTCCCTCCTTGGCGATGTCGGTGAGCTTCGTGGTGGACGAGCAGCAGGACATCTGCATCACGCCGGCCGGCGCGGTGACCGAGGTGAGGATCGGGATCGTGACGCCGGACGACACCGCGCCAATCAGCAATTGCACCTTGTCTAGATCGACCATGGATTTTGCTGCGTCGACGCCGACCTTCGGATCGGTCTGCGTGTCGCGCAGGATCGTCTCGACCGGGCAGCCATCGACGCCGCCGGCCTCGTTGACCATCTCGGCGACCCAGAGCGCGGTTTCGGCGATCGGCTTGCCCCAGTCGACCGAGGTCGGATAGGCGATGCCGACCTTGACCGGGCAGGCGGCCGAAGCGGCGCCCGAAAAGGCCATCAGGGTTGCGCCGGCGGTTGCGGCGAGCAGGCTTGCGGTTTTGAGTTTCATGGGTTTTGACCTCCTTGGAATTCACCGGGCGCGGAAGTTCGGGCCGCCCCCTTTCCCGTCAGTGTTGGACGGATCCGCTCCGGGAGCAAGCCCTGCGGACGCCAAAGCAGCATGCCAACAATCACCAACCCGATCAGGATGTACTGGATCGACCCGGCATGCAGTTGCAATGCGGCCGGCGCAAAACGCGAGAGTGCAAAACCGCTCAGCGTCCAGGCCGCCCAGATCAGGAAGGCGCCCAGCACTGCGCCACGATTGTTGCCCGCGCCGCCGACGATCAGCATCGCCCAGACCTGGAAAGTGAGGATCGGCGCAAGGTCTTGCGGGCTGACGAAGGCGTAGAAGGCGGTGTAGAGCCCGCCTGCAATGCCCATGATCATCGATCCCGCGATGAAGGCCTCAAGGCGCAGCCGGGCAGGGCTCTTGCCGAGCGAGCGGGCCGCAACCTCGTCCTCGCGAATGGCGCGCAGCACCCTGCCATAGGGCGAATGGGCGAGGCGCTCCAGGCCGACATAGACCGCGACAAGGATCGTCAGCACGAGGCCGAGAAAGAACAAACCGTAGAGGAAATTGTCGCCGATCGCCGCTTCCAGCGGTCGCGGAAAGCCGCGCATGCCCTTGGCGCCGCCGGTCAACCATTCGGCGTTGCGCGTCACGGCCTCGAAGGCTACAGCGACGCCGAATGTTGCGATGGCGAGGTAATCGTGGCGCAGGCGCAAAGTCAGCACGCCGACAATCCACGCGATCAGCCCGGCAAACAAAACACCGCCCGGAAACGCGATCACGAACGGCAACTGGAAGCCGCCAAACTGGCCGGTTTCCGGATGGCCGCCGAGCAGCATCGTGCCATAGGCGCCGGCGCCGAAGAAGGCGACAACGCCGCCATTGAACAACCCGGTATTGCCCCATTGCAGGTTCAGCCCGAGCGTCGCGATGGCCAGGATGGAGGCCATCGTCGCGAAGAAAGCGAGATATGAGACGAGGCCGATCATTCGCGCGCCTCGCCGAACAGCCCGTGCGGGCGGATCATCAGCACGGCGAGGATGATCAGGAACGGCATGGCGGGGATGTAGCCGGACGGCAGTACAAGCAGCGCCAGCCCGGAAGCGATGCCGACGATGAACCCGCCCAGCACCGCGCCATAGACGCTACCGATGCCGCCGACGATGGTGGCGGCAAACACCGGCAGCACGAAATTGTGCCCCATCGCCGGCGACAGGTGGTTGGTGAGCGCATAGAAAACGCCGGCAGCGGCCGAAAGCGCGCCGCCGATCAGCCACACCATGTTGACCATGGTCGAAAGCCGCACGCCTGTGACCTGCGCCAGCGAGGAGTTCTCGGCGACGGCGCGCAGCGCATAGCCGAATGTGGTGCGCGACAGCACGAGATGCAGCGCAAACATCAGCGCCAGCGCGGCGCAAAGCACGAACACCTGGTCGGGCTTGACCAGCAGCAGCGGATCGCGGCTCAGCACGACGGCAAAGGCGATGTCGTTGGAATAGAGTTGCGCCTTCAATCCGAAGACAAGCGTGATGACGTTGCGCACGATCAGCGCGACGCCGAAGGAGGCGAACACCATCGACAACGCGTCCGCCTTCTCGCGGATGCGCTTGAACACCAGCCTGTCGATGATGATTGCGGTCACCCCGGTGAAGACCATTGCCACGAAGACGGAGAGGGCAAGCGCCAGCGTGAGGCTGAGCGGGCCAACCTTCGCGGTAAGGACCGGTGCAAGCGCGGCAAACATTCGGTCGAAGACCAGCGCCGCATAAGCCCCGATGCCGAGCAGTTCGGCATAAGAGAAATTGGCGAAGCGCAGCATGTGCATGATCAGCGTCAGCCCGATGGCGCCGAGCGAGACGATCGAACCGGTCAGGATGCCGTCGAGCAGGTTCTGGATCATGGCGAACCGGCCCGCCTTGCGCCGAGATAGATTTCGCCCACCACCGGATCGTTGAGGATCGCAGCCGCCGGCCCGTCGACCTGATTGCGGCCTTCGGCGAGAATGTAGCAGTGATCGGCAACCGCCAGCGCGGCGCGCACGTTTTGCTCCACCAGCAGGATGGAGACGCCTTGCGTCGTCAGCCCGCGCGCCAGTTCAAGCACTTCCTGCGCCGCCTTGGGCGACAGGCCGGCGGAAGGCTCGTCCATCAGCATCACCTGCGGCCGGCGCGCCAACGCCATGGCGACCGCCAGCATCTGGCGCTGTCCGCCTGAAAGCGCGCCAGCCTTCTCGTCCTGCTTGGCGGCGAGCGGGGCAAACAGGGCGAAGAGTTCGCCAAGCCGGGTCACCGCGTCCTGCGCCTTTCGCAGCGCCAGCAGCAGGTTCTGGCGGATTGTGAGCGTGCGGAAAATGTTGTCGGTCTGCGGCACATAGGCCATGCCGAGCGCACCCATTTCGTCGGCGCGGATGCCGGTGATTTCCCGTCCGCCGAGCTTCACCGTGCCGGAACTGACCGGCACGAGCCCGGCTATCGCCTTGATCAGCGTGGATTTTCCCGCGCCGTTCGGGCCGATGATCGCCGTCAGCGCATTGCGGCGCAGCGTCAGGTCGACATCGCGCAGGATCGGCAGGTCGCGCACATAGCCCGCGACAAGTTTCTCCACCCTGAGCGCCGCGCCCGTTTCGCTCATGCCGCGACGGTTCCAAGATAAGCGTCGAGCAACAGTGGATTGGCGCGCGCCTGTTCCGCCGTTCCCTCGAAGATGACACGGCCCTCGGCAAGCGCGATCACCGGCTCGCAATGACGCATCACGAAATCCATGTCGTGCTCGATGATGAAGAAGGTGATGCCGCGCCGGTTCAGTTCCTCGATCCGCTCGACAAGGATGTTGGTCAGCGACGGGTTGACGCCGGCCGCGGGTTCATCGAGCAGGATCACCGAGGGCTCGCCCATCAACGCGCGGGCAAGTTCGAGCAGCTTGGCCTGGCCGCCGGAAATCTTTCCGGCCGGCTGGTCGGCGAGCGGGCGAAGCGTCATGAAATCTAGGATGCCGAGCGCCCGCTCGCGCAGGCGCTCTTCTTCCCCGGCTATTCGGCGGCGGCCGAACAATGCCGCAAACAGGTTTTCGCCGGCCTGCTCGCGCGGCGCCACCATCACGTTTTCGAGCACGCTCATGCGCTTGAACGGGCGGGGGATCTGGAATGTGCGGGCAAGGCCCTTGGCGTAAAGCGCCTCGGGCGAAAGGCCGGTCACGTCCTCGCCATTCAGGCGGAAGCGCCCGGCCGTGGGCGAAAGTGCGCCGGCAATCATGTTGAACAGCGTCGTCTTGCCCGCGCCATTCGGACCGATCAGCCCGGTGATGGAACCCTTGCGCACGGAAATCGACACGCCGTCGACAGCGCGAAAACCGCCGAACTCGCGCGCGATGCTTTCCGTCTGGATGGCGCTTTCGGTTTCCACCCGTCATTCCCCCTTGCGAGCCTGCGGCTCTATGCCGACGCCTCGGCGTGGACCTTGTCGTTTGGATTGGCGTTGAGATTGTATTTCATGATCGAGCCGTGGCGACCGGTACGATCGCGCTCCAGCCCGTAGACCGGCCCGTTCGGTCCGGCCGATTGCGCAAGCACGGCGTCGATTGCGGCGCGGTCGGCATCGTCGAGTGCGAGGCGGAAGACCTCCAGCGTCTGCGGCAGATGGCGGGCATAGCGCGCGCCGACGATCGCCGCCGCGACCTGCGGCTGGTCGAGCACCCACCGGGTCGCAACGGCGGCAAGAGACACGCCGTGGCGATCGCCTATCGCCTTCAGTGTAGCCATCAAGTTCTGGAACAACGACCAAGGGCCGAACTCGTCAATGATCAACCGGTACTTCACGAGGCTGCGGTTGGAAAACGCGAATCCCGGGTCCGGCGCTCCGAGCCAGGCGTCGGTCAGGAAGCCGCCGGCAAGCGTGCCGTAACACAGCAATTGCATGTCATGCGCGGCCGCCCATCCGGCGAGACCATTCGCCGGCCGCCTGTCGAGCAGCGAGTATTGCACCTGCGCCGAAACGACATCGAAACCGGCGTCGGTGAAGCGGGCAATGTCGCCGCGATCCCAGTTGGTGACGCCGAGATTGGCGATCTTGCCCTTTTCCTGGCAACGCTTCAGCACATCAAGCGAGGCGACGGGATCGCCGACCGCCATGTCCCACCAGAAGAATTGCACCAGATGCAGTCGTTCGATTTGCAGGCGCTGCAGCGAGCGGTCGACGATCGCCTCGATCTCGTGCGGACGGATGTCGGCGAGGCGAGACAGGTCGGGCACCAGCTTGGTGTGGACAATCACCTTGTCCGCGACAGATGCGCCGCGGCGGCGGCGAAGGTCGGCGATGAAGGCGCCGATCATCTCCTCCACGCCCTTGTAGATGTCGGCGCAGTCGAAGGTCGTGATACCGGCGTCGACGAAGGCTTCCATGTCGGCAATGGCTTCAGCCGCACGCACCTCGCCGTGGTCGCCGGCCAGTTGCCAGCCGCCCTTGATGACGCGCGAGATGCGGTGGCCGGGCCGCAGGTCCGCCGTTTCCACTGCCTTCATCGCTGTTCTTCCCTCGTCCACCAGGCTTCGCCACGCGCCTCGGGCAGGCCCGTCGTTTCGGCGTGGCTGAACCAGCGCTTGCCCTCGCGCACGATCCTGAAGCGGCCGCCGCAATGCGGATCGGGGCAGGCGATCTCGGCGTCGGTCGACATCCAGTCGTTCCCGTCGGTCAGCCGCTGCTTGGCCGGCAGGATAGGCAACACGGCGGCAAGCGCATACATCGAGACCTTCTGCTGGTTGGAGAACACCAGGCTCTCGCCGATCACCTGGAAGCTTTCGCCCTCGATGTGCCGGCAAATTGGCGTACGGCCGTCGAGCACCGTCTCGACGCGCAGGTCGTACAGCCAGAAGCCCTTTTCGTCACCGCTCGTCGCCATGCCTCCCCCTTGCGGGTGTAGCTGTTATCTGTGATATTTCATCATTGACTTCGCCAGCCGGTTTGTCAATCGTTCGGGCAAGGGG
>CALMYO010000035.1 GCA_937873685.1 uncultured Paracoccaceae bacterium
GGGGCGGCGGGTGAGCGAACGCATCGCAGACAAACCTGTCGCCACCGCGCCAGGCGATAACGAAGCCGGACCGGTTGGCGCTGGGATGCAAACCGCAGCAGATTTCCCGGCAGACGCAACCAACTCGGATCAAACGCCGCCGGCGGTGACGCAGGACGGTTCCGGATCGCCGGTCGGCTCAGCCGTTTACGACGACAACAGCGCCGGTATCGCCTCGCCCCGAGATCCGCCTGCCGGTAATCCTGTCGATGTGACGATTGCGCCCGCCCGGCAAGGGACAATGAACAACCGGGAACGCAACCAAGCGGATTCGGCGGGCGACAATGGCGATGATTGGCCCTCCCTGCCTGACACCGGGGATCGCGCAGGCGAAGATGCGGCCATTTCGAAACAGGACAGCGCATCCGCCGCTGATGGCGGCGCGACCGGGTTCACCGCGCTGTTCGTGCGACGGCCGGTATTGGCGATCGTCGTCAACATGCTGCTGGTCGTGGCCGGCCTTGCAGCCCTTCTCGCGGTGGAAATCCGGGAACTGCCCGAGGTCGACAGCCCGGTGGTGACCGTTCGCACGGAATATGCCGGCGCATCTCCTGAAACGATGGACCGCGAGGTGACGGCGCGCATCGAGGGTGCGGCCGGCCGGGTGCCGGGCGTCAAGAGCATTTCATCCTCGTCCTCCTTCGGCCGCAGCGCGGTGACGGTGGAGTTCACCGAGGATACCGACATCAATGTCGCGGCAACCGACCTGAAGGACGCGGTCGACCGCGTTTCGCGCGACCTGCCCGAGGATTCCGACGATCCGCGCGTGGTGAAAGCCGACGACAACGCGCAGGCGGTGATGCGCCTTGCCCTCACCTCCGGCTCGATGTCGGTGGAAGACATGACAATCCTTGTCGAGGACGAGATCGTCGACCGTCTGGCGGCGGTGCGTGGCGTCGCCGACGTTCAGGTCTATGGCGATCGCGACAAGGTTTTTCGCATTGATGTCGACCAGGCCAAGCTCGCCAGCCGCGGCTTGTCGGTGGTCGATCTGTCGGCGGCGCTCGCCAACGCCGCCTTCGATGCGCCGGCGGGGTCGCTCACCAGCAACACGCAGGACATCGTGGTGCGCGCATCGGCCTCCATCGACACGCCGCAGGAATTCGAGGCGCTGACGATCAAGGGGCGCACGCGTATCGGCGATGTGGCGTCGGTGACGCTCGGCCCCGATCCCGGATCGAGCGCATTGCGCGCCAACGGCCAGACCGGCGTCGGGCTCGGTATCGTGCGGCAGGCCGGCTCCAACACGCTGGAGATATCGCAAGGCGTGCGTGCGGCGGTGGAGGACATCAAGGCGGTCCTGCCGGAAGGCGTCGGCATCCGCGTCACCAGCGACGACGCCACCTTCATCCAGGGCGCGATCGACGAGGTGGTGCGCTCGCTGGTGCTTGCGACGCTGATCGTGATCGCCGTCATCTACCTGTTCCTGCTCAATGTGCGCGCCACGCTGATCCCGGCGATCACGCTGCCCGTGGCGTTGATCGGCGCGGTCGCCGGCATCTGGATCGCCGGACTGTCGATCAACATCCTAACCCTGCTGGCGCTTGTGCTGGCGACGGGCATGGTGGTGGACGACGCCATCGTGGTGCTGGAAAACATCGTGACCCAGCGCAATCGCGGGCTCGGGTCGCGCGCCGCCGCCGTGGTCGGCACGCGCGAAGTGTTCTTTGCCGTCATCACCACCACGGCGACGCTGGCCGCCGTGTTCATTCCGATCTCCTTCCTGCCCGGCAAGGCCGGCGGTCTGTTTCGCGAGTTTGGCTTCGTGCTGGCGATCTCTGTCGCGTTGTCTTCGGTCGTGGCGCTTTCGCTGTGTCCGATGCTCGCTTCGCGGTTTCTCAGCAACAAGACCTCCACCAGCCATGGCGGCCTGTTCGGCATGATCGGCCGTGGCGGCATCGCGGTCTACCGCGTCTTCCTGCGCATGAGCCTTTCCGCGCCGATGGTTCTGGTAGCGGCCTCGATCGCCTTCGGCATCGCGGCCTGGCTCGCCTTCCCGTCGATCCGCAAGGAACTGACGCCGCCGGAGGACCGCGCGGTTGCGCTGATGTCGATCTCCGCGCCGCAGGGCGTCAGCCTTGACTACACAACAGGGCAATTGCGCCAGATCGAGGCGCTGATCGAACCGTTGCGCCAGGGCGGCGAAATCAGGAACGTGTTTGCGATTTCCGGCCGCGGCGGCTCGTCCAACAGCGCCTTCATGGTGATGACGCTGGCGCCATGGGAGGAGCGCAAGCGCACGCAGCAGGAGATCGTCGGCGACATCAACCGTCTCGTCTCCGGCGTTCCGGGCGTGCGCGCCTTCGCCATCCAGCCGAACAGCCTAGGCATACGCGGCGCCGGCTCCGGCCTGCAGATCGCGCTCGCCGGCGACGACTACGACACGCTTGCGGTTGCCGGCGACAAACTGGTGGAGGAGATGGAAAAGGATCCGCGCTTCGGCCGGGTGCGCATGTCCTACGAAACGACACAGCCGCAATTGTCCATCGCCATCGACCGAGAGCGCGCCTCCGATCTCGGGGTTCCCATCGACGGGCTTGCTGCGGTCATCCAGGCGATGCTCGACGGCCGCTCCATCGGCTCGGTGTTCGTGCAGGACAAGGCGGTTTCAGTGAAACTGGTGTCGACTCTGAACCCGATCAACGATCCGACGGATCTTGAAAATATCTTCCTGCGCGCCTCCGACGGACGCATCGTGCCGATGTCGTCGATCTCGACCTTGCAGGAAAAGGCGGTGGCGCCGTCGCTGTCGCGGGAGCAGAAGCTGCGCGCCGTTTCGGTGACGGCGAGCCTGACGCCGGATTTTGCGCTGCAAAGCGCGCTCGACCGGGCGACGGAGATCGTCACACCGCTGCTGCCGCCGGGCGCGCGCGTGATCCCGCTTGCTGAAGCCGCCACGCTTGAAGAGACCTCGGGCGGCATGGGTCGCACCTTCGCCTTCGCCATCATCGTGGTTCTGCTGGTGCTGGCCGCACAATTTGAAAGCTTCGTGTCGTCGCTGATCATCATGGCGACGGTGCCGATCGGGCTTGCCTGCGCCATCTTTGCGTTGATCCTCACCGGCACCAGCCTCAACGTCTACAGCCAGATCGGGCTGGTGCTGCTGGTCGGCATCATGGCCAAGAACGGCATATTGATCGTCGAGTTTGCCAACCAGTTGCGCGACCGGGGATACAACGTGCGCCAGGCGATCGAGGAGGCCTCGGTACGTCGCCTGCGGCCGGTGATGATGACGATGATCTCGACAGTGCTCGGAGGGCTGCCGCTGGTGCTGGCTTCCGGCGCGGGCGCGGAAGCGCGCATCGCCCTCGGCTGGGTGATCGTCGGCGGGCTCGGCCTCGCCACCTTCGCCACCCTGTTCCTGACGCCGGTCGCCTACCTGATCTTCGCCCGCTTCTCCAAGCCGAAGATCGTCGAGGAGCGCCGCCTCGCCGAGGAAATGGCGGCCGCGGGAGCGTGATCCCGCGAATTTGCGTCAATCCTCGTTCGCCGGTCCCCTCATCCCCCTGCCGGGACCTTCTCCCCACAGGGGAGAAGGGAAGCAGGGGCGAGGTTGTCTTCAAATAGCCAGCGTTGAAGTTGCGAGGTTGCGGTTGATTTCCCCTTCTCCCCATGGGGAGAAGGTCCCGGCAGGGGGATGAGGGGGTTTAAAAGAGAGGCTGCGCAAACACGCGATCAGTTATTCCGGCGGCAAGCCCCGCTTCCCGCCAAGCTCCGGCCAAAAATCCTCGTTGAGGATCTCGTCGATCGTGAAGGGGCAGGAGGTTGGGAAAACCGCCTCAGGCAGGCCCGTATCACCGGCGGCTTTCAGACGCGCCACATCGTGCTCGTCAGCCAGCGCCGAAGCCGGAAGTGAGTGCAGCGAAGGGTTTTCGTCAAGAAGACGGCGCAGTTGACGACGTTGTTCCAGGATCGTGCCACGCCAGCCCGACGATCTTTTCTCGGGCTGCCAAGCCCATTTGAGCAGATGCATCAGCAGGACGCCGAGGCGGTTGCGAATGGCGTGGCGTTCGGAACGGCCCAAGGTTTCCAACTCTTCCACAATGTTTTCGAGATCGATGCGGTCAAATCTGCGCATACGCAAGGCTTCGGCCTGCGCCTGCGTCCATGCATGGAAATCGCGTTCGTACAAATCGTCGTGACGATGCGGTAACGGTCTGGCCATCGGGCGCCTCCTCCCAACACGATAACCGAACACGGGACAGACGTCATCTGTGCCGCGAAAAGCTTGTATGGAGCGTACGACTGCGCCACTCTAGTGGTCCGATTCCGACATTTGCATCCCATTGCCGCGAGACCGAGCGCAAATGTCGGAATCAAAGGACCACTAGGCAAACATATGATTCTAGTGGATTTTCGACCGTGACATTTGAGCAGGCGCCGAGAACGAACAGGGACTCAAATGTCACGGTCAATCCACTAGCTTCCAAGCCGAAACACCGGGGAGGCAGCGATGCAGTTCACGTTCCAGACAACGCGGTCGATCCTGTGCGAGCCGGGCGCCAGCGGGCGTATCGGCGAGATCGTCGCCGGATTGGGCTGCCGGCGCGTCGCGTTCGTGACCGACAAGGGCATTCTCGAATATGGCCTGGCCGAAAAAGCGCTGGCGTCATTGCGGGCGGCAGGCATCGACGTATGGGTGTTCAGCGATGTGGTCGCCGATCCACCGGAAGCGATGGTGCTTGGTGCGGTGGCTGAGGCGCGGGCGCATGGCGTCGACGGCGTCGTCAGTGTCGGCGGCGGCTCTTCGATGGACACCGCCAAGTTGATCGCCGCCCTTGTTGCATCCGACCAGCCGCTCGCCACGATGTACGGCGTTGCGCAGGTGAAGGGCGGGCGGCTGCCGTTGCTGCTTTGCCCGACCACCGCCGGCACCGGTTCGGAGGTGACGCCGATCGCGATCGTCACCACGGGCGACGCGGAAAAGAAGGGTGTCTCGTCTCCGGTGCTGATCCCGGACTGGGCTGTGCTCGATGCGGAACTGACGCTGCGCTTGCCGCGCTCGGTGACGGCGGCGACCGGCGTCGACGCCATGGTGCATGCGATCGAAGCCTATACGTCGAAGCGGCTGAAGAACCCGGTTTCCGATTGCCTCGCCCGCGAGGCGCTACGATTGCTTGCCGGCAACATCCGCACCGCCTGCCTTGAGCCGCAGGACATCGCGGCGCGGGAAGCGATGCTGCTCGGTTCGATGCTGGCGGGCCAGGCTTTCGCCAACGCGCCGGTCGCTGCGGTACATGCGCTGGCCTATCCGCTCGGCGGGCATTTCCACGTGCCGCACGGGCTGTCGAACGCGCTGGTGCTGCCGCACGTGCTGGCGTTCAACCTGCCGGCCGCCTCGGCGCTGTATGCCGAGCTTGCGCCTGTCGTGTTTCCGGAACTGTCCAGCGGCAGCGAGGCGGTGTGCGCTAAGGGGTTCGTCGAGGGCTTTGCCGAGATGGGTGCTGAACTCGGCATGGTGACGCGGCTTGCCGATGTCGGGGTCAGCCACAACAACCTGCCGATGCTGGCCGAGGACGCGATGAAGCAGACGCGGCTGCTTATCAACAATCCGCGCGAGATGACGTACGACGACGCGCTGGCGATCTACGAAAGGGCGCTGTAGGGACATTCGCCCTTGCATGACCGCCGCGCCCAGATGCGGGAGATCCGATGACCGAAATACTGATCGAAGCCCGTCTGTTGTGGTTTGCCGACGAACCCGACGCGGAATGCGAAATGCCCTCACAGGTGCGCTATATCGAGCATGGTGTGCTGGCGATCGGCGCCGACGGGATGATCGCGTGGTGTGGCGACAGGAGCGAGTTGCCGGAGCATTATCGCTGCTGGCCGGCAGTCGATCATCGGCGCAACCTTGTCATGCCGGGCTTCATCGACACCCATATCCATTTCCCGCAGGCGCAAGTGGTCGCAAGCTATGCCGGCAGCCTGCTGGAATGGCTGAACCGCTACACCTTCGTGGAGGAACAGCGTTTCGGCGACGATGTACATGCCGAGCGCATCGCTGCCGCCTTTTTTGACCAGTTGATCGCGCACGGCACGACCACGGCCAGCGCCTATTGCTCAGTGCATCGGCAAAGCGCGGAAGCGTTCTTTGCGGAGGCGGAGCGGCGCAACCTGCGCATGGCCGGCGGCAAGGTGATGATGGATCGCGGCGCGCCGGCGGCGCTGACCGATACCGCTCAATCGGGATACGACGACACCAAGGCGCTGATTTCAAAGTGGCACGGGTGCGGGCGGCTTTCCTACGCCATCAGCCCGCGATTTGCGCTGACTTCGACAGAAGCGCAGCTTGAGGCGAGCGGCGCGTTGGTTGCAGAACATCGCGAGTGTCTGGTGCAGACGCATATCGATGAGAACCACGGCGAGATTGCCGAGGCGGCGCGGCTTTTCCCTTGGGCGCGGGACTATCTCGACATCTACGAGCGCTACGGCCTGCTCGGGCTCTCCATGTTGCTTGGCCATTGCGTCCATCTGAAGGATCGCGAACTGCGGCGTATCGCCGAGACCGGCTCGGTTGCGGTGTTCTGCCCGACGTCGAACCTCTTCCTCGGCTCCGGCCTGTACGATCTGGCGCGGCTTTCCGGCGCGGGCGCGCGTTCGGCGATCGCGACCGACATCGGCGGCGGCACCAGCTGGTCGATGCTGCGCACCATGGACGAGGGCTACAAGGTTTTGAACCTGCAAGGGCAGCGTTGGCGGCCGTTTCGATCGTTCTACCTTTCCACGCTTGGCAATGCGCGCGCGCTCGGCATGGAGCGGCGGATCGGGTCACTCGATGCGGGCTTCGAGGCCGATCTGGTGGTGCTGGACGCATGCGCCACGCCGGCGATGGCGTTGCGCATGGAAACCGTGGAGCGGCTGGAAGAGGAATTGTTCCTGCTGCAGACGCTCGGCGACGACCGCGCGGTGGCGCAGGTTTATGTGATGGGGGCAGCATCCAAACGACTTTGACGAAGTGTCGGCAGATGGCGGGAGCCTTTGGCAACGCAGTTGTTCTCGCAGGTTGGTTGTAGTATCCGTTATTTAATCGATTCTTTATTCAAGAGGCCGATCATGCGCATGCTCACCATTCGCTATCGCTATTCCGGCCCGGAGGCGGATTGGCGCGAAACGATCGATCGATTCATCGCGGCGGTGGATAGCGATGACGAACTGGCCGGACGTTTTTCGTATGAGGTGGCCATCGGAGACGACGGGGTGGAACGTGTGCACTGGGCGCGCTGGAGCGAGGAGATGACCGTCAAGACGCTGCAATCACGAGACTATTTCAAGGCCTTTTCTTCCCGGTTGCGCGAACTGGCCGGTGGAACTCTCGAAACGTTCGGCGCCAACGCCGTCACGATGACGCGTTCCGCACACCCGCAGAAACCTGCATAGGACTGTACTGCAAAGATCGACAGACCGTGCGTCAGGCTTTCAAAGAGCGACCGGTTCCAACCCGATGATGAAAGACCGCCTTGTGGCGTCGCCGGGCAGGGCTTAGCCTTCGCAGGCATGAGCCGTGATTCCCGATCTCGCGCGACGCCGCGCGCCCAGTGTCTTGCTGCATCGTTGGCGTTGATCATCGCAATGCTGCTTGCTGTGCTTGTCGGCGGAGGGTTCGCGGAGGCCCAGTTTACGCCGCCGGAACTCGCAGCCGAAGAGCCTGCTTCGCCGGCAGATGCGACGCGCCCTGACGCGCCCGCTGCGGCAGCTCCGTCGACCTCTGGCCTCGGTCGTGGCGAGGCGATGATTGCTGCGATGCGCGAGAATATTGCCGCCCTGGAGGAGCAGGCGACGGAATTACGCAAGAAACTTGACGACAACACGGACAATGATACCGCGCTGGTCGACCTGCGGCTTCAGCTCGAAACCCTGTCGAAGGGCGTGTTGCAAAGGGCGGTGGCGCTCGGGCCACGACTGCGCGAGATCAACGCAAGGCTGGAGCAACTCGGCGCGCCGCCGGCAGAAGGTGTTTCCGAGCCGGAGATCGTGGCGAACGAACGTCGCGCACTCATCGAAGAAAAAGCAACAATCAACGCACTGACCGGACAGGCGGAGGAGCTTTCTCTCCAGGTCTCGTCCGACATCGAACGTATCGGGGAACTGCGCCGCGAACTGTTCACCAACACGCTCACCAAACGGGTTACCATAGACCTCACTCTTGCCGGCGAAGCCTTCGCAGCGTTTCTCGATGAGGTAAACCAGCTCTACAGGTCGGTCGCGTCCTGGGTGCGGTTCGTGCTGCGCTTCAAGATCGAGGCGTTCCTTGGTGCGACATTCTTTGCGTTGCTGGCGGCGGCGGTGATCTTCATCGGCGGGCGACGGATGGTGGGCCGGTTAATTGTCCGCGATCCGGCGAACCAGAAACCGTCCTATCTCAGCCGCGTTTCGGTCGCCTTCTTTTCCTCGCTTCTGCCGGCAGCGGCCATCCTCGTGTTCTTCATCGTCGCATTGTCATTCTACCATGGATTCAATGTCCTGCGCGGCGACATCCTGCTCCTGTTCGGCGCGCTTGCAAGAGTCACAACCATCGTCTTTCTGGTGCACAGGTTGGCGCGCGCAGTGCTGGCGCCTTTCCTGCCGGCCTGGCGTCTGGTCGATATCGCAACAGCGCCAGCCCGGCGCTTATACTGGCTGGCGATGGCGATCGCGCTGGTTACCGCTTTCGATCACTTTGCGACCGTGGTCAGCGAGGTGCTGAACTCGCCTTTGTCTGTAACCGTGGCGAAGACCCTTGTTGCGAGTGTTCTTGTTGGTCTGCTCGTGTTTGCGGTTGGTCTGGTCAAGCCGTTCGAGGGCGAGGATGGCTTGCGCCGCTGGCCTCTGCTCATCCGCATTCCGTTGTTCCTGCTCGGTGCGTCGCCAATACTTGCCGCCATGTTGGGCTACACGGTGCTGGCGCGGTTCGTGCTGCACCAGATCGTCGTCTCCGGCGCGATTGCGGTCACCATGTACATCGGTTTCCTCGCTGCACAGGCGATGTCGGATGAGCATGCCTTCGCCAATACGCTGGTCGGGCGGCGCATTCGCCGCGCCTTCGCCCTCGACGACGCAGCAATGGACCGGTTTGGCGTCGCCGCCGGCATCGTACTGAACATCGCCATTCTTGTCGCCGGCATTCCCCTGATCTTGTTGCAATGGGGATTCCAGGCCCAGGAGATCTTCGCCTCGGCGTGGAAGGTCATGAACGAGGTGCGCATCGGCTCATTCTCGTTCTCGCTGCTGGCGCTGTTTGGCGGCATCCTCGTTTTTATCGTGGGCTACTTCGTTACCCGGTGGCTGCAAGGCTGGCTGGACGACCGGGTGATGGCGCGCGGCCGCGTCGACGCCGGCGTGCGCAATTCGATCCGCACAGCCATCGGTTATCTCGGCATTGCTGTCGCTGCGATGATCGGCATTTCTGCGGCGGGCATCGATTTGTCGAATTTCGCGCTGGTCGCTGGCGCGTTGTCCCTCGGCATCGGTTTTGGCCTTCAGAACATCGTCAACAATTTCGTTTCCGGCCTGATCCTGTTGGCTGAACGGCCGTTCAAATCCGGGGACTGGATTGTCGCTGGCGCGGTTCAGGGCACCGTGAAGAAGATTTCGGTGCGCGCCACGGAAATCGAGACCTTTCAGCGCCAGACCATCATCCTGCCGAATTCAGAATTGATCAACGCGGCTGTCGGCAACTGGACACACAAGAACAAGCTTGGGCGCGTGGAAATCCGCATCGGTGTCGCCTACGGTTCGGACGCCCGCAAGGTCAGCGATATCCTGCTGGAACTGGCGCGCAACCATCCGATGGTTACCAAGAACCCGGAGCCGTTCGTCTATTTCGTCGATTTCGGCGATTCGGCCCTGATCTTTGAATTGCGGGTGTTCCTTTTTGATGTACTGAATTCGCTGACGGTGCAAAACGACATCCGCTTTGCGCTGTACGACCGGCTGAAGGCCGAGGGCATTGAAATCCCGTTCCCACAGCGCGATATCCATGTGAAGGCCATGCCAGCGGAGGCTTTTGACATTGCGCTTCCAGCCGAGCAGACGAGTCAGAAGGCGGTGGCGAAACGATCGCGCAGGAGCAAGCCCGATCCCGATGCGGATTGACCGCGGTGCAGCCGTTCAGCCAGCGTTCAGGCGTCTGTGATAAATGACCGACAACGAGAAACGGGTTCGCCCGAAACCGAAGGCGGTGGAAACACCGGAAAAGCCATGAACAGATTTGTCTTTGCGACCCTTGCAGGCCTCTTGCTCGCCGCGCCGGCATTCGCCGCATCCGCCACGAACGGCGACGCGGAAGCGCGCACACTGATCGTCACCGAAGGCGACGGGCGCAGCGAACTGACCCTCAATCCCGGCGAGACGGTGGATTTCTGCCCGTCCGGCTGCTTCGTGACGATGCCGAACGGCGACCGCGTGGCGCTGACCGGGTCCGAGACCGTGGAGATCCGCGGCGGCTCCGGCAACGTCAAGTAATCTCTTCGTAGCAAATTTTGTCAACTGCGAAACCGCCGGTTAACTGAGCCGGCGGTTTTCGTTTCCGCAGCGACATGATTCGTGACCGAATTAGGCAAGCCTTTGCCTCTGGCTGCTAGGCCTGTTCCACAACGAGCGCGGCCAGACACGCGCCAGTCGGACAGGGACGAACATGGACGTCAGGACACCGGACAACACGGTTCCGCTTGCCGTCGATCTCGATGGCACGCTGATCGCCACGGACATGCTTTGGGAGAATCTCT
This sequence comes from uncultured Paracoccaceae bacterium, assembly GCA_937873685.1. Taxonomy (GTDB): domain Bacteria; phylum Pseudomonadota; class Alphaproteobacteria; order Rhizobiales; family Rhizobiaceae; genus CALMYO01. The sequence goes on from CALMYO010000035.1 coordinate 10,746, forward strand.
TCCAGCTGATCCGGCGCAACCCGTTGTTTGCCTTGCAGGCGGTACTGTGGGTGCTCGCAGGCGGCCTGTCGCGCCTGAAGCGCGAGGTTGCGGCGCGCGTCGAGGTGGATGTCGCGGCGCTGCCGTATCGCGACGAGGTGCTGCAGTTCATCGACGCGCAGCGCAAGGCTGGCCGCATCGTCGTGCTGGCGACCGCCACCGACGAGAAGATCGCCCGGGCGATTGCCGGACATCTTGGCTGCTTCGACGACGTGATCGCGTCCGGTAACGGCAAGAACCTGAAATCGAAGGCGAAGCTGGACGAACTCATCGCCCGCTACGGCGATGGCGGCTTTGATTACATGGGCAACAGCGCCCATGACCTGGTGCTGTTCGACGCCGCGCGACAAGCCATCGTCGTCGCGCCTGACAGGGCGGCGGAGCGCTGGCGCAAGGCGCATGACGCGCCGCTTATGGCGAAGCCGAAGCGTCCGTTCTGGAAAAGCCTCGTCAAGATGCTGCGCGTGCACCAGTGGTCGAAGAATGCACTGATCGGCGTCGCGCCGCTGCTCGACCATCGCCTGTTCGAAGGCCCTATCCTGTTGCAGGCGGCAGGCGCTTTCATCGCGTTTTCCTTTACCGCCTCGGCCGTTTATGTGTTGAATGACCTGTTCGACCTTTCGGCGGATCGCGAACACAAGACCAAGCGCAACCGGCCGCTGGCCGCGGGCGACATCGCACCCGACCTCGGGCTGAAAATCGCGTTCGGCCTGCTTGCGGCGGCGGCGGCGGTCTGCCTGTTCATGCCGTTCCTGTTCACGCTGGTGCTCGGCGCCTATTTCATCGCCACCACCGCCTATTCGCTGAAATTGAAGCGCTACCTGCTGATCGACGTGCTGACGCTCGCCGGGCTCTACACCGTGCGCGTCATTGCCGGCGCGGCGGCGACAACGGTCCCACTTTCGTTCTGGCTGATCGCTTTCTCCCTGTTCTTCTTCCTCAGCCTCGCCTTGGTGAAGCGCTATGTCGAACTCGACCAATGCGATGCGCCGGAGAAGCAGCGCCTGAAGGGCCGCGGCTACCGGGTGGAAGACAAGGAAATCATCGCCCAGGCCGGCGTTGCGTCGGGCTTCGCCTCCGCGCTGGTGCTGGCGCTCTACATGGACAGCTACGTGGTGCGCGAGCTCTACAGCCAGCCCTGGATGATCTGGCCGCTCTGCCCGCTGATCCTCTACATCGTGCTGCGCATCTGGATCCTCGCCAAGCGCGCCGAGTTCAACGACGACCCTGTCGTGTTCATCATGACCGACTGGCGAAGCCAGATCATGATCGGCTTCGGCGCGGTGATGCTGCTCGGCGCGGGGCTGGTATGAGCGCCGACGTCTACCAGAGCTTCGGGCGGCTGAGCCGAAACGCGCGCCGCGCCGCGCCGGCCGCCGACATGCTCGCGCATCTGGCGGGAGCGTCGCCGGATTCGCTGCTGCCGTTCGGCAACGGGCGTTCTTATGGCGACAGCTGCCACAACGACGCCGGCACGCTGGTCGATTTCCGCGGCATGAACCGCATCGTGGCCTTCGATCCCTCGACAGGGCTGTTCACGGCCGAGGCCGGCGTGCTGCTGTGCGACATCATTGCCCATGCGGCCGCCCATGGCTGGTTCCTGCCGGTAACGCCGGGCACGCGCTTCGTGACGCTGGGCGGTGCGATCGCCAACGACGTTCACGGCAAGAACCATCATGTGCGCGGCACCTTCGGCCGCCATGTGGAATCGTTGACGCTGCATCGATCGGACCGTGGCGCGCTGGCCTGTTCGCCGCACGAGAACGCCGACCTCTTTTCGGCCACCATCGGCGGCATGGGCCTGACCGGGTTCATCACGCAGGCGACGATCCGCATGATGAAGGTCGGATCGCTCGATGTCGAAGAAACCGTCAGCCGCTTCGACCGGCTGGATGAGTATTTCGAGCTTGCCGATGCAGCGGACCGCTGCAACGAATACTCGGTCGCCTGGATCGACCAGCTGGCCGCCGGAACTGCGGCGGGCAGGGGGGTTCTGCTGGCGGCAAACCATGCCGATGACGGCGAGGCGGCGTCTGCAAATGGTGCGGCGAAACTTTCGGTGCCGTTCGAACTGCCGGTCAGCGCGCTGAACGGGGCGAGCCTGCGCGCATTCAACGCCGTTTTCCTTGCCGCGAAGTCGCGCAAGGCCGGCACGCGACGCAGCGGCTGGCAGGGCTATTTCTACCCGCTCGACGCCGTTGGACACTGGAACCGGCTGTACGGCCCGCGCGGGCTGTTCCAGCACCAGTCGGTTATTCCGGTTGATGCAGCCCCGACAGTCATTCCCGACATGCTGGCCGCGACGCGCAAGGCCGGACAATCGTCGTTCCTGACCGTTCTGAAGCGCTTCGGCGATGTGGCGTCACCCGGCCTGCTGTCGTTCCCGCGGCCGGGCTACACGCTGACGCTCGATTTTCCGAACCGCGGCCAGCGCACGCTTTCGTTGCTGGCGGAACTCGATCGCATGACGGTCGACGCAGGCGGCGCGGTCAACCCCTACAAGGATGCCCGCATGAGCGCGGCGACTTTCGCCGCCTCATTTCCGCAGTGGGACAAGCTCGAAGCGCTGCGCGATCCGGTCGCGATGTCCGACTTCTGGCGGCGCACGGCGAAGGCGTTGTGAGCGGCATGGCGATTGCAAGTAACCCCATGAACGGCGGGCGGGCTGTTCCAGAACGATACACCTTGTGGCGGCAGGGTTTCTCCGACGCTTCCAGGCGTTTCAACCCGGTACGAGGACGGGCATGACATGACAAAATACCTCCCCTTCATCCTGTTCACGGTAATGACCAACGCCGCGGCGCAGCTGATGCTCAAGCAGGGCATGCTGTCGATCGGCGCCGGCGCCGTGCTCTCCGACAACCTGATCCTGAAGCTGCTGCAGATCGTCTTCAGCCCCTGGGTGTTTGCCGGGCTGTGCATGTTCGTCATCTCGATGGGCTCGCACCTGTTCGTGCTGTCGAAGGTCGACCTGTCGTTCGCCTATCCGTTCCTGAGCCTCGCCTACGTGGCCGTGGCGGTGTTCGCGTGGCTGATCTTCAAGGAAGACCTCGGCGCGCTGAAGATCGCCAAGAACGGCGCCGACGCCGCGCTGAAGATCGGCGGCATAGCGCTGATCTGCGCCGGCACCATCCTGATCGCGCAATCGGGCCATGGCTCGACTGCAGGCGAAAGCGTTTCCTCCCCCACCCTCAACGCAAAAACCGGTGAGTTGACATCATGAGGCATATCATCTTCGGCGGCGACGGCTTTGTCGGCCACCAGCTTGCAAAGGATCTGGTTGCGCGCGGCGAACACGTTCTGGTCGCCGACATCAACAAGGGCGACCTGCCGCACTATGCGCGCGCCAGCTTCGTGCGCTGCGATGTCACGGCGCCGGGCGATGTACAGGCCGTCGGCATCAAGGCCGACGACATGGTCTACAACCTGTCGGCCAAGATGCTGTCGCCGATCCAGGTGCGCGCCAAGCGGCACGACTTCTTCTTTCCCGTGAACTATCACGGCACGGTCAACATCATCGAGGCGATGGCCAAGGCCGGCGCCGACCGGCTGGTGCATTTCACCACCGACATGGTCTACGGCCACACCGTGACCTGGCCGATGACCGAGGACCATCCGGTTGCGCCGCTCGGCGAATACGGCCTGTCGAAGCTGAAGACCGAAGAACTCGCCTATGAATGGCGCGAGAAGGGCATGCGGATTTCCCTCTTCCGTCCGCGCCTGATCATCGGGCCGGGACGCCTTGGCATCCTCGCCAAGCTGTTCAAGCTGATCGACCTCAACCTGCCGGTGCCGATGATCGGTTCGGGCCGGAACCCCTACCAGTTCATCTCGGTGTTCGACTGCGCCTCGGCGGCGCGGCTCGCCTGGGAAAAGGACGTGCCGAACTCGGTCTACAATCTGGGCTCGCTCAACCCGCCGCCCGTGCGCAAGCTGCTCGGCGACCTGGTGAAGCATGCCGGATCGAAATCGATCCTGATCCCGACGCCGGGCTGGGCGGTGAAGCGCACGCTCGACCTGCTCGACGCCATGAACATGCCGCTGATGGACCCGGAACAGTACCTGATCGCCGACGAGGACTGCGTGCTCGACGTGTCGCGCGGCGAACGTGAGCTCGGCTGGGTTCCGCAGTATCGCGACGAGGACATGCTGATCGCCGCCTATGACGAATATCGCAAGGGCAAGGCCGGCCAGCCCGCCGCCGACGCCCATCCCCAGCCGGCTGAATGAGGAACGCCATCATGCTTGACAGACCGACCCGCACGACCGTTTCCGCGCCCGGCATGGAAACGCCCGGCCGCACGCCGAAGCCCGCCCTGATCTCGGTTGAACAGGCGAAGGCGATGGATGTCGCCCGCATGACCGAACTGTTCAAGGCGCACATCAACCCCGGCCAGTTCCACTTCATGAAGCTGCTCGGCTTCCACAAGGTGAAGGTGGAGCGCGCCGAGGGCATGCACTACATCGACCAGAATGGCCGCAAGATCCTCGATTTCTTCGGTGGGTTCGGGTCGCTGGCGCTCGGCCACAACCACCCGCGTATTCTCGATGCGCGCCGAAAGTTCCAGGACGAGAACCGCCACGAGATCGCGATCGCGTTCATGAGCCAGTACGCCTCGGCGCTGGCCGCCAACATCGCCGCCTGCTCGCCGGACGATCTCGACATGGTCTTCCTCGGCTCGTCCGGTTCGGAAGCGATGGAAGCCGCGATCAAGGTGGCCGAGCGCGCCGCCGGGCCGAAGCGGCCGAAGGTCGTCTACGCGGAGAATTCCTTCCACGGCAAGACGAAGGGCGTGCTGTCGATCACCGACGGCAAACTGTATCGCGGTGAATTCCGCCTCGTTGAAGGCACGGTGCGCGTGCCGTTCGGCGATATCGAAGCGATCGAGAACGCGTTCCGCGCCGATCCGGAAATCGGCGTTATCGTGCTGGAGACCGTGCAGGGCGGTGGCGGCATCATCACCGCGCCGAAGGACTTCTGGGTAAAGCTGCGCGACCTGTGCGACGAGTACGGGGTGTTGTGGGTCGCCGACGAGGTGCAATGCGGTTTCGGCCGCACCGGGCGATTCTACGCGTTCGAGCATTACGGCGTTGTGCCGGACGTGACCGCGCTCGCCAAGTCGCTTGGCGGCGGCAAGACGGCGATGGGCGCGATGATCGCGCGCCGCGACGTCTACATGAAGGCCTACGGCACGCCGAAGACCGCGATGATCCATGCACAGGCGACTTTCGGCGGCATCGGCGAGGCCTGCGTCACCTCCATCGAGACCATCGAAACGCTCTACGACGAGGGGCTGATCGACAACTCGGCCGATACCGGCGCCTACCTGCTGGAGCGGCTGCAAGCGTTGCACGCCAAGTATCCGAAGATCATCAAGGAAGTGCGTGGCCTCGGCCTGATGGTCGGCCTGGAGTTCCAGGATTTCAGCCAGACGCTGCCGTTTGCGCTGAAACCCATCGTCGCGGTTCTCGACGACAAGCTGAAGGGCTCGCTTTCCGGATTCATCGGAGCGGCGCTGCTGCGCGACTACAACGTGCTGGTGGCGTTCACGGAGTACAATCGAAACGTCATCCGGCTCGAGCCGCCGCTGATCGCGACTCGTGAAAACGTCGATGAGTTTGTCGGCGCGCTGGACGACCTGCTCGGCAAGGGCATCGTCTCGATCGTGAAGAACTTCGTCGCCAGCCAGATGGGGTGAAGCAATTGGCGAGATTGCGCATGACACGTCGGTTCCGAGGGGATTACCCCCACCCCTGACCCCTCCCCTCAAGGGGGAGGGGAAGACTGACGCCTTGCCATGGTGATGCAATGGCGAGCTTGCCGCTCGGCGCGGATCGAATGCCGCAGCGCCTGCTGTCCCCTCCCTCTTGAGGGGAGGGGTCAGGGGTGGGGGTGAAAGGAAGCTGTGAATCGGCGCCACGCGTCGACGGTGAGTGTGCAGCAGTGACTTCAGTCGGAGCAAATCCATGAGCGTCAACGATCTGGGCCAGTTGCGGACTACCCGGTACGATCCGCGCCCGGCATTGCGTGGGCTGCTGACGGCGCTTGTCGATCTCGTGTTTGCATTGTGGGCGCGCGTCGGCGCGCTTGCCGGCGTCGTGCTGCTTGCGGGCTATTTCGCCGCGCTGATCGGTCTCGACATCATTCGTCCGGTAGAGAACTGGGACACGCTTGCCTACATCGCGTCCGCGGCGCGCGACAACTTTACCACCGATGCCGACCTGCATGCCTGGGTCTACGCCACCGCGCGAGAAGCCGTGTCGCCGGAAGCCTTTGCGGCGCTGACGCAAGCCGACGCATGGCGCCTGCGCCAGTTCACCGATGCGGACGCCTTCGTCTCGATGCTCGGCATGTATGACGTGAAATGGCTCTATGTGCAGTTGATTGGCGTGCTGGCGCCCGTAACTGGCTGGTGGCAGGCGGGAATCGCCATCAACATCGCCGCCGCGCTGCTGATGACCAATGCCGTCGTGCTCTGGCTCTCAGCCAACCGCAAGCTTCACTACGCACCATTGGTCGCGGCGTTGCTGGTTGTCGCAGGCGCCGAAGCCTTCGTGATGAACTCGATTCCCGATTTCCTTGCGATTGCGCTCACCACCGCCGGTGTGCTGGCGCTCGATCGCGGACGCGGCGCGGCTGGCGCGACGTTGCTCGTGCTTGCGGTGCTGACGCGGCCGGATTCGGTTGCCGGCGTCGGCGTGCTGCTGGCGGCGGCGTGGTTCTTCCGCGACCGGATGCTGCCGGCGCTGGGCGTTGCGTTCGCGGTTTCCGTGGCCGCCTACCTCTTCGTACAAGGGCAAAGTCACCATCCCGGCTGGTGGCCGCATCTGTGGTTTTCCACGTACAAGATGCAGGACTCCATGGCGGGCTTCCACCCGGACTTCTCAGCCGGCGTCTACCTGACCGCATTCGCCTGGAATGCCGCGCGAAGCGTGGTCGAGAACACCTGGATCGGACTTTATGTGTTGGTGCTCGGGGCCTGGGCGGTGATGCATGCACGGGGCAATGTGCTGCCACCGCGCCGCACGATGCTGCTGGCGGCTCTGATGGCGGCGATTGTCGCGAAGTTCGCGATCTTTCCGCTGCACGATGCGCGCACCTACCTGCCGCTGCTGCTTCCCGCGATGCTGCTGATGCTTGCGAGCCTCACGGTCCATTCACCCAAGAGAGACCGGCGATGAACACCCGCACAGGCGTTATTCCAACCGAGGCGGATCTCCTTCGCCTCCTCGGCCGGTTCACCGGACTTGCCACGAAAGCAAGGCTCGATTTCGCGGCGCTGGCCTTCGGCTGGTTGTTCGTGGCCTCGCTTGGCGCCTACAGCTGGGTCAAGCCGTTCTACAATTGGGACATGGTCGCCTATGTGGCGACCGCGATGGAGAACCGGATCGAGGACAACGCCGAACTGCATGCCGAAACCTGGCGGCAGCTACGCGCGCATCTTAACGATGGCCAGTATTACGAGCTTTCCGCCGGAAACCCGTACAACAAGGCGCTCTACGAGGATGCCGATGCGTTTGCGTCGCAGTTGTCCATGTACCGGGTGAAACCGGCCTATGTCTGGACGATCCGCGCGCTGGAACCGGTCGTCGGGCTGGTCAACGCCAGCATGTTTGCGAGCGTGGCTTTCGTGTTGCTGTTCGGCGTACTCGTGCTGGAGTGGTTGCGACGCAACGATGCGATCCAGTCGGTTTTCGTGCTTTTGCCGATGCTGGTCATCGCCGACTACCTCTACATGGGCATTTCCGTTTTGCCCGACATGATGCTGGCGGCCGTGACAATGGCCGGTGCGCTGTGCTTCCTGCGCGGACGATACGACTGGGCAAGCCTGCTGCTGTTCCTGTCGCTGCTGGTGCGGCCCGACAACATCGTCTTCATGTTTGCGCTTCTGCTTGCCATGATCGCCTTCCGCCTGCCGGTGCGCACGCTTGCGATCGCTTTCGCTGCCGGGTTGATCTGCCTGTCGGCAACGTCGGAAATGCTCGGCCATCCTGGCTGGTGGGCGCATTTCTGGTTCTCTAACCTCGAGCTCCAAGTCTCGATGACCGGGTTCGATCCTCCCTTCTCGATCGGGGAAATGTTGCATGGGTACTTCCGCGGCATTTCGGTCGCGCTGCAGCACAGCGATTGGCCCTGGCTGCTGACGATCCTTGTCGGCGCCTGGGTGCTGCTGGCGCGCAACAGGCATGTCATCGACCGGGCGCAATCGGCGCTGCTGTTTGCGATGCTGATCGGCCTGCCCGGCAAGTTCGTCAGTTTCCCGCTGCCCGACGACCGCTTCTACTTCGTGTTCATCTCGGTCATGGCGGTGGTGCTGGCGACGGTCTGGAAACCGCGGTTCGATCTCGCCGAGGCCGGCAAGCGCGCCTGATCAGCCTGTTTCTTCGAAAAGAAAACGCCATCGTCTGGTTTGGCGTCGCGCACAAAGGAATGCTATGGGCCGACAACGGCGTCGCGCCCTTGCGCGGCGCATCCCCGCCCGTTGCAATCCATTCCGGAGACCTGACCGCATGCGCATCCTGCTGACAAATGACGATGGCATTCATGCCGAGGGCCTTGCCGCGCTCGAACGCATCGCGCGCCAGTTCTCCGACGATGTCTGGGTGGTGGCGCCGGAGACCGACCAGAGCGGGTTGGCGCATTCCCTGACGCTGTCCGAGCCGTTGCGCCTTCGCAGAATCGACGAGAAGCGCTACGCCCTGCGCGGCACGCCAACCGATTGCGTGATCATGGGTGCGACGCGCCTGTTGCCGGAAAAACCCGACCTTGTGCTTTCCGGCGTCAATTCCGGACTGAACATCGGCAACGACGTCACCTATTCCGGAACGGTTGCAGGCGCGATGGAAGGCGCGCTGCTCGGCATCCGCTCGATTGCGCTCAGCCAAGCCTACACCTTCGGCGATGGCGACCGCAACGTGCCGTGGGATGTGTGCGAAACCCATGCGCCCGCCGTCCTGGTGAAGCTGCTGGATATCCCGCTCGCCGACGGAACGCTGCTGAATGTCAATTTCCCCAATTGCGCGGCCGATGCCGTGGAAGGGATTGAAGCGACGTCGCAAGGGCGTCTGCTGCACGGGCTGTGGACCGAGGAGCGGCGCGACGGGCGCGGCTTCCCTTCCTACTGGCTCCGGTTCCGCAAAGAGACGGAAGACGCCATTCCGGGTACCGATATTGCTGCCGTG
>CALMYO010000036.1 GCA_937873685.1 uncultured Paracoccaceae bacterium
GGTCGATCATCGCACGGTATCCAGAAGCTTGTTGTTGTCGGAGATGATGTCGGCGGCTTCCGCCTTGCCGCGCGTCAGGATGAAGCGCGCAAAGGCGACGGTGGCGAGAAAGCCGACAAGACCGAGCGCGATCGCAATGTCGAGGTAAAGGCTGTAGCCTGTCTTGATGCCGATCACCGCGATGAAGCCGATCGCGGCCGCAACGAGCATGTCGAGCGCCAGGATCCGGTCCGGCAGCGTCGGGCCGATGATCACCCGCGCCACCGTGAGCAGGAACGCCAGCGACAGCAGCACCAGCGCAACCGAGATTGCCCAGCCAAGGAATATCTCTCCGCCTGTCATCGGAATGCCTCCATGATCTTGCGTTCGAAGCCTGCCGCAATGTCACGGCGCGTGGAATCGGGATCCGAGCAATCCAGCGCATGGACATAGAGCGTGGTGCGGTCCTCCGACACGTCGACAGACAATGTTCCCGGCGTCAGCGTGATCAGGTTCGCCAGCAGCGTGATCTCGAAATCGCGATCGACCTTCAACGGATAGGCCATGATCCCGGGCTTGAGGTTCATGCGCGGCGACAGCACGAGTATGGCGACCTTTACCGCCGAAAGCACCAGTTCGTAGAAAAAAAGTAGGGCAAGTGACACGACGCGCCTCGCCCGGCTGAAATAGCCGACAGAGCCGACCTGCTCGCGGATCAGCGACAACGTCGCAGCGGCCAGAACGAAGCCGAAAGCCATGTTGAGCGGCGAGAAACTGCCCGTCACGGCAGCCCAGGAGAGTGCGAGAAGCACGTTGATGAGGAACAGGTTCATGGCTGCACCGCCTCCGGGAACACCTTCGCCGCCCAGCCGGCATTGTCGAGTATCGCCGCCGCTGCCGTGTTGGCGGCCTCCAGCAACGGCTGCGGGTAGACGCCGATTGCAAGCGTCATCGCAAGCAGTGCAGCAAGAGGCGCGGCGCGCAGCAAGCCGCCGGAAGTCGCGCCCTCCACCGTCTCGCGATCACGCCAGCACGCAAGCAGGAAGACGCGAACGGTAGCGATCGAGGTCAGCAACCCGGTCAGGAGGATCGCTCCCGCCAGCCACCAGGCGCCGACATCGAGCGACGCCTTGACCAGCATCGCCTTTGGCCACAGGCCCGAGAATGGCGGGGGCCCCGCCCGGGACGGCCGGAGCGCAGGGACGGCAAAGGCCAAAAGGGGGTCCGCTTTGTGGCCCCCGCCGGTGGCGCCAATCGCCATGCTGCCGGTGATCGATCCGGCCAGCCCGGCGGCAATGTAGAGCGCGGTCATCACCAGCATCGAATGCACAGCATAGACCATGGCGCCGGAAAGGCCGAGCGGGCTGCCGAGCGCCAGCCCGGCCATCATCACGCCGATGCCGGAAACGACAACGAAGCCAAGCAGGCGGCGGATGTCGTTTTGCGCCAGAGCGCCAAGCGCGCCAAGCAGCATGGTCGAAGCCGCCACCCAGGCGATCAGTTCGGCAAGGATGGCGCGCTCCGCAGGCAGCAGCACCACGAGGCTGCGCAGCAGCGCATAGACCCCGACCTTGGTCAGCAGGCCCGCGAACAGGGCCGAAACGACGATGCGCGGCGTGTGATACGAGGCAGGCAGCCAGAAATTCACCGGAAACGCCGCCGCCTTCATGCCGAAGGCGAAGAAATAGAGCACGGCGAGCGTCATCAGCGGCGCGGTCTCGCGCAGCAACGGCGCCTTGCGGGCGATGTCGGCCATGTTGAGCGTGCCGAAGATGCCGTAGAGATAGCCCGTCGCGACCAGGAACAGCGTTGTCGCCACCAGGTTCAGGTAGGCATACTTCGTCGTCCCGTCGATCTGCTCGCGCTCCGAGCCCAGCACCAGCAGGCCGAAGGAGGAGATCAGCAGCACCTCGAACCAGACGTAGAGGTTGAAGATGTCGCCGGTGAGGAACGCGCCGCACACGCCGCCGATCATCAGGAACAGGAACGGAAAGAACCCGTAACGCAACTGCGTCGAATCGAGATCGGCCAGTGCATGGATGCTGGCGAGCAGCGCGATGACGGCCGTGGTGAGCACGAACATTGCGCCCAGCATGTCGACCGTGAAGCTGATGCCGAAGGGCGGCAGCCAGCGCCCCATGGTCATCACCATGGTTCCGTTCATCCACACATGGCGCAACAGCAGGATGGCAACGATCAGCAGCAATGCGAACCCGACGATCGCGAGCGGCGCCTGGCGCGACACATCCTTGCGGAACATCAACGACAAGGCGCTGAACGTGAGGCAGAGCGCTACGGGCGCAATGACCAGCCAGTCGGCAGCCGTCGTCGGCGCCGTCACCATGGCTTGCGATAGATCGACAATCGTGTCGGAAGAACCGGCCATCAGTCTCTCAATAACTCACAGGAGGTGCGACATCGTTGGCCGGTTCGGCCACGCGCATGTCGTCGGTGTCGTCGGTGTCCAGTTCCTGGTAGGCGCGCATCGCCAGCACAAGCAGGAAGGCGAAAAACGAGAACGAAATCACGATCGCCGTCAGGATCAGCGCCTGCGGCAACGGGTTGGCGACCGCGACGTCTGGTACGGTCAAATGGTCGGGAATGATCGGCGGCGCCTCGCGGGTGATGCGCCCGGCGGTGAAGATCAGCAGGTTGACGCCGTTGCCGAGGATCGCCACGCCAAGCAGCATGCGGATCACGTGCCGCGACAGCAGCAGGTAGATGGCGAAGGTGAAGAAGACGCCGACAAGTACGGCAAGCGCGGTTTCCATCAATCCTCCTCGCGCTCCTCCAGCGCCAGCGCGATCGAGGTGATCGCGCCGACGACGACGAGATAGACGCCGATGTCGAACAGCATCGGGGTGGAGAGCGCCAGTTCGACGCCGAAAACCTTCGGGAAGACCCACAGGCCCGTCATGAACGGCACGTTGACGAAGATCGACATGATGCCGGCGACGCAGGCGATGAACAGCCCGAAGCCGGCGATACCCATCGGATGGAAGTACAAGGCCCGTCGCACCGGCGAAACGCCGCAGGCGATGCCGTAGATGGCGAAAGCCGACGCCGCGATCAGCCCGCCGATGAAGCCACCGCCCGGCTCGTTGTGGCCGCGCAACAGCACGAAGATGGAGAACAGCACCATCAGGCTGGTCAGGAACGGCGCGACGGTGCGGAAGATCAGCGTGTTCACGATGTCTCCTCGCGGGTTTTTGCCAGCCACTTCACGCCGGGCCGCACGCGGATCAGCGCCAGGATCGCCAATCCCGCGGCCATCACGACGGCGATTTCGCCCAGCGTGTCGACGCCGCGGAAGTCGACGATGATGACATTGACGATGTTGCGACCGTGCGCGATCACGTAGGAATAGGTGTTGAAGAACTCGGACAGCGTGGCGTCGAACGGCGACTGCGTGACCCGCAGCAGGTAGGTGCCGAAGCCGATGCCGCAGGCCGCCGCAATGGCGCCGTCGATGACGACCTGCCCGGCGCCGCGGTGGTCGGATGGCGAGAGGCGCAGGCGCGTCATCACCAGCGCCAGGATGACGACCGACAGCGTCTCCACCATGAACTGGGTGAACGACAGGTCGGGCGCGCCCATCAGCATGAAGATCAGCGCGACCGCAAACCCCTGGATGCCGAGCGAGACGATGGCGGTCAGCCGGTTCTTGGCAAGCACCACCGCGACAAGCCCGGCAACCGCAATGGCGATGATCGTCCACTCATAGAACCGCAGCTCGGGGAACGCGGGCATGGCCGGCCATTCGCCAAAGGCCAGCATCGGCGCGAGCAACGCAACGGCGATCAACGCCAACGTCGCCGTCAGGTAGAATTCCAGCCTTCCATTCTGGACCGTGCGCGTGATCGCCACCGACAGGCGGATCAGGCCAGCAATCGCCTGGTCGAAGCCGCGATCCGGGCCCCAGCCGAGTGCGGCGAGCAGAGACGCCATGCGGGCGCGCAGGCTTGCGAGCGCGAGATAGAGGAGAATGCCAAGCGCCACCGTCGCCAGCGAAAGCCAAAGCGCCAGCCCGGCGTGCGGCACAGAAGAGATGGTGACGCTGATGGTCTGCCCGGCGACCGCGCTCGCCATCGGGCTCGACACGAAGTGGTGAAACGCTTGCGAGAACAGCGCCGCAGCGAGGCCGCAGAGCGCCAGCGTCAGCGGACCGGCCCACAGGAGCAGCGGGCCTTCATGGGCATGTTTCGGCGTCTCGACATGCGGCCCGAGGAAAGGCTTCAGAGCCACCGCAAAAGCGATGGCGAACATAAGAGCGTTGCCGGCGATCGCAGTTGCGGTCACCGTGAGCGCCCAGGCGTCCCCCTTCGCCACGGCAAGGTAGATCTCCTCCTTGGCGAGGAATCCGAAGAACGGCGGCAGGCCGCCCATCGACAGCGCAGCGAGCAACGCGGCTGCAAACGTGATCGGCATCGCGCCGCGCAGGCCGCCGAGTTTCGTCACGTCGCGCGTGCCGGATTCATGGTCGATCAGCCCCGCGACCATGAACAGCGCGCCTTTGAACATCGAATGGGCGACAAGGTACAGCACCGCCGCCTCGATCGCCTTTTCGTTGCCGAAGCCGGTGAGCATCACCAGCAGCCCGAGCGAGGCGACGGTGGTGTACGCCAGCATGAGCTTCAGGTCGGTCTGGCGTACGGCAAGCAGCGCGCCCACAAGCAGCGTCGCGCCGCCAAACAGCGGCAGCACCGTCTCCCAGGCGACCGTCTCGCCGAACGCCGGGTTCAGCCGCATCAGCAGGAACACGCCGGCCTTCACCATGGTGGCGGAATGCAGGTAGGCGGAAACTGGCGTCGGCGCTTCCATGGCGTTCGGAAGCCAGAAATGCAGCGGAAACTGCGCCGACTTGGTGAAGGCGCCGCCAAGGACAAGCACGAATGCGGCAAGGTAGAACGGGCTTTCGCGCACCAGATCGCCGGCCAGAAGCACCAGAAGCGACATTTCCGATACGCCAGTGATGTTCCACACCACGATCAGGCCGGCAAGGAGCGACAAGCCGCCCAGCCCGGTGACGACAAGAGCCTGCAATGCGGCGCGGCGCGAGGCTTCCCGCGTGTGATCGAAGCCGATCAGCAGGAATGAGGTGATCGACGTCAGTTCCCAGAATACGAACAGCATCAGGAAGGAATCGGCCAGCACCAGGCCTTGCATCGCGCCCATGAACATCAGGATGAAGGCGAAGAACCGGCCCTGGTGCGGGTGGCCTTTCAGGTATCCCCCGGCATAGAGCACGATCAGCGCGCCAATGCCGGTGATCAGCAGGGCAAAGGTGAGCGAGAGACCGTCAATGAACCAGGAGAAATTGACGCTGAAGGCCGGGATCCACTGGACGCCGCCTGTTACCCGCTCGCCATTGGCAATCTCCGGCAGGTATTGCGACAGGGTCCAGAAATTCCATGCGGGGGCGAGTGCAAGCAGCCAGGCGGCATGATGTTTGAACGCGCGCGCCAGAAACGGGGCGAAAAGGGCGGCAACAAAGGGCAGCGCGAAAACGACATACATCATCGGCGCGCCATCCAGCTCCCAGTTTACCCGCGCGTTTTCTCGTCAACCGCGGAAACTGCCCGACGGCTGGCTGTCACATAGCTTTCGCATTGCGGATCGGCAAGGATGGTCCGGCCGGTTTTTTGCCGCAGCGACTTTGAGCAGGCAACATTCGCCGCCGTTCGCATGACGACAGCGTGATACAACACCAATTGTCTCGTGATCGCCCGGCCCCTATCTCTGGCGAGCGAAGGGGAAAACACCATGAAAACACAAACGACACCAAGGATCGCCAAATCGGAAGCCGAGTGGCGGGCCGAACTGACGCCCGAGCAATTCCACGTGCTGCGCAAGCACGGCACCGAGCGGGCGGGAACCTCGCCGCTGAACCGCGAGAAGCGCAAGGGCATGTTCCGTTGCGCCGGCTGCGGCAAGCCGCTGTTCGCTTCGGACGCCAAGTTCGAAAGCGGCACGGGCTGGCCGAGTTTCTTTGAGCCCGTGGACAAGGATGCGGTCAGCGAGCACACCGACCGCTCATTCTTCATGACGCGGACGGAAGTGCGCTGCGCCGATTGCGACGGCCATCTCGGCCACGTTTTCACTGACGGGCCGCGCCCGACCGGCCTGCGCTATTGCATGAACGGCGCGGCGTTGTCCTTCGAGCCGCAGGCCGGGCACGAGTGAACCGAACGGCGTACCGCGCAATCGCGGCGCGCCAATGCGGCATCAATACCGCGTCATGTACTTCATGTAGACCCAGCCGGTCGTGTAGCCGCCGTCGTTGCGCGGGTCGTGATACACCTCGCACCAGGCGTAGCGCAGCATCTGCCGCTGCTTCCATTGCGGCAGATGGGCGATGTCGTCGAGGTTCATGCCACCCTTGCAACGCCCGGTCAGCGAAAGCACCGTGCCGTTCGGATAGGCGGCCTGCTTTTGCGAATACGACGCCGGCCACTTGCGTACATTGAGCACGTCACCCCAAGGCACGTTCGACACCTCGAAAGCATGAAAGACGCTGGCGGTGGACGGCGAAGCGCCGAAAAGCGCGGCGGCGGCGACAAGGGTAGCGGCGAGGGATGCGAGGGAACGGTTCATCGTGTTGCTCCGGGGTTGAACATCGCTTCGGTTTCGATAGATCACCGATAACCTTTCTCGCCTGAACCGATGTTGAGCCCCTCGTTCAGCCACGGTTCACCGCCCCGCCACGGAGACATCATGTCAAATCCATTCGCGAACCTGCCCGCAGCGCCCATTGCGGCAAGACGTCCAGTCAGCGACACCCGCCACGGCGTCACCCGCAGCGACGATTACGCCTGGCTGCGCGCCGGCAACTGGCAGGACGTGTTTCGCGACACCAGCGTGCTTGACGGTGAAATCCGGGCCCAACTCGAGGCCGAGAACGCCTATGTGCAGGCCGCGATGGCCGACACCGAGGTGCTGCGCAAGACGCTGTTTGCCGAGATGAAGGGCCGCATCAAGGAGGACGACGAGAGCGTGCCGGCGCCTGACGGTCCATTTTCATACGGCTCATCCTTCGTGACCGGCGGCCAGCAACCCCGCTTCTACCGCATGCCGCGCGGCGGCGGCGACAAGACCATCATGCTCGACGGCGACAAGGAGAACGACGGCAAGGACTATTTCCGCCTCGCCTCGGCGGACCATTCGCCCGATCACGGCAGGCTGCTCTGGGGTTACGACGACAAGGGATCGGAATTCTTCGAATTGCGCGTTCGCGACCTCGAAACGTTGAAGGATCTCGACGACCGCGTTTCGGATTCCAACGGCGGCGGCGCATGGGATGCGACATCGCAGGGTTTTTTCTACACGAAGCTTGACGAGAACCACCGTCCCTCCAGGCTCTATCATCACCGCATCGGCGACGAAGCCGCAAACGACCGGTTGATCTTCGAGGAGAAGGACCCGGGCTTCTTCATGGGCGTCGGCGGCAGCCGGCTGAACGATTTCATCTTCATCAACATCCACGATCACGAAACGTCGGAGTACCGCCTGCTGCCGGCAAACGATCCGGCCGCGAAGCCGAAGCTGGTGGCGGCGCGCCAGACCGGCGTCGAATACGAGATGAACGAGGGCGGCGACGTCTTCTTCATCCTCACCAACGCCGGCGGCGCGAAGGATTTCCGCATCGTTTCCGCGCCGGTCGGCACACCGGAACCCGAACACTGGACCGATGTCGTGCCGCACGTGCCGGGCCGGCTGATCATCAGTTGCCAGGCCTACAAGGATCATCTGGTGTGGCTGGAGCGCGAGAACGGCTTGCCCCGCATTGCCGTGCGCGACCGCGCGACGGGCGAGGAGCACCGCATCGCCTTCGACGAGGAAGCCTATTCGCTCGGGCTGGTCGGCGGCTACGAATACGACACGGAAACCATCCGTTTCACCTACTCCTCGATGACGACGCCGTCGCAGCAGTTCGACTACAACATGCGCACGCGCGAGCGCACCCTGCTCAAGACGCAGGAGGTGCCGTCCGGCCACAATCCGTCGGACTATGTGACGCGGCGCGTCTTTGCGCCCGCGCACGACGGCGAAACGGTGCCCGTCTCGCTGCTCTACCGCAAGGATACGCCGCTCGACGGTTCCGCCCCCTGCCTGCTTTACGGTTACGGCTCCTACGGCCATTCGATTCCGGCCGGCTTCAACACCAACTGCCTGTCACTGGCCGATCGCGGCTTCGTCTACGCCATCGCCCACATCCGCGGCGGAAAGGACAAGGGCTTTGCCTGGTACGAAAACGGCAAGCGCGAGAAGAAGACCAACACCTTCAAGGATTTCGTCGCAGCCGCCCGCCATCTCGCCGCCGAGCGTTTCACCAGCGCCGACAGGATCGTCGCGCAGGGCGGGTCTGCCGGCGGCATGCTGATGGGCGCGGTCGTCAACATGGCCCCGGACGCCTTTGGCGGGATCATCGCCGAGGTGCCATTTGTCGACGTGCTGAACACCATGCTTGACGACACGCTGCCGCTCACCCCGCCGGAATGGCCGGAATGGGGCAATCCGATCGCCTCGAAGGCCGACTACGACACGATTGCCGCCTATTCGCCCTACGACAACGTCGCCGCGCTCGACTATCCGCCGATCCTGGCGCTCGCCGGCCTCCCCGCCGATCCTTGCCGTAGCCGGCCTGACCGATCCGCGCGTCACCTACTGGGAGCCGGCGAAGTGGATCGCGAAGCTGCGCGCGCTCAACCCCGGCGCCGGCCCGTTCTTCCTCAAGACGAACATGGGCGCCGGCCATGGCGGCGCCTCGGGGCGCTTCAGCCGGCTGGAGGAAGTGGCGCTCAACTACGCCTTCGCGCTGAAACTGGCGGGCAAGGGCGGCGTGGAAGCCTGAACACGCAAGCGTTACCGCAGCCGAGCCATATGACAGCCGCGGTGACACACCGCCGCCGCAATCGGGCGCAGAACTGTTTCGACAATAGACCGGAGGCCCGCCCATGTTTCGCACGCTCATCGTCGCTGCGCTCGCCGTCTCGACCCTTGCGTTCGCGCAACATCCTGCCGAGGCGGCGCGCAAACGCATCTCGGAATCCGCAGGACAGCGCTGCAACGCCGGCAGCGCTCCGGCCGGCCTTTGGCTCGGCTGGTACAGTGCAACCGTCGAGGGGCCCTTCGTCAGTTTCGAGAGTTCAACCCCGATCTCGCGGCAGCGTTGCTTCACGACGCAGGAGGAGTGCCTCGACTGGCTGTACACCATGCAGGCCATCTATTCCGACAACTGGCGCGTCAAGCGTTGCACCAAGAGGGGGTGACCCTGTCCGTGCGGCGGATTGTCGGGCGTTGCAATTCGCAACCCGGCTGTACGCTGGACCATCGGGCAATTCGTATGGAGCAGCACTTGCAATTCGCGGGCAGCGGAATGACTGAGCGCTCTCCCTCCCCTTGATAGGGAGGGTCCGGCCCCCCGGGTCTTGCCTTCGGCAAGCCCGAGGACAGGCTCCGGCCGGGGGTGGGATGATGCAGTTAACTTCACCCCCTCCGGCCCTTCGGGCCACCTCCCCCATTTAGGGGAGGAGGGAGCCAAGGCAATTCGCTCTTGCGCCGGATGCCAGGAAGGTCAATTTATCGCTTGGCCGGATACCCGTCCGGGTGTGCGGGGATGGCCTTGATATAGGCTGCGATGGCGGCGCGATCTTCGGGCGAAAGGCGCGCCATGTTTTCCTGTACGGCGACCATGGAGCCACCTACCGAATCGAATTCCGGCGTGAAACCGCTTTCGAGATAGTAGGAGATATCCTTCGCCGACCAGTCGCCGATGCCGCCCTCACCGCTGGTGATGTTGGGGATCACGCCCTCGCCTTCGGGCGACACCGCGCCGGAAAGCCACAGCCCGTATTTCGGACCACCGATCATGTCGCGCGGCGTATGGCACTCACCACAATGGCCGGGACCCTCGACCAGATACTGGCCGAGTTGCATTTCCGGCGTCGCATCAGCGAGCGCCACCACCGGGCCGGGATTGAGGAACAGCAGTTTCCAAAGGCCCAGTCCGCGCCGCACGGTGAAAGGGAAGGACAGCCGGTGCGGCTCCGCCTTGCCGTCCACCGCGGGAAGCGTGCGCATGTAGGCCCACAGATCCGCAACATCCGCAGGCTTCATGCGCATGTAGGACGAGTATGGAAACGACGGATAGTAATGCGCGCCGTCGGGCGACACACCGCGCAGCATCGCATTGGCGAACTCGGTGAATGACCAGCCGCCGATGCCGTCGCGCTCATGCATGGAAATGTTCGGTGCGATGAAATCGCCGAAAGGCGACTTGAGCACGTGCCCGCCGGTCAGCTTCAGCTTGTCGTCGCCCTTTGCGCCGTCGGCGGCATGGCACGAGGCACAACCGCCTGCCCAGAACATGCGTTCGCCGCGTGCGACATCGCCCTCGCCGGCAGACGCAATCTCCTGCGCGGAGGGGGTTTGCGGCGCTGTCAAAAACCAGAACGCAAGCCCGCCGATCGCGCCGAGTACAAGAGCGGCGATGACGAGCTTGCGAATCATGGCTGGCTGTTGACCTTACTTCTGGACGCGGAAGGCCTCGTGGCAGGTCTTGCAATTGCCAAGCACCGGACCCATCGCCGCCTTGAAGGCGTCGAGATCGGCGGGGCCGTCCTTGCCGGCCGCCTGCATGGCGGCAGCGGAATCCCCGGCGAACTTGGCCGCGGCGGCCTTGAAGCCCGCCATGTCTTCCCAGATCTTCGGCGAAGCGGTTGACGCGTCGGAGGTCGAACCGTCGGGGAAATAGTCGCCGAAGGCATGCGACGAAGCGTTCACCGCAGCAATCGCCAGCTTGGCGACGCCGGGG
>CALMYO010000037.1 GCA_937873685.1 uncultured Paracoccaceae bacterium
CGCTTCGCAAGCGGATTGCCAACCCCAACCTACACCACCTCCCGGGACACGACCAACGCCCCAACGCCCCAACGCCCCAACGCCTCAAGCCGGTTGCAGCACGGCGCTTGCCCTCATCGCCAGACCGTCTTCGGCATTGGTGGCCCAAAGCTCCAACGCGCCGGATGGATCGGGCAGAGTGGCGTGAACGATCATTGGCGCGCCGTCGAACAGGGGCGAGACGGCCTTGAACGAAAAGCTGGTTATCCGACGCTGCGGGGCGTTGCGGCGGATAAGGTCGATCAACAAAGTTGCGGTCAGCGGGCCATGGACCACAAGCCCCGGGTATCCTTCCACACCGGTTACATAGGATCGATCGTAGTGGATGCGATGGCCGTTGAAGGTGAGGGCGGAATAGCGGAACAGCATTACGGCGTCAGGAACGAGGCTGCGCCGCCAGGCGCCCGGCGCAGGCGCTTGCGGCGCAATAGTGGCCGCCGGCGCATTCACCCCGCGATAGACGATGTCGTGCTCATCAATCAGCAGAACCGGCCCGCCCGTTTCACGCAGATCATGACGCACGGTCACGAAGTACAGTTCGCCGGCCTTGCCTTCCTTGCGCGTTATGCTGGCTATGGTCGAAATGCGCTCCACCGTCATGCCGACGTGCAGATCACCTGGAAAGGTCAGGCGGCTACCCGCCCACATGCGACGGGGAAGGTGGTGGAGCGGCGGCAGGAAGCCGCCACGCCTTGGATGCCCGTCTTCGCCGAGCGTCGACTGCCGTTCGCCCGGGAGGAAATGCAGCCAGTGGGAGAGCGGCGGTGCAATGTCGCCGGGCCTTACTGGCGGTTCATCGCGGTCAAGCGTCGCGGCAAGTCGGTCGAGCGGGCCGGCTTGGATCGTATCGATGCGCGTTTCGCTCCGGCCGACCCATTCGGCAAAGGCATTGTCGTCTGTCATCCGTGCTGCTTTCTCCATTCGGGACACTGTTCAAACGCCCGCTATCGGCGAGAAAAGGTTTTCGCACAAACCATCGATGCGTCAATCGACATGTTCCGGCCGCGCGCCGATGCCGATCAACGCCGCAAAACGCCGTTTCAGGAACGCCGAGCGCGCCACAAGCCGCAGCGGCAAGGGCGGGCGCGGCGCTGTGCCGCCGATGATCGGCGAAACGATGCGGTTCTGCGCCATCATTTGCATGAATTGCGTCGCCTTCACCGGCCAAAGCCTGCGTTTCTGTACGGCCGCCAGATCTTCATCCACCAGTGTTCCGCTCTTCAGCTTGTCGCGCAGCATCCGGACGGCGGCAACGGCATCCTGGATCGCGATGTTGATGCCGACGCCACCAACCGGCGACATGGCGTGCGCGGCGTCGCCGATCATCAGCAGGCCAGATTTCCACCATTTCTGCAGCCGGTCGATCTTCACCGTCAGCAGTTTCACATCGTCAAAGCTGGCAATTTCGCCAACCGCACCGGCGAGATCGGGCGCGGCGGTAGCGACATTGCGCCGAAACGCTTCAATGCCCTTTTCGCGGACTTCGTCGGCACCACCCTTGGGCACGATGTAGGCGCACTGCCAGTATTCGTTGCGGTTGATCGTCACCAGGGCAAGTCCCGCGGCGGCGCGAAACAGTCGTTCATCGCCGCTTGCAGCGTCGCGCGACACCCGAAACCAAAGCACATCGATCGAAACGCCGATATCCGTCGTGTACAGGCCGGCGGCTTCGCGCAGGATCGAATGACGTCCGTCAGCGCCGATCACCAGATCGGCGACAATATCGACTTTTCCGTCAGGGGATTGCGCGCGCACGCCGTTCACCCGCCCGTCAGTTTCAATCAGCCCGGTCGCCTGCGTTTGCATCAGCAGGGAGAAAGCCGGGAACTCGCGGGCTTCGTCGGCCAGGAAGTCGAGAAAATCCCATTGCGGCATCATCGCGATGAACGGCGCCTGGCATTTCAGGCTGCGGAAATCGGCGAGCTCCAAGGTCTCGTTGCCGAACGAGCCTCCTATGCGGCTGATGCGCGAATGCGGTCTTTGCAAGAACCGCTCAAGCAGCCCCAGTTCATGCAGCACCTGCATCGTGGAGGGATGCACGGTGTCGCCGCGAAAATCGCGCAGGAAATCGGCGTGCTTTTCCAGCACGGTTACAGCGACGCCGGCGCGCGCCAGAAGCAGACCAGCCATCATGCCGGCAGGTCCGCCGCCAACCACAACGCAGGTCGTCTTCAAGGGCGTCACCGCGCCGCTCGCCATCGCCATGCAAGGACTCCGCCAAGGAGCGGAGACGGTCGCCTATCGCGACAGCAGCGTCAAGCTGGTCATCGATTCCAGAAGCGTGCGGGTGACCCCGCCGAACAGCCATTCGCGCAAGCGAGAGTGGCTGTAGGCGCCCATCACCAGAAGATCCGAGCCGGTGTCAAAGACGCGATTTTCGATCACCGCCGCAGGCGCAAGCCCGGCGGAGCGCACGGCATTGACCTTGACGTTGATCCCGTGGCGCGAAAGCGCGGCAGCGATTTCTGCCCCGGCAACCTTTTCTTCATCCGCGGTGTCGGCGTCCGGGTCGACCATCAGGATTTCGGTTTCTTCCGCCATCAACATGAAGGGCAGGGCGTCGAATGCGGCGCGCGCCGATTCGCGCGTGGCGTTCCAGGCCAGCAGCACCTTGCGGATCTCGCGATCCGGCGTTCCGGCGAAGGGCACAGCCAGCACAGGACGGCCGCTGTCGAACATCACCGTTTCAAGATTGGCGTAGACCGAACTCGCCTTGGCGCGCGGCTCGCGCTGGCCGACAACAACAAGGTCAGCGCACATCATCGACGAAAGGGCCGGCAACGCTGCATCGGACGAACCATGCGGTATGGCGCGCCACTCCGTGACCACTTCTGCGAGGTTTGCCGCGGCTTCGAACCGGGCGCGCGCGGCGCTCTCGGATTCCTTGACCACTTGCGGATCGATGATGATCGGCTCCATGCCGGGAACGCCAGCCATCGCGGCTTCGGGAATGGCGACTTGCTCGGGATAGACGCCGATCAGATGGGCGCCGAATTTCGCCGCGATCGCCACAGCGCCGCGCGTTACGCGATCAGCCGATTCCGCATCGGTGATAAGGGCTGCAATCGTCTTGTAAGCCATCACGTTCTCCCTTTGGCAACTCGTGCCTGTTGCATAAGCAATAGCAGGGCGAACGCTTGCAGCCTTGACTTCGATCAACGGGCCTTCGCCGCCGATACCTCGGCGATCATGCGGCGTACCGCGCTTTCTGCAGCCTCGATCGCACCTGCCTCCCTGCTTCGGATCACGATCTCGGTGGAGAAACCGCGTTCGTTGAAACGCGGGTACGAGCCGATCGACGTTTGCGGATTGGCTTTCTGGATTTCGCCGAGCGGGCCGCCGATATCGCCTTCGCCAAGATCGCAGGGAATGGCGCGCGACAGGACTTGCGCGCCGGTGCGCAAGGTTGGCAGGACGTTTTGCAACATCGCCTCGAAGACCGACGGGACGCCGGCCATGACGTGGACATTGTCGACGACAAAACCCGGCGCACGCGACACGGGATTGTCGATCAGCGCCGCGCCTTCGGGCATGCGCGCCATGCGCTTGCGCGCGTCTGTGAACTCCATGTTCCGCGCCGCGTAGTGTTCGCCGAGAATTTGCATGGCGCGCGGATCATCGTCGCATGGCAGCCCGAATGCCTTCGCAATCGCGTCGGCGGTGATGTCGTCATGGGTCGGGCCAATGCCGCCCGAAGTGAAGACATAGGTGTAGCGTTTTCGCAGCGCATTCACCGCGGCAATGATGTCCTCCTCGTCGTCGCCGACGATGCGGATTTCGCGCAGGTCGATGCCGGCCGCAGTCATCAACTCGGCCAGATGGCCGGCGTTTTTCTCCTTGGTGCGGCCCGAGAGGATCTCGTCGCCGATCACCAGCATGCCCGCGGTGATTGTTTCGCCGCTCATGGGTCACGTTCCTCGTTCCACCGCAACGCCGGCTTACCGCGCGCGCCAATCGCCAGCAAGATGCAGCGTAACTGAGTGAACAATGAGTCTCCATTGGCGTCACTGGATAAACAATGGGCGGTGCCCCATGTGCCCGGACAGGCGCATTTGCGCCGCCCAAAATCAACGGAGCAGCACGATCAATGGCAAAGATTCTCGTTCTTTATTATTCCAGCTGGGGCCACATGGAAGCAATGGCGAAAGCCGCCGCCGAAGGCGCGCGGGAAGCCGGAGCGGATGTGACAATCAAGCGCGTGCCGGAGCTGGTGCCGCATGACGTTGCGACAGCCGCCCATTACAAGCTCGACCAGGAAGCGGAAGTCGCGAAGCCCGAGGATCTCGCCGACTACGACGGCATCATCTTCGGCGTTTCGACGCGCTACGGCATGATGGCGGCGCAGCTGAAAAACTTCCTCGACCAGACCGGCGGCCTGTGGGCCAAGGGAGCGCTGATCAACAAGGTCGCATCGGTGATGTCTTCAACCGCCACACAGCACGGCGGCGCAGAACTGGCGCTGATCTCCACCCAGTGGTCATTGCAACACCACGGCATGATCATCGTGCCGTTGTCCTACGCCTATCAGGACCAGATGGGCAACGACGTTGTGCGCGGCGGCGCGCCTTACGGCATGACGACCACGACCAACGGTGATGGTTCGCGCATGCCATCCGAGCAGGAACTGGATGGCGCCCGCTTCCAGGGTCGCCGGGTGGCGGAAATCACCGCCAAGCTGCACGGCTGATCGCGCCGGCCTTCCAGTTCGAAACGACGCTGCCGAAACAGAAACGCCCGCCACATTCATGCGGCGGGCGTTCAGACTGCTGACAAACCTCTGAACCTTGCCAAACGACCCCAGATTCACGGAACGTTTCGGATTCAGAGCATGAACTTAACGGAATCAAAACCCCTCGTTTCAAACCGTCGGCGAAAAACGAGGTGTTTTTAATCAATCTGAACGCCCGCCGCATTCATGCGGCGGCCGTTGTCTTTTTCCGTTTGTCGAAGGTCTGAGGTTCTTCACGCGCTACGCTTGGCGATCGGCACGTAATCGCGCTGCGGCTCACCAACATACAATTGGCGCGGCCGGCCGATCTTCTGCTTCGGATCCTCGATCATTTCCTTCCACTGCGCGATCCAGCCGACAGTGCGCGCCACGGCAAACAGCACGGTGAACATGGTGGTCGGGAAACCGAGCGCCTTCAGCGTGATGCCGGAATAGAAATCGATGTTCGGATACAGCTTCTTTTCGATGAAATATTCGTCAGTAAGCGCGATTTTTTCAAGCTCCATCGCAACTTCCAGCATCGGATCGTCCTTGATGCCGAGTTCGCCAAGCACCTCGTGCGTTGTTTTCTGCATGATCTTGGCGCGCGGGTCGTAGTTCTTGTAAACGCGGTGACCGAAGCCCATCAGGCGGAACGGATCGTTCTTGTCCTTGGCGCGGTCGATATACTCGGGAATCCGGTCGACCGAGCCGATCTCCGCCAGCATGTTGAGCGCCGCCTCGTTTGCGCCGCCATGCGCCGGTCCCCACAGACAGGCGATACCGGCAGCGATACAGGCAAACGGATTGGCGCCGGACGAACCGGCCAGGCGTACAGTCGATGTCGAGGCGTTCTGCTCGTGGTCGGCGTGGAGGATGAAAATGCGCTCCAGCGCCCGCGCCAGCACAGGGTTGACCACGTATTCCTCGCACGGCACGGCAAAGCACATGCGCATGAAATTGGCGGCGTAGTCGAGTTCGTTCTTGGGGTAAACGAAGGGCTGGCCGATCGAGTACTTGTAGGCCATGGCCGCGATCGTCGGCATTTTGGCGATCATCCGCATCGAGGCGACCATGCGCTGGTGCGGGTCGGTGATGTCGGTGGAGTCGTGATAGAAGGCCGAAAGGGCGCCGACGACGCCCACCATCACCGCCATCGGATGCGCATCGCGACGGAAGCCGCGGAACAGGAACTGCATCTGCTCGTGTACCATCGTGTGGCGGCTGATGCGGTAGTCGAAATCCTGCTTCTGCGCCCGCGTCGGCAATTCGCCGTAGAGCAGCAGGTAACATGTTTCCAGGAAATCGCCGTGTTCGGCGAGTTGATCGATCGGATAACCGCGATGCAGCAAAACGCCCTCATCGCCGTCGATATAGGTGATGGCGGATTCGCAGGACGCCGTCGAAGTAAATCCGGGATCGTAGGTGAAGGAACCGGTGTGCTTGTAAAGGGCGGCAATGTCGACCACGCTCGGGCCGATGCTGCCTTGCATGACCGGGAGTTCAACCTCGGCGCCGTGAAAATTGAGCTTCGCGGTGTCCTTCGTCATGTTCGCTCCCTTCGGCTGTCAGATCGATCCGGCCATCATGCTGCATTGCAGCGCAACGGCGCAAACCGTTTGCTATAGCATTTGCAAGGCTCCGCCAAGCTAGCCCAATGGCGAATTGTGCAATGCACTGTGAAGCTTTTGTTTCACAGGCGTATCCATTCGAGGACGTGACTTCACGCTGCAGCGCCGGCGCAATCGCCGATGCGCGCCAACGCTTCGTCGCGTCCCAGAACAGCCAGCACATCGAACACGCCAGGCGACGTGGTGCGACCGGTGAGCGCGGCGCGCAGCGGCTGGGCGGCCTGACCGAGCTTGATGCCCGCATCCGCGGCAAAGCCCTTTACTGCCGCTTCGAGCGCTTCGACCGACCATTCGGCTTTGCGCAGAACCGGCAAGAGCCCGGCCAGAACAAGACGGGCTTCCGCTGTGAGGATGCCGCTCGCCTTGTCGTCGAACGCGAGTGGCCGAGCGGTGAACAGGAAGCCTGCGCCGTCGGCCAGTTCGACCAGCGTCTTGGCGCGCTCCTTCAGCCCAGGCATGGCGGCCAGCAATTGCGCCCGCGTTCTTTCGTTCAGCCCCTCGGCAATCGTCGCAGCATTCGGGAGATGGGGCAGGGTGGCGACCAGCATCTCCATCAAGGCCGCATCGTCCATGTGGCGGATGTAGTGGCCGTTCAGCGCCTCGAGTTTCGCCATGTCGAAGCGGGCCGCGCCCTTGTTGATATCGCCGATGTCGAACCATTCCAGCATCTGCTGCGTCGACATGATTTCATCGTCGCCGTGGCTCCAACCGAGACGGGCGAGATAGTTGCGCAGCGCGTCGGGCAGGATTCCCATGGCGCGGTAGGCTTCGGCGCCGAGCGCGCCGTGGCGTTTCGACAGCTTGGCGCCGTCGGCGCCGTGGATCAGCGGGATATGCGCCATTTGTGGCACATCCCAACCCATCGCGCGGTAGATCACCGTCTGGCGCGCCGCGTTGGTGAGATGGTCGTCTCCGCGAATGATGTGCGTCACGCCCATGTCGTGATCGTCGACCACGACGGCATGCATGTAGGTCGGGTTGCCGTCCGAGCGCAGGATGATGAAATCGTCGAGATCCTTGTTGGGGAAGCGCACCTCGCCCTGAACGGCGTCGTCGACAACCGTCTCGCCCTCGCGCGGCGCCTTGATGCGGATGGCGGGAGAAACGCCGGCCGGCGCTTCAGACGGATCGCGGTCGCGCCAGCGTCCGTCATAGCGCGGCGGCCGCCCCTCGGCGCGCGCAAGTTCGCGCATCTCGTCCAGTTCCTGCGGGGAGGCGTAACAGAAATAGGCCTCGCCTTTCCGCACAAGTTCATGCGCCACCTCGCGATGCCGCTCCACACGGCCGTATTGCGAGATCGGTTCGCCGTCCCATTGCAAGCCAAGCCAGGACAGCCCGTCGAGGATCGCGTCCACGGCTTCCTGTGTCGAGCGCTCGCGATCGGTATCCTCGATACGCAGCAGCATCTTGCCGCCGCGGCCGCGGGCATAAAGCCAGTTGAACAAAGCCGTGCGCGCGCCACCGATGTGCAGGAAGCCGGTCGGCGACGGCGCAAAGCGGGTGACGATGGTGTCGGACATCGGAAACTCCGGGAGATTCGGGCGTTTAGGCCGGCAATTGTCGCGGGTCAGGCACGGCCGGATTCGGTTGCGCCCGTTTAGGCAGATTGGTCCCGGCAAGCAAGCGCCACGAAGCCGGGCGATTTCATGTGACACAGGCAATTCCTCACGCTAGGATTGTATCGGCGGGTCTTGTGATGGCGGTTTGGCGTAGCGATGTGGAACCGGACGAGCGGGCGCAGTTTGCGCTGCGCCTCGACGATGCTTTGCCGAAAACTACCGCGATTGTCGGCGCCTTGCCCACGAGCGCCCGAACACTTCAAAGCAATTCGCCTTCGCAGGCAAATGCGGGCGAAGCTTCGGCGAGCGACCTGCTTACCCCTGACCAGCCGGTACTAGCGATACGGGGGCGGTTCCAAGGGTTTGCATTGCCCGGCGCGCTGCGCGGCGTTGCCCCTCGACATCTGCCCGCATTCGTCGTCACCGCCGCAATGGCGTCCATGTCTGCTTTGCTCGCCACAGAACGCGACCGTCGCGTCGGCTTCCTGCTGGCGCCTTGCCTGCTTGGCGGCGGCGCGGCTTGGTATTTCTCGCTTTTGCAGGAGCCGCGCCTTTCGGCGATCGTTCTTGGGCTTGCCGCGCTTGCCCTGGCTCGTTTTTTCGCGCGGGGCAGGGTGTTGCTGGCGCCGTTGCTGGCCGCCGCTATGCTATTCGTGGGCGGCATGGGCGTGGCGAAACTGCGCATGGTGGCGCTATCTACGCCGATGGTGGGCGCGCAGGTCGCATCGACGATCACTGGGCGGGTGGAGCGCGTGGAAGCCCGCGGACCGGGCAGTCACCGGCTGACGATCACCTTGCTGGAGACGGCGCGGCCGACACTGCGTCATGCTCCGGCGCGCCTGCGGCTTTCCACCCGCGCCTTGCCGGCAGGCCTGCGGCCCGGCGACGGCATTCAGGGACGCGCCCTTTTGCGGCCGCCATCGGGGCCAACCCAGCCCGGCGGCTACGATTTTGCGTTCCACGCCTGGTTCGACGGCATTGGCGCAAACGGCTTTTTCCTCGGCGCGCCGAGACGGGTCGCGCTTTCAGCGCCAGCCTCGTTTGCAACGCGCGCCGCAGAGGCTTTGCAGGATTTTCGCACCGGTCTCGCCACGCATATCGCAACCGTTGCGCCCGGCGCGTCAGGCGCCGTTTCCGCGGCGCTGATCACGGGCGAGCGAGCCGCCATCCCCGAAGAGGTCAACGAGGCTCTGCGCGTGACCGGACTTGCCCATGTCTTGTCGATCTCTGGCCTGCACATGGCGCTGGCCGCCGCCACCATCATGGCCGCGCTACGCGCATTGATGTCCGCATTCCCGGTTTGGGCATCTCGCGTTCCCACCCGAAAGATCGCTGCGGCGGCCGCTTTCGTGGCTGTGACTGTTTATCTGTTCATGGCCGGGGCGGAAGTGGCAACGAGGCGCAGCTATATCATGCTTGCCGTCATGCTGCTGGCGTTGCTGGCGGACCGGGCGGCGATCACGATGCGCAATCTGGCGATTGCAGCGCTTGTAGTGATTGCGCTTACGCCGGAAGAAATCGCCGGGCCGGGCTTCCAGATGTCCTTTGCGGCCACAGCGGCGCTGATCGCTGGTCACGGCTGGTGGACGAGGCGGCGCGAAGCGCGCGCTTCGCCGCAACATTCCAATTCTGGAACCGTGAGCCGGATCTTGCGCAGCGCCGCCGCCTTCATGGCGGGATTGGCGGCGACCTCGATCCTCGCCGGCGTGGCGACGGGCATATACGGCGTCTGGCATTTCCAGCGCGCCGCGCCGATGGGCCTGCCGGCAAACCTGCTGGCGATGCCGATCGTCACGCTGGTGGTGATGCCGTCCGCCGTGTTCGCGGTAGTCATGATGCCTTTCGGGCTGGAGGAATGGCCGCTTCGCATCATGGCCTGGGGCGTGCAAAGAATGATCGAAATAGCCGAATGGCTGGCGGCAAGGGGACCCGCCGGCGAAACCGGCGCGATTCCCCACGGCGCGGCGCTTCTGATGACCGCTGCCCTGATCGTCGCTACCGTGCTGACAACCCGGCTGAGACTGCTTGCATTGCCATTGGCGTCCGCTGGCTTATGGCTCGCCACGTCCGCCGATCGCCCGCTCCTTCTCGTTTCGGAGGATGGACGACAGGTCGGCCTTCTGGTCGAAAAGGAGAATTCGGACGGTTCTCAGGAAAGCGCTCTGCATCTCAACCGCAACCGGCCGAACGGTTTCACGCTGCAAAACTGGATGCGGGCAAGCGGCGCCGATTACTGGCTGCTGCCGAAGGCAGGCAACGACATGCGGTGCGATGGCGCGATTTGCGAAATCGACGGCAACGCCGGACCGATCCGGTGGACCGGGACGCTGCTTCGTCCGGAACAATGGGGCGAGTTCTGCGCCGATTCCGCACTGGCGATTTTCGCCTATGCGCCGGCTCGGCGCTGCCCCGGCGATACGGTGACCGTGACGTCGTCCGATCTGGCGCGGTTCGGCGCCGTGGAGATATTCGGCGCGCCCGACGGATACCGCGTTCGCCATGCGCTTTCCTCACTGGAGCGTCCGTGGCGCGATCATCGCCGCTACTCCCGTGCGGCAAGAAACCGCGCGCCTGATCGCAATTTCCGCCAGCATGGTCAGTGAACGACGCTGCACAGTTCAATGCATGCGCCAACGAAATACCGACTTCGGACAAGGCTGGCAAAGGCCGGACGGCTTGCGGCGACATTTTGGTGACGGCCCCGACTTCCGGCGCCGCGTTTCGCTCCCTCACCGATTTTCCCAACGTCGCGCCATTCCTGGTATGGCTGGATTTGGCGGGTTGAACTGCGGTTGACGGACTGCCATGGTTGGTGCGCATCCGGTCGGGGGCCACGTTATGGCGCAATTCA
>CALMYO010000038.1 GCA_937873685.1 uncultured Paracoccaceae bacterium
AAAGGCGCCGCGGGACGCCGAGGAGCGCGCGGCGGGGGACGGGGCCGGCCGGGGGGCGCACCCCCCCCGCCACGGCGATGATCAGGATGTCGATCGCCTTGCCGGTGGAAATCGCGCCGGGCGAAATCTGGCCGTTCAGCCACACGTTCAGCACCCCGGCGATGCCGGCAATCAGCCCCGCGAAGGCATAGGCGGCGATGCGGTGGGCCGTGACGTTGAAGCCGAGAGCCGCCATGCGCCGGGCGTTGTCGCGCACGCCCTGCAGCGCAAGGCCGAAGGGCGAGCGGCTGACATAGAGCACAGCGAAGTAGGCGAGTGCGGCAAGGACGAGGACGAGATAGTAGAACGGCACGGGTTCGCGCCAGTCGACACCGAGGAAGACCGGCGGATGGACGCCGTTGAAACCGGAAAAGCCATTGAAGATCGGGTAGTTCTGGTTGGCGAAGTAGAAGAAGGCCGTGGCGATCGCCAGCGTGATCATGATGGTGTAGATACCCTCGGTGCGCACCGCCAGCGCGCCGGTGACCGTGCCGAACAGCATGGCGATCACGACCGCGACCGGGACCGCCAGCCACCAGGGCCAACCGAGCGAGATCGTGTCGATGGCGCTCGTGCCAAGGATCGCGGTCATGTAACCGGCCATGCCGGCGACCGCCATCTGCGCCAGGCTGACCATGCCGCCATAGCCGCCGACGAACATCAGCGACAAGCCGATCATGCCGAGGATCAGCGCCCAGCCGAAAATCTGGTAGAGCACGAATTCGCTGGCGATTGCCGGCATGATCAGCGCGATCGCGCCGACGATCAGGTAGACGGGCGGAATGCGGCTCAAATCCCACCAGGCGGTCCCGGCCGTTGCCGCGCCGGCGATCTGTGCGTCGCGCCCCACCACCGCCATCGCTCACCGCCCGGACGAGATGAGGCCTTGCGGGCGAAACGCCAGCACAAGCACCATGATGAGGAAAGTGAGCACCACCGCATAGGTCGGGATGTAGACCGATCCGAACTGCTCGGCGCAGCCGATGATGACCGCGCCGAGCGCCGCGCCGGGGATGGATCCCATGCCACCGACGATGACGACCACAAGTGACGCCAGAAGGAACCGCGTGTCTTCACCCGGCGCCAGTGACTGGAAAGTGCCGCCGACGACGCCGGCAATGCCGGCAAGCCCCGCGCCGAAGGCGAAGACCAGCAGGAATACCCGCTGCACCCGCACGCCGGTGGAGGCCAGCATCTCGCGATCGTCGACGCCGGCGCGCACCAGCATGCCGATGCGGGTGCGGTTCAAGGCCAGCCACATCGCCACCCCGATGACAATCGCGGCGGCCAGAATTGCCAGCCGCACCACCGGGTATTTCAGGAACACCGCCTCGCCGTTCGATTTCATCGCAGTCACCAACGGCAGGTCGACCGGGCCGGAAAGCGCCTCGGGCGCGAGGATCTGGTAGAAGTCGCCACCCCAGATCCAAAGCATGATGTCGGCCAGCACGATGGATATGCCGATCGTCACCAGCGTCTGCTTGAGGTCCTGTCCTTCCATGCGGCGAAACACGACGAACTGCAGCACGATGCCAAGAAGGCCGACGACAACGAAGGCAACGACGAAGGCGAGAATCCACCAGCCGGTCGCCACCGCAACCTCGTAGCCGATATACCCCCCCAGCATGTACAACGACCCGTGCGCCAGGTTGACGTTCTTCATCAGCCCGAAGATCAGCGTGAAGCCGCTGGCTACGAGGAAGTACAGCGCGCCGAGCGTGATACCGTTCAGCAGGGCGTTGAGGAAGATTTTCTTGCGCCCGATGATGTTTTCCAGCTCATCCGGCCATGGCGCAAACACGGCCCAGACGAAGATTGCTATCGCAAGGAAGATCACCAGCGACCAGACCGGGTGCCGTTCCGCAAACGCTCTCACGCGGCCCCTGCCCTGCGGCCGCGCGCATGTTCGCCAGTCTCTCGGTCCGCAGGGCGGACCACGATCCTCATCTGCAAGACGCTCCTCCACGCCATTGGGAGAAGACTATTGCGCACGGCCACGTGCGCCATACCTGTCAGTCTTCTCTTTTCCGGCGCAATCGGCAAATGCGCGTTGCCGGACATCTCAATGGGAAAGGTAGGTGGCGCGGCGATAGTCTGTCGGCGGAATGCCGACATTGGCCGTGAAGAAGCGGGTGAAGCTTGCCTGCGAGGAAAAGCCGAGATCGAGGCCGATCGTGGTGATGGCGTCGCTGGTTGTCGCCAGCCGGTCGATCGAGCACTCCATGCGCAGCGTGTTCATGTAGATGTTGGGCGTAACCCCGATGTTCTGGCGAAACAGCTTGAAGAAATGCGGCCGCGACAGGCCGGAATCGGAAGCGATGCGATCGAGCGCCGGCTCGTCGCCGATGCGCTCGCGCATCAGGCGGATCGAGTTGCGGATACGGAAATCGCGGATGCCGGAAAAACTGGCGCGCAGGTCGTGTTCGGCGCCCGACCATTGCCAGGACTGGTCGTAGCAGCAACTGGTCAACTCATAGAGATAACCGTCGAACAGGTCGCGATGCTCGTCCTCAAGGAGGAAGTTCGAGACGATGTGGATCAGTCGCTCGATCTGCCCGGTCACCTCGATGGCGTTGCGTCCGAAACGAAGCGCGCCCTGCGCGTTGCGCCCCACTTCGAGAAACCAGCTCGGCTTGATGTAGAGCGTCAGGAACACCGATCCGTTGTCCGGGTCGCCGGGCAGAAAACTGTGCGGCTGCCACGGGTTGACCGCCGACCCGAACCGCGCGGACAGCGCATGCGCGCGTTCTGAAACCACCATTTCGGAATCGCGGCCGCCGACCTTGAAGACCAGATGCCCTTCGCGATGGGCATGCGTGGAGAGCGGCTTGTTCAGCTTGTAAAGGGTCGCGCGGCCAAACCGGCCGTGATAGACGGCGAGCGCAGTGCTCATCTTCGCCTCCTCCCGGGCCTCAGCGCTGTAAGTCCCGGTATTCCTCCTGAGACGAACGTAGCATGCGTTTGCGCTTTGTCAAAACCGGTTGCAGCGCGCCAACGCCCTTTGCCCATCTCACGCCGCTCGCGGCCCACCGACAGGCCAAGAGCCGCCGTTCGGCCTTCGCTACAATGCCGCCAGCATCAGCGCGCGATAATCCGCCGCCACTGCGCGGCGCGGATTGGTGCCATTGGTGTGGTCCTTTTCGGCCAGCGGCGCGGCAAGCTCGATCGCTTGCGTGTCGACCCCGATCTCCGAAAGGGTTTCGGGCAATCCGATCCGACGGTTGAGCGAAGCGATCGCCTGGGCGAGGTCGGCCTCCGGCGGCAATCGCATCGCGTCCTTGAGCGCGCCGTAGCGATGGACGACAGCAGGCGCATTGAAACGCAGCATGCCCGGCAGCAGGATCGCGTTCAGCATGCCGTGATGCAGGCGATAGCCGGGCAGACCGCCGAGCGCATGACTCATCGCATGCACCCCGCCAAGCCCCTTCTGGAAAGCGAGCGCGCCGTTCAGCGCCGCCGCCATCATCTCCCGGCGGGCATCGAGATCGAGCCCGTTTTCCACCGCGCGCACGATATTGGCGGCGGCGCGCTTCAGCCCGTCGATGGCGATTCCGTCAGCCGGGGGGTTCCATGCAGTTGCAATATAGGTCTCGACACAGTGGGTGAGCGCATCCATCCCGGTCGCCGCCGTCAGCCTTGGCGGCAACGCCAGTGTCAGCGTCGGATCGCAGATGGCGACCTTCGGGATCAGGAAAGGGCTGATGATGCCAAGCTTGCGCCCGTCGCCGAGCACGATAACCGCCGCGCGGCCGACCTCTGCACCGGTGCCGGCCGTGGTGGGGATGGCGATAACCGGCGGCAGGACGTTGCGGATGCGGCCGATGCCGCCTTCCACCGCCGCATAGTTCATCAGCGGGCCGTCATGGGTGGCGAGCAGCGCCACCGCCTTTGCGAGATCGATCGGCGAACCGCCGCCGAAACCGATGAGCCCGTCGCAACCTTCGGCACGATAGACCTCAACCGCTTCCAGCGTTGCCGCCTCGGTCGGGTTCGACGGCGTGCCCGACCAGACGACCGGCTCGGCATGCTGACCGATTCCAGCCAGCAGCCGATCGCACAGCCCGGCGGCGACAATGCCTTCATCCGTCACCACCAGCGGCCGCTTGACGGCATTGACCGCCAGTTCGGCGACCAAAGCTTCCTCCATCACCTCGTCGGCGAAGTGAATACGCGTCAGGTAGTTGATGAGCGACATGACACACCCCCGGGTGGAGCAATGTCCGGCCGACAGCGCCCGTCGCCCAAGGGCAGACGCTGTGGTCGTGGGGAAATCGAGGTTACACCCCGCGGCGCTCCGGGTGGAACGCCGCGGGGTGCGAACCGGTCAGGTCAGTCGCACTGGACGATTTCGCGCGAGGGCAGGCCCAGCGCGCGGAATTCGTCTTCTGGCAAGCCGAGCGTCTGGTTGACGTTGTCGACCTTCTTGACGAAGTTCGAGACCAGATCGCCGTTGGCGGTCTCCACCACCTCGGAAACGAAGTTGGAGCCGATGGCCTGCCGGTTGGCGTCGAGCTTGATCATGCCGTTCGGCGCATCGAGTTCGGTCGCCGCAAGGCAGGCGCGGAACGCCGCATGGCCGTCGGACAGGTCGCCATTGATCTTGTCGAGGCAGCCAAAGGCGGCATTCGCGGCATTGTAGTAGCCGGTCGCCATCAGCGCCGGGGTCGGGAAGCGCTTCTCCGGCGGGAAGGCGTCCTGATAGGCCTTCACGAAGGACTGCCACTTCGGATCGTCCCAGGTGTCGGCCTGCGGGCCGGAGGACGGCGTGCCGATGAGCAGGCGCTTGGCGTCGCCCTTGGACGACAGCACCGTGCCGTCGACCATGATCGAGCCGCCGATCAGATGGACGTCGCCGCCGCCGGCCTGCTTGTACTGGTTGAGGAAGTTGACCGCGTCGCCGCCGCCAAGGCCGAGATACAGCGCGTCGACATCATCCGGCAGCGCGGCGATGATCGAGGCGAAGTCCTTAGTGCCGAGCGGCACCCACAGGCGCTCGGTGATCTTGCCGCCGGCGCGGCAGTAGCCGAGCGCAAAGCCAAGGAAGTTGGTGTAGCCGAACGAATAGTCCTCGGCGACCGACGCGACCGTCTTCCAGCCCTTCTCGTTGAAGACGTATTCGCCAAGCCCGGCGCCCCATTGCGCGCCATCCATGTTGAAGCGGAAGAAGTTTTCGGCCGGATCGACAAAGGTGGTCTCCTGCGCGCCGGAGATGCCGTTGATGATCGTCGTCTGCGGTTGCGTCTTGGCGTAGTCGCGCAGCGCTATGCCTTCGGAACCGGAAAGCGGGCCGATGACGAAATCGACCTTGTCCTGCTCGACCAGTTTCTTCACGGCGCGCAGGGCGCTTTCGGGGCTGGCGTCTGTGGCGCCGATGATCACCTCTATATCCTTGCCGCCGGCCTTGTTGCCGCGCTCCTTCAGCGCCACTTCGAAGCCGCGCAGACCGTCTTCGCCGAGCACGGTGTAGGTGCCTTCGAGCGTCGCCATGAAGCCGATCTTGACGGAGTCGGCCTGAGCCGGAACGGCTGCCAGAATTGCGCCCAACGCGGCGCCCGCCATGAGAATGCGTTTCATCGAATTCCTCCCTTTTCGAACCGGCGCCCCGTTTGCCGGGCGGTCTTCCGGTGAACGCATCGAGCCTAGGACAGGGTGGCAACAACGCTGTTCCCGGCAGTGACCGCGTATACCTTTGCGTCTGCTTTTTGCCGATCCACCGCTCTGAATCGCGGGCCGTGAATTTCTGCGGGCAACGATATTAACGCTTGCGGAACACAACTGGAACATATAAGGATCGTTCCGTATATGTTTCGCTGATTCTGAAAAGGCCGCCATGCTCACGCGCAAACAGCTCGACCTGCTTGTCTTCATCAACCAACGCCTGAAGGAGACCGGTGTGCCGCCCTCCTTCGACGAGATGAAGGAGGCGTTGGATCTTGCCTCGAAGTCGGGCATCCACCGGCTGATCACCGCGCTGGAGGAACGAGGCTTCATCCGCCGCCTGCCAAACCGGGCGCGCGCGCTTGAAGTGTTGAAGATGCCGGACGCGGTGTCAGGCGGCGTGCGCGCCCCGGCGCAACGCGGTTTCTCGCCGAGCGTCATCGAGGGCAGTCTCGGGCGCCCCCCGCCGCCGCCTGCCCGCGCGTCGGCCAATGACGATGCGCCGGCCGCCGTCACCGTGCCGGTGATGGGACGGATTGCGGCCGATGTGCCGATCTCGGCGATCGAACACCAGACGCATGCAATCTCGGTTCCGCCGGAAATGCTCGGCGGCGGCGAGCACTATGCACTTGAGGTGCGTGGCGATTCGATGATCGAAGCCGGCATCCTCGACGGCGACACGGTGGTCATCCGGCGCGGCGATACCGCCAATGGCGGCGACATCGTGGTGGCGCTGATCGACGATGAAGAGGCGACGCTGAAGCGCTTCCGTCGCAAGGGCGCATCGATCTCGCTGGAAGCAGCCAATCCTGCTTACGAGCCGCGCATTCTCGGCGCCAACAGGGTACGCATCCAGGGTCGGCTGGTCGGGCTGCTGCGCAGTTACTGAGGCGACGCCGACGCTTGCCGGCGCAATTGGCGACCGGCGCTACTCGCGGCCGTCGCCGAGATCGAAGAAATCCTTCATGCGCGCGAAGAAGCCGCTCGATTGCGGCGAGTTGTTCTCGCGCGTGGCGATATCCTCGAATTCCTTCAGCAATTCGCGCTGGCGGCGCGTCAGGTTCTGCGGTGTTTCGACCGAGACCTGGATATAGAGATCGCCCATCTGGCCCTGGCGCAGCACCGGCATGCCCTTGCCGCGCAGGCGGAACTGCTTGCCGTTCTGGGTGCCTTCGGGGATCTTGACGCGCGTCTGCGCGCCGTCGAGCGTGCCCACCTCGAACTGGCCGCCGAGCGCGGCCGTCGTCATCGAGATCGGCACCTTGCAGAACAGGTCAGCGCCGTCACGCTGGAAGAACTCGTGCGGCTTGACCGACAGAAAGATGTAGAGATCGCCGGGCGGCGCGCCGCGCATGCCGGCCTCGCCCTCGCCGGCGAGGCGGATGCGGGTGCCATCCTCGATGCCGGCCGGGATGTTGACTGAAAGCTGCCGCTCCTGCGTGACACGGCCCTGACCGGAGCATTTCGGGCAGGGATCGACGATGGTCTGGCCCTTGCCATGGCAGGTCGGGCAGGTGCGTTCGATCGAGAAGAAACCTTGCGAGGCGCGCACGCGCCCTGCCCCCTTGCAGGTGGCGCAGGTTACCGGCTGTGTGCCGGGCTTGGCGCCGGAACCCTCGCAGGCGTCGCAGGCGATGGACGTCGGCACGCGGATTTGTGCGGTCTTGCCCTTGTAGGCCTCCTCGAGCGCAATCTCCATGTTGTAGCGCAGGTCCGCGCCGCGCTCGCGCGCCTGGCGGCGGCCGCGCCCGCCCATCATGTCGCCGAAGATGTCCTCGAAGATGTCGGTGAAACCACTCTGCCCGAAGCCGCCGAAGCCACCGCCGCCCATGCCGCCGTTCTCGAAGGCGGCATGGCCGAAACGATCGTAGGCCGCGCGCTTCTGCGGGTCCTTCAGCGTCTCGTAGGCTTCGCCCAGTTCCTTGAACTTCGCTTCCGCGTCCTCGTCGCCCGGATTCTTGTCCGGATGAAACTTCATCGCAAGCTTGCGGTAGGCGCTTTTCAGCGCTGCCTCGTCGGCCGAGCGGTCCACGCCGAGCGTCTCGTAGAAATCAGCCTTGGCCATGCGTTTGCGGCCCCGTCTCCGTAACCTGCCGTCGCGATTCGCGTCCGCTTCCCCTTGTCATGCCGCCTACAGCCGTTGACCGGCGGTGGCAACAGCGCGCGTGACACGACGGCGCAAACCCGTCTTGCAATGC
The DNA here is from genome assembly GCA_937873685.1 of uncultured Paracoccaceae bacterium. Lineage (GTDB taxonomy): Bacteria > Pseudomonadota > Alphaproteobacteria > Rhizobiales > Rhizobiaceae > CALMYO01. The sequence goes on from CALMYO010000038.1 coordinate 7,896, forward strand.
GGGGTCAAAAGCCCGCAATCTTGGCACGAGATAGGGATGAAGCGCGCCGATTGCCAGAGGCGGCAGGGTGCGCGCTTGCGTTTCGCCGCCTTGCTGCTAAACGCGCGGGCATGACCGCCACACCCCGCGAACACATCCGCAATTTCTCCATCGTCGCCCATATCGACCATGGCAAATCGACGCTTGCCGACCGGCTGATCCAGACGACCGGCGCGCTGGAAGAGCGCGAGATGAGCGAGCAGGTGCTCGACAACATGGACATCGAGAAGGAGCGCGGCATCACCATCAAGGCGCAGACCGTGCGGCTTGAATACGATGCGAAGGACGGCGAGCACTATGTGCTGAACCTGATCGACACGCCGGGACACGTCGATTTCGCCTACGAGGTGTCGCGATCGCTTTCGGCCTGCGAGGGGTCGCTGCTGGTGGTTGACGCCAGCCAGGGCGTGGAAGCGCAGACGCTCGCCAATGTCTACCAGGCGATCGACAACAACCACGAGATCGTCTGCATCCTGAACAAGATCGACCTGCCGGCGGCCGAACCCGACCGCGTCAAGGAGCAGATCGAGGAGGTGATCGGCCTCGACGCCTCGCAGGCGATTCCCATCTCGGCCAAGACCGGGCTCGGCATCCCCGACGTGCTGGAGGCGATCGTCACCCAGCTTCCGGCGCCGAAGGAGGGCGACCGCAACGCGCCGCTGAAGGCGCTGCTGGTCGACAGCTGGTACGACGCCTATCTCGGCGTGATCGTGCTGGTGCGCATCGTCGACGGGGTGCTGAAAAAGGGCCAGACCATCCGCATGATGGGGACCGGCGCGCGCTATCCGGTCGACCGCGTCGGCGTGATGACGCCGAAGATGGTGATGGTCGACGATCTCGGGCCCGGCGAGATCGGCTTCATCACCGCCTCTATCAAGGAAGTGGCCGACACCCGCGTCGGCGACACCATCACCGAGGACAAGCGGCCGACGGCATCTGCCCTGCCCGGCTTCAAGCCGGCGCAGCCGGTGGTGTTCTGCGGCCTTTTCCCGGTCGACGCCGCCGATTTCGAGGATCTGCGCGCGGCGATGGGAAAGCTTCGCCTCAACGACGCCAGCTTCTCCTTCGAGATGGAGACGTCGGCCGCGCTCGGCTTCGGTTTCCGCTGCGGCTTCCTCGGCCTGCTGCATCTGGAGATCATCCAGGAGCGGCTGGAGCGCGAATTCGATCTCGACCTGATCGCCACCGCCCCCTCGGTCGTCTACCACATGCACCTGACCGACGCCTCGATGCTGGAACTGCACAACCCGGCCGACATGCCGGATCCGGTGAAGATCGCCTCGATCGAGGAGCCGTGGATCAAGGCGACGATTCTCACGCCGGACGAGTATCTCGGCTCGATCCTGAAGCTGTGCCAGGACCGGCGCGGCGTGCAGACCGACCTGTCCTATATCGGCAAGCGCGTCATGGTCACCTACGAACTGCCGTTGAACGAGGTGGTGTTCGATTTTTACGACCGGCTGAAATCGGTGTCGAAGGGCTACGCCTCGTTCGACTATGCGCTGACCGACTACCGCGAGGGCGATCTCGTCAAGATGAGCATCCTCGTCAACGAGGAGCCGGTCGATGCGCTATCCATGCTGGTTCACCGCAGCGCGGCTGAAAAGCGCGGCCGGGCGATGTGCGAGAAGCTGAAGGAACTGATCCCCCGCCACATGTTCAAGATCCCGATCCAGGCGGCGATTGGCGGGCGTGTGGTGGCGCGCGAAACCATCTCGGCCATGCGCAAGGACGTGACGGCGAAATGCTACGGCGGCGACGTGACGCGCAAGCGCAAGCTTCTGGAAAAGCAGAAGGAAGGCAAGAAGCGCATGCGCCAGTTCGGCAAGGTGGAGATTCCGCAGGAGGCGTTCATCCAGGCGCTGAAAGTGGGGGATTGAGGGTCGTCTGATCAATGGCAAAACATGTCCTATGGACTATGCGTCCCATTGGTCCATAATGACGGAATGAACCAGTTCGATCACAAGCTGTCCGCCTCGCTTCTTGGAACAGGCATCTACTCTGTTTCGGAAGCCAGCCGGCTTACCGGCGTATCGAGTTCAAGGATCAGAAGGTGGCTTAGCGGCCACCATGCCGGCGGCAAACACTACGACCGGCTTTGGAAATCGCAAATCCAGATTGGAGAGGAAACATTTCTCGGCTTCCGGGATTTGACCGAAGCACGTGTGGCGGCGGCATTCATTTCCGCCGGATTGCCGGCCCAGAAAATCCGCCGGGCTATTGAAATAGCTCGCGAAAAGTACGGCATCGACCGTCCGTTGTCGACAAACAGCTTTCGCACCGACGGCAAGACCGTTTTTCTCGTGCTTGCCGCCGAAACGGGAGAAGGAGTTGTGGATGTTCTCGGGGATCAGTTCGTGTTCAAGAAAATCATAGAACCGTCGTTCAAGGGACTTGTTTTCGATAATAATGGCATTCCTGTTCGTTGGAACATTGCGCCGTACATCGTGATCGATCCGAACTACAGTTTCGGGCAACCCATGGACGCGGAGACGATGGTGCCGACGCAGGTGCTTGCGCGAGCCGCCATTGCGGAAGGCTCCGAGGAAGCGGCAGCCAAAGCCTATGATGTTCCGTTACGCTCGGTTCGACGATCCGTCGCATTCGAGCAGAGACTGGCTGCTTGATTTTCTTTTTCGACAATTGCTTGTCGCCGCGATTGGCATCAACCATTCATGGCTACGTTTCATCAGAGGGCGATAGAGCCGTTCACATTCGCGATGCCGGAGACCTCGACATCGGCTTCGGTCGCCACGCGACAGATATCGAGTGGATCTCGGCGCTCGGCCGGCACAGCGACGATTGGATCGTGTTTACCGGGGATCGCCGGATTTCTCGCAACAGGGCGGAACGCGAGGCTTTTCGTCGTGCCGGGCTGAAAGGTTTTGTGGTCGAGCAGGGAAAGCGTGGAACGCCGGTCAATCAGCAGGCAAGCAACCTGCTTTGGCGCTGGAACGAACTTCTCGATGTTATCGGGAAATTCCAACCGCCAACCTTGATCGGCATACCGCAAAACCGGTCTTCGAAACTTTCGCCGCTTCAGTGGTAGGTTGGCATTACCGTCCCAAGACAGCAAGCACCCCCCTCACCCGCACTCCGGCTTGTCCAGCAGGGTCAGGTCCTTCAGCTTGCCCTCCATGGAGAAATCGCCGTAGTCCATCTCCAGGTCGCGGGTGACGCCGTTGTGGTAGAGCTTGAAGCCGATGCGGTATTCCGGCAGCCCTTCGCCGGATGTGTCGGTCTCGTCGAAATAGGAGATCGACACCGGCCACCAGGCATCCTTGCCGAGAGCGCCCATCGGCGCGGCGTCGCCATCGGCCTCGCTGGCCTTGCGGCCGATGATCACCGTGGTGGTCATGGTGCGGTCGGCGTCGTCCGAGCCGTCGAAGATCGGCGCCTCGTAGAAGGTTTCGCCGCGCTCGGCCTTCTGCAGCAGGTCCACCATGTGGGCGGTCGGGAACAATGCCTTCTGCAGCGTGATTTCGGCTTCCTCGGGCTGTTTCAGGTCCACCTCCAGCCCGGAGGCGTCGCGGCGCGCCGAACCGCGCACCTCGCGCTCGGGCTTCTGGTCGACGAAGGAGCGGGTGGAGAACTCGAAGGCGTCGCCCGAGGCCGATTCGAAGGTCGTCGTCTGCTGGTCGGTCAGCCGGCTGTCCTCGCCGGTGAGGATGCGGGTGACGAATCGGAAGCTGGTGGTGTAGCCGCCGCAGG
>CALMYO010000039.1 GCA_937873685.1 uncultured Paracoccaceae bacterium
CGCCGGCCGGGCGCTGGAGACGGCGCTCGGCTACTACATCAACCCGCTGTTCTCGATCTTCCTTGCCGCCTTGTTTCTCGGCGAACGACCGTCCCGCCTGCAACTGGCGGCGATCGCGCTCGCCTGCGTCGCCGTCGGCGTCGTGACCTGGGAGGCCGGTGGCTTGCCGGTGGTTTCGCTGGCGCTGGCGGTAAGCTGGGGCTTCTATGCGCTGGCGCGCCGCGCATTGCCGATCGGCCCGAACCAGGGCTTCTTTCTCGAAATCCTGATCCTCTCGCCCTTCGCGCTGGCCGCGGCGCTATGGTTCGGCGCAAGCGGGGGCGGGCATTTCTTCGCCGGGAACCTTGCCGACACCGCTTTGCTACTCGCCTGCGGCGTCGTCACCGCCGTGCCGCTGATGCTCTACGCCAACGGCGCCAAGGGCTTGCGGCTCTCCACCATCGGCATCATGCAATACATTGCTCCGACGATGATCTTCCTCACCGCCGTGTTCGTGTTCCACGAACCCTTCTCGACAGGACGCGCGATCGCGTTTGCGCTGATCTGGACGGCGCTTGCGCTCTATACGGCGCCAACCCTGATCGCACACCGCAGGCGTGGCGTGCAGGCTTGAAGAAGCGGGGCGAAGAGCGCGGCCTGGGGCATGGCCGCGCTCTCCCGCCTCGGCAATGGGGCGTTGCCCGGCGCTGCAGGCATGAAGAAAAACGTGCAGCCTGCACCCGCCCCTTGCACGAGTTCGGCAACGGACGTGTGACAGCAGGTGTGGATGCCGTAACGCCGTTACTTCTTCTTCTGGTCGGCTCCGCCCTTGGACGCACCGATCAGCGGCGCGGCCGGGGCGCCTTTCTTCGGCTTGTCTTGCTTGGGCTTGCGCACTTCCTTGTTGCTCTTCATCTGGCCCTTGGCCATTGCGGTTCTCCGTGACGCGGTTGACGGCAGGCCGGTGCGGCGCCGTTGTGACAGTTTGCCTACACCCGGCCAAGAAATTGCGCCAGCGCCGCGTTAAGTAGGGAGGCACACCGCGTCGGTGAGGTGTGCCGGGCGGCGGCAGATGCACCGCCCGGGGCATAACGATGTTTCAATTGGCCTGCGCGTGGCTGAGGTTGAAACAATTGGCGAAGAAAGTCGGCGTCGCCGGCCAGTCGGAAAACAGGCCGCGCACCCCGATCTCGTTGCCAAGCACATCCATCAGCTTGTAGACGTCGCCATCGGTCTTGATGACGTCCTTCACGGATTGAAAATACCATCCGCCCCCGGTTGCGAGGGGGCCGGAGCGTTCCGCTGTCCAGGTGATGATGTTCAATCCCGCCGCCTTCGCTTCGGTGGCGTAGGGCGAGGGGACGATCTTGCCGTCGGCGACCGAGACCAGCATCCAGGTCGGCGGCGCGATATACCGTACGCCCATCGTGTGCAACTGCGCCATCGTCGGCTTGAACGTCTCTGGCTTCATTGGGTCGATGGCGCCTTCGTCGTCATCGTTTGCCTCATATCGGTCGTCGAGATAGACCGCTTGCGCGCCGAATTCGGGTTCGGCCTTGATCCAGTAGAGAATGTCCGAAAGGTCGAACGATTGGGCGAAAACGTCCGATGCGGGTATGCCGGCCGCCTTGTACTCATCGATCATCTTCTGGGCATACATTTCCTGGGTGAAGCCGTCGAACGGCATCTCCACTGAAGGCGACTTCAGTTCCGGCGTGAATTTCGCGCCGTTTTCCTTGATCAGCGCGATGGATTCGGCGTGCGTAATCAAGGTGCCGCGCGTCGAATACAGGTCGGTGCGCCAGCCTGCCGTACCGTCCAGATAGGCCTCGACGGACGTAGCGGCCGGATTTGCTGCGTCCATCTTGCCGTTCAGGGTGCGAAACTCGGCCAACGTCAATTCCGAGGTGCGACATTCGGCGGTTGCCTTGGAGTCTCCTGCCGCCGGAGCGAATTGTTTGATGCATGTCGAAGCGAGCGGCGTCGCCAGGATGTTCGTGGTGGTGTGCAGGTCATTTTGCGCGGGGCGGCAGCCCAATCCCTTGCCTTTCGGGAGGGTCCCGTCGCATTCGAGGCCGCCGGCGCCCACCCGGCCCGCCGCAACATAGGATTGCCGGGTATGTTCCGGGAACATCAGCGGCGCGCCGCGATGACCGATCGACCAGGTTGAACGGCGCGCCGGCATTTGCATGCAAGCCGTCAACTTGTCCTTCAGCGCGCCGGCTTCAAGCGAATCGACCAGATGGAACGGACGCGGACCAAGCTGCGGGGCGGGAGCTTCGGCAAGGGCGGGACCGGCGGCGGCGAAGAGGCCGAGAAGCGCGGCTTGCGCGCAAGTTGGGCGGATTCGCATGGTTTACTCCGTGAGCGAGCACACGCCGGATGGCGGGCTGTTCACGTTGTGCCGCAATGCGATGACGGGGCGATGTCACAGGACGTTCCGCCCTGCGGCCGTATCCGGCGGTCACATCCGTGCGATGATCGATTTCACGCCGTCGTCGTGACCCGGATGCGCGGCCCAGGCGGCTTCGATCACCGGCACGATTGCGCCTGCATCTTCCACGACGATCGGCCGCACGCGGTGGCCGGTATGGATGAAGCCCGCCTCGCGCATGTGATCGAGCAAGGCGATCAGCGGGTTCCAGAACCCGTCGATATTGGCGAGGATCATCGGCTTGGCGTGGTGACCGAGTTGCGCCCAGGTCATGATCTCGATGATTTCTTCCAGGGTGCCGATGCCGCCCGGCAGGGTGACAAAGGCGTCCGAGCGGGCGAACATCGCATGCTTGCGCTCATGCATGTCCTGCGTGACGATCAGTTCGTCGAGCCGGTGCAAGGCCGCTTCCGTCGCCTCCTTGTTCATCAGGAAGCGGGGAATGATGCCGGTCACCTTGCCGCCCGCGCCCATCGCGCCTTCGGCCACCGCGCCCATGATGCCGCGCGTGCCGCCGCCATAGATGAGGCGGTGGCCGGCGCCGGCGATTGCGCCCCCGAGACTGAGGCCGGCATCGCGGAATGTGCCGTTCTTGCCCGGTGACGAGCCGCAATAGACACAGATCGCACGTGTGGCGCCGGCATTCTCGGCCGAAGATGTGGCGGACATCATTTTCCCTCGAATCTCATTGCAATTCCGTCGCACCGGCAAAATATCGGCCAAATCAGGCGTTAACCAGCCTGTTGCGCCAATTGAAGAGTGTGACGGTTTGATGTACGCGGCGTGCAGATGCGCGCAAGGTCCGAATTCGAAAGCACAACGGCATGATCACCAAGGGGTTGGCGAACTATCTGTTCTATGGCGGCGTCGCGCTCGCCGGAGCGGGCGGGCTGACGGGTGCGGTTATCTACGACCGGGCGCGTCAGGACCAGCCGGTCGCTGCCGTTGGCGCCCCGCCGGCGCAAGTGGCGCAACCGCCGGCCGCTGCGCCGCAGCCTTCGGCCCCCGCACAGGAGACAGCCGCTCCGGCCCCCGCACAGGAGGCAGCCGCGCCGGCCCCTGCGCAGGAGACAGCCGCTCCGGCCCCCGCACAGGAGGCAGCCGTGCCGGCCCCTGCGCAGGAGACAGCCGCTCCGGCCCCCGAAGCTGGAAAGCCGGCCGAGGCCGCAGCCGTTTCGGAACCGGCTGTCGCGACGCAGCAGGAAGCGCAGCCGGCCGCAACGACGGAAGCTCTAGCGCCAGGCTCGCCGCAAGGCGGTGAGGCGCAACCCGCAGCGGAAACCAAGACCGAGATCGCCGCCTTGCCACCGGCGCAAAAGCCGGAAATCGAGGCGCAGCCGCAGCAGCCGGAAGCGACCGCCGAACCGCAGCAGCCGGATCCCTCCGCCGCCGGGACTCCTTCCGCGACCCCTCCGGCTTTCGATGTCGTGCGCGTCGAGCCTGACGGTTCCGTCCTGATCGCCGGCCGCGCCGAACCGGGCGCCCGTGTCGAGATCATCTCGAAAGACACGACGATCGCGCGGAGCGAATGCGGGGCGAACGGCGATTTCGTGGCCATTCCCGATGACCGCCTCGCGCCCGGAGAACACGAGATCTCCATCCGCGCCACGCTGGCCGATGGCCGCACGGTCGATTCGGTTGAGACCGCGGTGGTTTCGATCCCCGAAAACGAGACGGGTGAAGTGCTCGCGGTGATCGAGCAGCCGGGCGAGGCGAGCCGCATCGTCGCGGCGCCCAAGGGCGGGGTCGAGGCCGCGGCGGCGAATCCGCCGGAGAAGGCCGAGCCTGTCATTCAGAAACCGGGGGATCAGGGCGCGGCATCGCCGCAGCCGGTGGATACGACAGCGCCCGAATCGGCAACGGCACAGCCTGCGCCGGAAGCAGAAGTCGCCGCTGCACCGGCCGTGACCGAAACGCCTGCTGCACAACCTGCGCCAGAGGCCGAGATCGCCGCAGCGCCTGCCGCACAGCCTGCCCCGGAGGCTCAAGTCGCCGAGCAACCGGTCCCGGAAACACAGGTCGCCGCTGCGCCCGCCGCGCCCGAACAGCCGGTCGTCAGCATGGCTCCGCCCGGCGCTTTCGTCTTCATCGAGGCGGTGGAGATCGAGGGAGAGCGCCTGTTCATCGCCGGCGGCGCCGATCCCGGGCTGAAAATATGGCTCTATGCCAACGAGGTGTTCCTCGGTCAGGTGAATTCAGACGCCAAGGGCCGCTTCCTGTTACAGACCGAGCAGGAACTGCCGGTCGGCGATTATCTGATCCGCGCCGACGTGATCAAGGGCGCCGACGGCGCCGTGATCGCGCGCGCCGCTGTACCGTTCCGCCGCACGCCAGGCGAACGCATCGCGGCGATCGCGCCCCTGCCGGCAAACGGCGACCTTCTGCGCAACCCGCCGACAATTCCCCAACCGGCCGACAAGCCGGTGGCAGGCGTTGAAGCCGAAAAGCCGGTGGCGAACGTAGAAGTTGAAAAGCCTGCGGCCGAAGCGCCTGCGTTGGCGCAAGCATCCGAACGGAAAGAGCCGTCGCCGGCAATGGCGGCCGAGCCGGCGCAGACCGCCGCCGCGCCACAAGAGCAAGCGCCAGTTGCAAAGCCGGTGGACGTCGCCGCCGCGCCGGCTGAACCGGCCCCGAAGGTCGACCTGCCGCCCGGGTTTGTCGCCCCCGCGCTGGTGCCTGTCGACGGTTCGGTCATCATCCGGCGCGGCGATACGCTGTGGCAGATTTCGCGCAGGACCTATGGTCGCGGCATCCGTTACACCACGATCTATCTCGCCAACACCAGCCAGATCCGCAATCCGCACATGATCTTCCCCGGCCAGGTGTTCCGCCTGCCGCCGAATTTTGGCGAGGAAGCCACCGCCAAACAGTAGCGGAAGGGATTTTCGGGGAACGCGGCGCGGTCCGTCCCGTTCTTGACGTATGGGTGTGCAAGGTCTATCGTCCATCGGCGATGAACGATGAAACCTGCAGCGTACCCGGCAAGGCCGACGCCGATATCGCAGCCGCGCTTGCCGCGCTGGCGCATCCGGCGCGGCTGTCCATCTTGCGGGCGCTTTCCTCCAAGGGCTGCTGTTGCTGCAAGGACGTGGTCGCCGAACTGCCGCTGGCGCAATCCACTGTCTCGCAGCATCTGAAGATCATGGCCGAGGCCGGGCTTGTGACCTTCCGGCGAGACGCCAATCGCTCGTCCTATGCGCTCAACCACGAGCGCCTGCGCACCGTGGCGCAAATCGTCGGCGGCATTGTCGAACAGTGCTGTCCGCCCCGTGACTGCCCGCACAAGGAATGATCTGACGTGGCATCCAAGACCGTCTCCGCCGATTCCGGCAACCTGCTTGCCACGATGCGCAACCTGTGGCCCTACATGTGGCCGTCGACGCGTCCCGACCTGAAGCGTCGTGTCGTGTGGGCATCCATCTGGCTGGTGGTCGCCAAGCTGGTGCTGTTGCTGGTGCCCTATTTCTTCAAGTGGGCGACCGATGCGCTGAACGGCAAACTCGACGTGCCGCTGCTTGCCCAGCTTGCGCTTGCCACCCCGCTTGCGCTGGTGATCGCCTACAATGTGGCGCGGCTGGTGCAATGGGGGCTGAACCAGCTGCGCGACTCGCTGTTCGCCAGCGTCGGCCAGCATGCGGTGCGCCAGCTTGCCCACCGCACCTTCGTGCACATGCATCGCCTGTCGCTGCGCTTCCATCTCGAACGCCGCACCGGCGGCCTGTCGCGCATCATCGAGCGCGGCGTGAAGGGCATCGAGACACTGGTGCGCTTCACCATCCTCAACACCGCGCCGACGATACTGGAATTCGCGCTGACAGCGGTGATCTTCGCCGTCGCCTATGGCTGGCAGTATGTGGCGGTGACGGCGGTGACCGTCTGGGCCTACACCTGGTTCACGATCAAGGCGAGCGACTGGCGCATCTCGATCCGCCGCGACATGAACAACTCCGACACCGACGCCAACACCAAGGCGATCGATTCGCTGCTGAACTTCGAGACCGTGAAGTATTTCGGCAACGAGGAGATGGAGGCGCGCCGCTTCGACGCCTCGATGGCGCGCTACGAGAAGGCGGCGACGCAGGTGTGGACATCGCTCGGCTGGCTGAACTTCGGCCAGGGCGCGATCTTTGGTCTCGGCATGCTGGTCATGATGGCGATGAGCGCGCGCGCCGTGCAGGCAGGCGAACAGACCATTGGCGACTTCGTCTTCATCAACGCGATGCTGATGCAGCTGTCGATCCCGCTCAACTTCATCGGATTCATCTACCGCGAAATCCGCCAGGCGCTGACCGACATCGAGCAGATGTTCGACCTGCTCGACGTGGAGGCGGAAATCGCCGATTCCCCTGACGCCAAGCCCCTCATCGTCTCGCAAGGCGCGATCCGCTTCGACGACGTGCACTTCCGCTATGACGAGAACCGCCCGATCCTGAAGGGAATCTCCTTCGAGGTGCCGGCCGGCAAGACCGTCGCCATCGTCGGCCCGTCCGGCGCGGGAAAGTCGACGATCTCGCGGCTGTTGTTCCGCTTCTACGACATCCAGCAAGGCGCGATCGCCATCGACGGGCAGGATGTGCGCAACGTGACGCAGAAATCTTTGCGCGCGGCGATCGGCATGGTGCCGCAGGACACCGTGCTGTTCAACGATACGATTGCCTACAACATCCGCTACGGCCGCACCGAAGCAAGCGAGGAGGAGGTGGCCGAAGCCGCGCGCATGGCGCAGATCGGCGATTTCATCGCAAGCCTTCCCGACGGCATGCGCACCATGGTCGGCGAGCGCGGCCTGAAACTCTCCGGCGGCGAAAAGCAGCGTGTGGCGATCGCCCGCACCATCCTGAAAGCCCCGCCGATCCTGATTCTCGACGAGGCGACCTCGGCGCTCGACACCGCGACCGAACAGGAGATCCAGACGGCGCTCGATCTCGTCAGCCGGGGCCGCACCACGCTGGTGATCGCGCATCGACTTTCGACCGTCATCAACGCCGACGAGATCATCGTGCTGCAGGCCGGCGCGATCGCCGAGCGCGGCACGCACCGACAATTGCTCGACAAGCCGGATGGCCTGTACCGCTCCATGTGGGATCGCCAGCGCGAGGCGACCGAAGCGGAGGAGAGGCTGCGCCGGGTGCGTGAGGAAGATGAGATGGGGGTGGTGGTGCGCAAGGCGCCGGCGATGTGAGGCGCCGCGCTACCTGCAAAGCCGGTAGGTGCTTCCCGTGCCGGGGCCGTCGATGACTGTGAATCGGTGCGGCGTGTGCTTTTCGATGAGGAGAATGCGTTCGAATGTCTCGCCCTCGCCGGAACAGGCGAGGCGCGCGCGGAACCGTCGCGCTGTCACCTTGCGCACCGAAGCGATGTCGCAACTGGACTCGTAGAACTCGATCCTGCCGCGTCCGATCGTGATGAAAGCTCCTTCCGGCAAACCGTCTGCGTAGTCGCGCCCGCAATGGGAAAGTTCCGTCGCCCAAACCCCGCGAAACAGCGGCAGGCGAAGTTCCTCGGCAATGGCGTTACCGGCAAAAAGAACGAGCGCCAGCGTCGTTGCAAGCCGCATGCCGTTCTCCCCCCCCTGTTTCTGTTGCGCGCGCCACCGTTCGCGACTACGTGAACCAGACCGTTCACGATCGAAGCAGAAGTATGTCCCTTGTCCAAACGATAAGCAATGTTCTCGTCCCCGTTCGCCGCGAGGGATGGCCATTTGTCGCCGCCTTCGGCGCAGCAGCAATCCTGCTCGGCATCGTTTGGTCGCCGCTGTTCTGGATCGGGCTCGCACTGACCGGCTGGTGCGCTTACTTCTTCCGCGATCCGCAACGCGTCACGCCGGTGGACGAGAGCCTGGTGATTTCGCCTGCCGACGGGCGGGTCTCCGCGGTCGGGCCGGCCGTGCCGCCATCAGAGCTCGGCCTTGGCCCGCAGGCGATGACGCGTATCTCCATCTTCATGAACGTGTTTTCGGTGCATGTGAACCGGGCGCCGGTGCGCGGCCATGTCTCGATGGTGCGTCACACGCCGGGCAAGTTCCTGAATGCCGATCTTGACAAGGCGTCGATTGACAACGAGCGCAACGGTCTCCTGATCGACGGGCCACACGGGCAGGTCGCGGTGGTGCAGGTGGCTGGGCTGGTGGCGCGCCGCATCCTGTGCTGGGCGGCCGAGGGCGATCACCTGGCGCCGGGCGAGCGGTTCGGGCTGATCCGGTTCGGTTCGCGCCTCGATGTCTACCTGCCGGCGGATGCGCATCCGCGTGTCGCCGTCGGACAAACCGCGATTGCCGGCGAAACGGTGATCGCCGAATACGGCGGCGCGCCCGCCGGCCCGGTGGTGCGGGTGTCCTGATCATGCTCGACGATCCGTTCCAGCCTTTCGAACCGGACGGACCCGAGGAACGCCGCCGCAAGTTCAGCCAGATTCCGGTGCGCCAGATCGTACCGAACCTGATCACCGTGCTGGCGATCTGCGCCGGCCTCACCGGCGTGCGTCTCGCCTTCGAGCACCGCTTCGACGTGGCCGTGGCGATGGTGCTGGCCGCCGCCTTCCTCGATGCGATCGATGGACGGGTCGCGCGAGCCATCGGCGGCACGACGAAATTCGGCGCGCAGATGGATTCGCTCGCCGATGTCATCAATTTCGGCGTTGCGCCGGCGTTGGTGCTCTACGCCTTCGTGCTCGACCAGGCGCGCTCCTTCGGCTGGATTGCCGCGATGATCTACGCGATAGCCTGCTGCCTGCGGCTGGCGCGGTTCAATGTCATGCTCGAGGATCCTGACCGCCCGAAATGGCAGTCGGATTACTTCGTCGGCGTGCCTGCGCCGGCCGGCGCGCTGGTGGTGCTGCTGCCGGTCTATCTCGGCCATCTCGGCCTTGCGCCGGTGCGCGCGGTGGCGTTCGGCGTCGCGCTCTACACTTTCCTGATCGCTTTCCTGATGGTGTCGCGCCTGCCGGTCTATGCCGGCAAGACGGTGGCGCGCATCCCGCGCCGCGCCGCCATGCCGCTCATCCTTGGCGTGGTGCTCTATGCCGCCGTGCTGATGAGCTATACATGGGAGACATTGACGCTGACCGCGCTTGCCTATCTTCTCGCCTTGCCGTTCAGCGCGCGCGCGTATGCAAGGCGGGAGCGGCTCGAAACAGATGTTGGCGAAGTTCTGGAAAGCAGCGCGTCCCGCGTGGAATGAATGGAGTGCGTGGCGACCGAAGGACTGGGCAAAGGTAGCATTCCGGACTTTCACACGCCCAACTTCTCCTTCACCACCTTCTGCGTCGTCACATAGTCGGTCTTGCCCGAGCCAAGCACCGGGATCTCGTCGACCGTGATCACGTCCGACGGGATCATCAATTCGGTGACGCCGGCATGGCGGCCGAATTCGTGGATGGTCACGCGGTTGGCGTCGCGCACGGTCGTCGCCAGCACGATGCGTTCGCCCTTGCGCTTGTCGGGGATCGACACGGCGGCGTGCCGGTCCTCCGGCCACAGCGATTGCACCAGCATCTCCACCGCGCCGAGCGACACCATCTCGCCCGCGATCTTGGCGAAGCGCTTGGCCCGGCCACGAATGGCGACATAGCCTTCGCGATCGATGGCGACGATGTCGCCCGAATCGTGCCAGCCATCGGCAAGCAGCTGCAACTCGCCCGGCCGGTCGGCGGTCATGTAGCCGAGCATGACGTTCGGCCCCTTCACCCACATCCGCCCCGCGCCCTCGATGCCTTCCACCGGTTCCAGCCGAACCTGGATGCCGGGGAGCAGGCGCCCGACCGTCATGTCGCGGCTGTGCGCAGACGAATTGACCGCAACGACCGGCGCGGCCTCGGTCATCCCGTAGCCTTCCAGGATATCGGCGCCGAAGCGGTCGCGCCACGTGTGGCGGCTTTCCGGCTTCACCGCCTCGGCGCCGGCGACGACGAAGCGCAGCGATTCGAAATCCTTGTCGCGGGCGGTGCGGGCATAGCCGGCAAGGAACGTGTCCGTGCCGAACATGATCGTCGGCTTCACCTTGGCGGCAACGGAGGGGATGATCTTGTAATGCAGCGGCGAGGGATAGAGGAACAGCCGCACGCCGGACAACAGCGGCAGGATCGCGCCGCCGGTCAGGCCGAAGGAGTGGAAGACCGGAAGCACGTTGAACAGCGTGTCCTGTGTCGAGATCGCGACCCGCGCCTCGGCCTGCGCGGCATTGCTGATCACATTGGCATGGCTCAGCACGACGCCCTTCGGCGTGCCTTCCGAACCGGAGGTGAACAGGATCACCGCTGCGTCGCCGGTCGCGGAAGGGCGAACGGCGCGCCGCCACATCAGCGCGCCGACGAGCTTTTCCCACCAGGCAAGGCTCTCGCGCAGGTCCTCCAGCCAAACGATGTTGGCGCCGGCCTCGATCACCGCCTTGGCGACATCCTCAAGCTGCGCCTTTTCGATGAACGCGCGTGAAGATAGCACGGTGCGGATCCGGGCAGTGCCAATGGCCGAAACGATCGAGGCAGGGCCGGCGGTATAGTTCAGCATCGCGGCGACACGCGCCGCCGATTGCAGCGCAAACAATGTGGCGATCACGCCATTGGCGTTTGGCAGCAGCACGCCGACTGCCTCGCCCCGGTCGGCCATGGTCGCGAAGCGCTGGCCGAGCACGCGCGCGCCGATCAGCAGGCGCTTGTAGGTGAGCGTGCCGGTCACCGTGTCTTCAAGGATCACCCGTCCCGGCCCGTAGCGCCCGGCCGCCGCGACCAGCGCGCCGTGCAGGCCGCCTTTCACTGGCGCACCGCGCATGCGCGCCAGCGCCATCATGTCGAACACGGCGTTTGCCGGTGTGTGGGCAATCTCACCGGCCTGCATCCAGCGCTCCAGCGTGCGCGGCGGCTCGCACGTGACGCGCAGGGCGGGAAACCGCTTGCGCGGCGCCATTTCTGCTGGCGTGAAAGAGGAGGACAGGTGGCGGCTGTTGTAGACAAAGACCGGGCACAGCATGGCGCCGCTTCTGCGCGCCAGCATGGCGACGGCGCGGTGCAGGCGAAATGCCTGCCGGTCCGGCTCCACGATGTCGGGCAGGTAGACTGCCAGCCTGCCGCCGCCTTTCAGGTGCTTCAGCAGCCGGCGGCTCGAAATCATGTGCTCGGCTTCGAAATAGACTGAACGCGTGAGGCCGCGCGCCGTCTCCACGAACCAGTCGCCCTTCACTCTCGGGTCGAGCACATGCAACGTATCGGCGGGCAGGAGCAGTTGCATCAACGCCGAATCGAATCGCGACTGGTCCCAGATCACGTAGAGGACCGGCTTGGCCGCACCGCGCGCCGGGGCCAACGCGCTTGTATCGATGCGAAACAACAGTTTCAGCGGGGCAAGATAAAGCGCTTGGCTCCAGCCGATGCCGCCGCGGTGATGTTCGATCGCCGCCGCGACCAGGACGGCGACGATGAGCGCAAGCACAACCAGTGCGACAATCCACATCGGCCGTCCTCCCCTTCGGCATTTTCGAAAAGGAACGTTAGCGGCGGGCGCGGTTACGTCAATCGGTTTTGCAGCGGGTGGTCAACCGGCAAAAGCGCCGCCAGGCCTGTGCGATCTCGCGCACAAGCGGGCGTTCAAAGGCTGGTTCCTATGCATCCCGCGTTTCGAGCATCGGCTGCAGCCAGGAAAGGTACGGCTTCGACGAGCCAACCGGGGAAGCACGAAGCGGCTGGCGCACCTGCGCGGCGCTGGCGGTGCGCACCACGCGTTTCGTCTCGTGGAAGGCAAGGCAAGTCGGCTCGAACGGCAGGCCGAGCCCGTCGAGCAGCCTGCGGGTCTCGCCTTCGATATCGGCGACGAAGGACTCGTACTTCGCCTCGACAATAGCGTCGCCATGCAGGGATATCCAATGCGCCATCAAGGCATCGTGGTCGCGGCGGGCGGCGGCGAGATCGGCAAGGTCGTAGGCGTAGTCATGGCCGCCGAGCGGGAAGAACGAGCGGAAGATCGAAAATCCCTGGTCGGCCCAATCGCGCGTGCTGTGGATGATGCGCGCCTGCGGCAACGCCATGCGGATTGCACCGACCAGCGCGTAGTTGCCCGGAAGCTTGTCGGTGTGGTGCGGCTTGTCGCCGCGCAGCGCGGAAGTGCGGGCGAGATAGTCTTTGCCAAGCGCCCTCGCCTCGTCTTGCGACAGCATCGCGATCTGCGCTGCGAGAGAACCTGCGGTCTTTCCGGCCAGCGCCTTGTCGAGCGCAGCCGGGAAATCGCCCAGTTCGCCGCCTGCGGCGATCAGGCTGTGTCCGGCGAGGATCTGCTCCAGCATTGTCGAACCCGAGCGCGGCATGCCGACGATGAAGATCGGCGCGTCGGACGGGGCGCCCCAGCCGGAACGCTGCGCCACGAAGGCCGGCGTGAAGACGCGCCGCATTTCCTCCATGTCGGCATGGGCGCGCGCCGCATCGTGGCTGACGCGGCCGCGCTGGATCGCGTTCGCCTCCGCCAACGCGGCAAACGCCTCCTCGTGCCGGCCACGATCGCCGAGCACCTTGGCGAGGGCGAAGCCGGTCAGCATGCGCGCATCCGTGCCCGCCGGCGCGGTGTCGAACCAGTCTTGCAGGCGCGCGAAGTCGGCATCGCTGAAGCCGTGCGGCGTCAGCGTCAGCGAAAGTGCGGCATTCGGGTGCGGCCCGCGGCGCATGGCTTCGAGATAGTTGTCGATCGCGCCTTCTATATCGCCGATCTCGCGCAACGCCTGGCCGAGACCGAAATGCGCTTCGGTTATGTCGGCGCGAATCGCAAGAATGCGCTGGTAGAGTTCAGCCGCCCCATGCGGATCGCCGCCGCGCAAGCGTCCGTTTGCGGCGTTCAGCAGCACACCGGGATTGGACGGCTCAAGCCGCAACGCCTCTTCGAAACGTGCGGCGGCGGCAGCGTGGTCGCCGCGCCAGCTTTCCAGCATGCCAAGATGCGCATGCGCCTCGGCGAAATCGGGCTTTGCGGCAATCGCCGACGTGAAGGATTTCGCCGCACCCTCCACGTCGCGGAGCGCAATCTGCGCAGAAGCGAATTGCGCATGAACCTGCGCGTTGTCCGGCATCAGTTGCGCCGCGCGCCGCAGCATGCGCGCCGCCGAGTCGGCGTCGCCCATGCGCAGCCGGCACAAGCCGCCGAGAAACAGCGCGTGGCCGTGAATGCCGGATTTCGTCAGGATCGCGTCGCACAGCGCCGCCGCCTCGCGGAAGCGGCCCGCATTGTATTGCGCGCCCGCCATCTGCATCTGCGCGGCATGGGGATCGACGCCCTCGCGCCGTGCTGCGGCTTCCTTGCGACGTTTCTCGGCCCTGTTCATGTCGGTTCCTTGCTCAAGCTTTCGGCGCGGCGCGCCCTGGCCGTCAGTCCGGCCGGTTGTAGGAGAGGAAGCGCATCTGGCTTGACTCCCACAACAGGCCGGTTTCCGTGACTTCAAGGGCAATGACCGGCAGGATGCGGGAGGCAACTTCGGAAGGATGCGGCAATGTCATCGGATCCTCGCCGGGAGCGGCCTGCGCGCGCATCGCCGTGCGTGTCGCGCCCGGATCGACGCTGTTGACACGCAAAGGCATGTTCTGGGTCTCGGCGGCCCATGAGCGCGCCAAAGCCTCGACTGAGGCCTTGGATGCGGCATAGGCGCTCCAGAAGGCGCGGCAGGAATGGGCGGAACTGGATGACATGATCGCTGCGCGCCCGGCGTCGGATTTGCGCAGCAACGGATCGACGGAGCGAATAAGACGCCATGTGGCGGTGACATTTACCGCCATCACCCTCTCGAACACCTTCGCCTCGACATGGCCGATCGGCGCGATCACGCCGAGGATCGCGGCATTGGCAATCAGGATGTCGAGCTTGCCCCAGCGCTCGTTGATCGCGCCACCGAGACGGTCGATGCCAGCCATGTCGGTGAGATCGAGGGGCACAAGGGTCGCTGCGCCCTTGCCTGTGCGCTCCGCCTCGGCCCTGATTTCGTCATCGAGTTCCTCCAACCCGCCTTGCGTGCGCGCAACCGCGATCACATGCGCGCCGGCTGCCGCCAGTTGCTTCGCCAAGTGATAGCCGATGCCGCGCGACGCGCCGGTGACAACCGCTACGCGGCCGGTAAGGTCAAATGTGGTCATGTCTCACCCGTTTCCGGCAAGCAGGGAAAGCTGGCGCACCTTGCCGGCGCCGTCGCGATCGGCAAGCCGGGTCGGATAATCGCCGGTGAAGCAGGCGTCGCAGAATTGCGGGCATTGAGGATCGCGCGATGGCTGGTTCACGGCCCGGTAGAGCCCGTCGATCGACAGGAAGGCGAGCGAATCGACGCGGATGAAATCGGCCATCTCGGCAACGCTCATGCGCGAGGCCAGCAGCTTGCTCTTTTCCGGCGTGTCGACGCCATAGAAGCAGGGCGACATGGTGGGCGGCGAGGCGATGCGCATGTGCACCTCGCGCGCGCCGGCGTCGCGCACCATCTGCACGATCTTCTGGCTGGTGGTGCCGCGCACGATCGAATCGTCGACCAGCACCACCCGCCGGCCGGACAGCGAAAAGCGGTTGGCGTTATGCTTCAGCTTCACGCCCATGTGGCGGATCGAATCGGTCGGCTGGATGAAGGTGCGCCCGACATAGTGGTTGCGGATGATGCCGAGTTCGAACGGAATGTTGGCGGCGGCAGCAAAACCGATCGCCGCCGGCGTGCCTGAATCGGGCACAGGCACCACAATGTCGGCATCGACCGGGCTTTCGCGCGCCAGTTCCTCGCCGATGCGCCGCCGCGCCTGATAGACGTTGCGACCCTCTATGTTGCTGTCCGGCCTGGCGAAATAGACGTATTCGAAGATGCACAGCCGCGGTTTTTGCGGCGCAAAGGGAAAATGGCTCTCCACTCCGTGCTCGGTGACGACGACCACCTCGCCCGGCTTGATGTCGCGCACGAAGCGCGCGCCCATGATGTCGAGCGCACAGGTTTCGGATGCAAGGATCCACGAGCCGTCGAGATCGCCCAGCACCAGCGGGCGGATGCCGAGTGGATCGCGGCAGCCGATCATCTTCTTTTCCGACAGGGCGACCAGCGAAAACGCGCCTTCAAGCTGCGAAACCGCATCATTGAACCGAGCCAGCAGGTCGGGTCCCTGGCTCATCGCGATCAGATGCAGGATGGTTTCGGTGTCGGAGGTGGACGAGAAGATCGCACCGCGCTTCTGCAGATCGCGCTGCACGGTCATCGCATTGGTGATGTTGCCGTTATGCGCCACAGCGAACCCGCCGCCGGCAAATTCGGCAAACAGCGGCTGCACGTTGCGCAGCCCGGCGCCGCCGGTCGTCGAATAGCGGGTGTGGCCGATGGCGCGGTTGCCGCCAAGACGTTCGATGACCGAGGCCTTGGTGAAATTGTCGCCGATCAGGCCGAGATGGCGTTCGACATGGAACTGCATGCCGTCATAGGAGCAGATGCCCGCCGCTTCCTGCCCGCGATGCTGCAGTGCGTGCAGACCGAGCGTCACGTAGGACGCCGCATCCTGGCGGTTGTAGATGCCGAACACGCCGCATTCTTCATGCAGGCGGTCGTCATCGTCTCCGGTGGGGCAATCGGGGTTCGAGGTCAAATCGGTGGCCATGCCGTCGTTTCCCCAACACTTCGATCAGGATGCGCCGACCTTGCGGTCGGACCGTTCGTCCGGCGATGCAAGACAGCCGGGCATCAGTTGGCTGCCGGCGCCTCGCCCTCGGGCGCTGCTTCTTCGCCCTTGATCTTGCCGAGAATCTCGTCGGTATCTTCCGGCAGCAGACGCACAATGCGCTCACCAACCTGGTCGAGCAGCGGCTTCGACTTTGCTTCCGCCACCCATGTCGGCGGCCGGTCGCCAACCAGCCAGTTGAAGAACAGCAACGCCACCGCCACCACGATGATGCCGCGCACTGCGCCGAACACGAAACCGAGCGTGCGGTCGAGCGGACCAATGCGGCTGTCGATGATCATGTCGGCGATGCGCATGGTGATGAATGTCACGACGATCAGCGCCACCACGAAAACCGCGCCGCCGGCGGCGATCTTGGCGAATGTTTCGCTCGAGATGTAACTCTGGGCGATCGGCGTCAGCGGTTTGTAGAGGAAGAAGGCCGCCACCGCCGCCAGCGCCCAGGAGGCGATCGACAGCACCTCGCGCGAAAACCCGCGCACCATGGCCAGCACTGCCGACACCAGCGTCAAACCGATAAGTACGCCGTCCAGCAGGGTGATCGGCATCGTTTGCTCCGTCCTTCTTGCGTCTCGCCCGCCCGCCTCGCCGGCATCTGTGACCAGATATCCGAGAGCGACCGGGCGATCGTTCAATCCCCATTACGGGACCTGTCGCGTCTGTCGCCGCTTTCGCTTTCTCCGGCTATCGCGGCCACGAGCTCCACCAGCGTCGCCGTTTCGCGCAAACCCTTGCGACCGGTCCCGACATCGGCGCTACCTGCCGGCAGCACCGCCTCTGCAAAGCCGAGTTTCTCGGCCTCCTTGAGACGCTGCTGCGCGTGCGAAACCGGCCTGACGGCGCCCGACAGGCTGATTTCGCCGAAATAGACGCTTCCCGATGGCAGGGCAAGTCCGGCAAGCGAGGAAACGAGCGCGGCGGCGACCGCCAGATCGGCCGCCGGCTCGCCGATGCGATAGCCGCCTGCGACATTGAGATAGACGTCGTGCGCGCCAAGGCGCACACCGCAATGGGCTTCAAGCACCGCTAGCACCATGGCGAGGCGCGCCGAATCCCAGCCGACCACAGCGCGCCGCGGCGTGCCGAGCGAAGAGGGGGCTACCAGCGCCTGGATTTCCACCAGCACCGGCCGCGTCCCCTCCATGCCGGCAAACACGGCGGCGCCCGGCGCGGCGGCATTGCGCTCACCGAGGAAGAGTTCAGACGGGTTGGCGACCTCGCGCAAGCCCGAATCGGTCATCGAGAAGACACCGATCTCGTCGGTTGCGCCAAAGCGGTTCTTCACCGCGCGCAAGATACGATAGGCGTGACCGCCCTCGCCCTCGAAATACAATACCGCATCGACCATGTGCTCCACCACGCGCGGCCCGGCAATCTGGCCGTCCTTGGTGACATGGCCAACGAGGACGATCGCCGCGCCGGATGCCTTTGCAAAACGGATCATCGCCTGCGCCGAGGCGCGCACCTGCGTCACCGTACCCGGCGCCGATTCCACCGCGTCGGTCCACAGTGTCTGCACCGAATCGAGGATCACAAGGTCGGGGCGCGGCCCGGCGTTCAGCGTGGCGAGGATGTCTTCCACATTGGTTTCGGCGGCAAGCGCCACCGGGGCATCGGCAGCGCCAAGGCGTTGTGCGCGCAGCCGCACCTGCGCCACCGCTTCCTCGCCCGAGACATAGACCACCGCGCCGCCGCGTTTCGCCATGGCCGCCGCCGCCTGCATCAGCAGGGTCGATTTGCCGATGCCCGGATCGCCGCCGATCAGCAGGGCCGAACCCGGCACGAATCCGCCGCCGGTTACCCGGTCCAGTTCGCCGATGCCCGACAGCATGCGCGGCGCATCCTCGGCGACGCCGGAAAGCGTGGCGAGCGCAACCGGACGGCCCTTGCGCGGGCTGCGCAGGGCGGACGGGCCGGAGGCAACGCCGCCGCCCGCCGCTTCCTCTGAGATCGAGTTCCACTCGCCACACGCGTCGCATCGCCCCGCCCAACGGGCGGTCACGTTGCCACAATTGGCGCAGACATATTGAGTGCGTACCGGTCTAGCCAAAGTTTATCGTCACGAAAGCGCAACTCGTGCAATCTTCAGCGCAAACCGGCTTCAACGGCTCAATCGCTTCACCCGAAAATATCATTTGCGTCCGCCGGTTCGGCCAAGATACTGGTCGACTTGCCGTCGATCGTCTTCGTGTTTTTTCGCGCCCAGTAGTCCTTGACGCCATCGCTGCCCAACTCCTCATAATAGGGTACCAGTTCTTCTTCGGCGCGCGATTTCCGGAACTCCATGACCGGTACGCCGGTTCCGCAGGACGTCTGCACCAAATCAATCGCCAGGTCGAAGATCTGGCGGCTGCCGGCGATCTCCGGAAAGCGTGAAGCACGGTCCGCCCAACCTGGATCACCCGGATGAAGTACACCGGACTTGCCGTAAACGCGCAAGATCATAGCCGCGCCTTCGAAAGCGCAAAACATGAGTGTCATCCGCCCTGTGGCTTTTACGTGCGCGGCAGTCTCATTCCCGCTGCCGCTGAGGTTGAGCCACACGATCCGGTTGTCGTCGATAATGCGCAATGTGTCCATTCCCTTCGGCGACACGTTCACCCGCCCGTCAACGTCCGCCGTCGCCACGAAAAACACTGGTTGTTTTTCGATGAACGCCTTCAAGGTTCTGTTGAGTTTTCGACTCGTCGCCATGGATCCCTCCGCCCGGAAAAGGAACGAAAATAGAACATCTTGTCAAGGAGAAAACTCTCCGGCCGTCCATTCCACGGGCGGTCGAACACGTCCGGCACACAGCTTCGCCGACAGCATCTCCCCAAACCGGACTGCGTTTCGCAGCCGACTGTTCCGAGGTCGCACACCGCATCGTCGGGTGCGATACGCTTGTCGACCGGCACCCCCGCTCCTGCGATGTACGCGACCAACAGACGCCATTTGCCGCAAGCATTGCACCGCTTTCATGACAATCGAGTTCCATTCGCCACAGGCGTCACATCGCCCGGCCCAACGGGCGGTCACGTTGCCACAATTGGCGCAGATGAAGGCGGTGCGGGTTTTGGCCATGGCGGCGCTTTAGCTGCAAACTCCGGGGAGAGACAGCGCTTGTTTCAGAGCCCCACAGCCTTTCGCAGCGTCTCGTTGGCGTCGCCTTCCGGACCGGCACTGTTGCGGGTTGTCCGGTTGGGCTGCGGCCGCACAATGTGTGTCAATGCGAGTTGCAACAACACATCTTCGACCGCACACCGGCAATGCAGTTGCGTCGTCTCCAACAGTGCAAGGGCGCACCGTACATCGGGAATCACTACCCGGATTTTGCAGGGTGCACTTCTTGTTTCAGTTCTCCAACGCATTCGCCAGCCGGCAGAATTCAGCGATGTCAAGCGTTTCAGCCCGGCGCGCGCCGTCGATGCCCGCCCTGTCCAGCAGCGCCTGTCCGCCGATACCCTTCAGGCTCTGGCGCAGCATCTTGCGCCGTTGGCCGAATGCAGCGAGTGTGACCGCCTCCAGCGTCTTCAGTCTAGCTGGCAGGGGCGAGACATTGGGTACGATGTGCACCACGGTCGATGTCACCTTCGGCGGCGGCCAGAAGGCCTGTGGCGGAATGTCGAACACCATCTCGGCCCTGGTGCGCCAGCCGGCGAGCACGCCGAGCCGCCCATAATGGTCGCTTCCTGGCATGGCGACGATGCGCTGCGCCACCTCGCGCTGGAACATCAGCGTGAGAGACGCGAAGAAGGGTGGCCAGGGTTCGG